>JBARWP010000280.1:0-3176 GCA_049646905.1 Pseudaminobacter sp. | reverse complement strand
CTCAAGAGCGTGCCAAGCAGGTCTTGCGACGGACAAAGATTCATCCAGTGCCGTGGGCCGATGGTCCATGCTGTCACCTGTCCTTTCCGCTTCGAGCGTCGACGATCTGTCCTCGTGTCAGTCTGATCGCCGGATTTCATCTTAGCCTTGAATTGAAGCAATCCGGTCATTCGCTAAGTCCAATTACATCCTGCACGCACTGCATCCCTTCCACGCACAGCCCAATCGACAGCGATCTCGGCGCGGCGGCGGCAAACCTGCAATCCTCTCCCGGGCCTTATCGAGAATGGTACGCTGGCTCAGGGCTGCGTGGTAAGGTCACACCGGCTCTGGCTAAGATGCCTTCGAAGCGGGTATGGTAGCGGCCTTCGCGCCCGACTTCCCATCGAATTGGGGACTATGAGCGTATTTTGTCCATAGGTCGGCAACTGCCGTCGCCAGAAGGTCATATGGCCAGTTCATTTCCTGGAACGCAAGCTGATCCATCTGTGCGATTGCCGGCTGAAGGTGTGTGGCTTTACGTGTTCGCCTTGATGCTGGTAGCGGTCGCCTTGCTTGTTCGATCCGCTCTGGCTTCGGTATTGGGGGATTCAGGGCTCTACCTGTTCCTCATTCCGCCGGTGCTGATCGCGGCAGTGATGGGTGGTCTTGGCCCCGGCTTGCTCGCGACCGTGGTGAGTCTGGCCGGCCACGTCTACATGACCGACGACTGGTCGAAGCTGACCGATTCCGGGTCCCAGTCACAGTTGTCCGCGATTGCACGCACCCTGACCTTTGCGATCCTTGGGGCGGGAATCGCCTGGTTCGGAGAGCGATCGCACCACAGCCGGGCGCGGGCAGCCGCGCGCGAGGCGCATCTGGAATCGATCCTCGCGACGGTGCCGGATGCAATGATCGTCATCGACGTGCGCGGAGCGATACAATCCTTCAGCGCCGCTGCCGAGCGCCTGTTCGGACGCAAATCGGGCGAGGTGCTCGGTCAGAACGTGAAGCTACTGATGCCCGAGCCCTACCGTGCGAACCATGACGGCTATCTCGACAGATACAAGCGCACCGGCGAGAAGCGCATCATCGGCATCGGGCGCATCGTGGTCGGGCAGCGCAAGGACGGATCGACGTTCCCTATGGAGCTGTCCGTGGGCGAGATGCAGTCCGGTGATGAACGCTTCTTCACCGGCTTCATTCGCGATCTGAGCGAGCGCCAGCAGGCGGAGGCGCGTCTTCAGGAACTCCAGTCGGAACTGGTGCATATCTCCCGCCTGACGGCGATGGGCGAAATGGCGTCGGCGTTGGCTCACGAGCTCAATCAGCCCCTTGCGGCCATCACCAACTACATGAAGGGATCCCGCCGTATGCTCGAAGGCAGGGCGGACGAGGCATCGGCCATGGTCCGCGACGCACTGGACCATGCGGCCGAGCAGGCGCTGCGTGCCGGCGACGTCATCCGCCGGCTGCGCGACTTCGTCGCCCGGGGCGAGAGTGAGAAGCGGGTCGAAAGCGCCAGGAAGCTCGTCGAGGAGGCAAGCGCACTCGCGATGGTCGGCGGCGGTGACCGGGGCATTCGCGTCCGCTACGAATTCGACCCGTCGCATGATCTGGTTCTTGCCGATAAGGTGCAGATCCAGCAGGTCCTTATCAACCTGATACGAAATGCGATCGAGGCAATGGAAGGTTCTGACCCCCGCGAGCTCGCGATCGCCACGATGCCGGCGGAAGAAGGCATGCTTGAGATTCGTGTCTCCGACACCGGCTCCGGCATCGGCGAGGAGATCATGACGCGGCTCTTCCAGCCCTTCGTCACCAGCAAGCCGCACGGAATGGGTGTCGGTCTATCGATCTGCAGGACGATCATCGAGGCCCATGGCGGACGGATATGGGCGGAGCCGACCGCAGCAGGCGGGACCACCTTCCGCGTCACGCTGCGCGCGGCAACGAGGGAAAGGGACGGCGATGCAGGATGATGCAACCATCCATGTCATCGACGATGACGAGGGCGTGCGCCGATCGCTGGCGTTTCTTCTGCGCTCGGCTGGGATCGAGGCCGTCGCCTACGCCTCGGCGATCGCCTTTCTGGACTCGGTTTCCGCCATCCGCGCCGGCTGCGTGGTGACCGACGTGAGAATGCCGGATATGAACGGCATCGAACTGCTCAAGTGTGTGCGCGCGCTCGACGTGGCGCTGCCGGTCATCGTCATGACCGGGCATGGCGATCTGTCGCTTGCGGTGGAGGCGATGAAGGCGGGCGCGGCTGATTTCCTCGAAAAGCCATTCGACGACGAGACGCTGCTCGCCTCGGTGCGCCTCGCCATGAGGCCGGGCGGCGTCGACGCAGATCAGAAGGCGGACGGCCTCGAATACCGCCGCCGGATTGGAACGCTGACCGAACGCGAGCGCGACGTGTTCGAAAGTCTCATCGAAGGACATTCCGGCAAGACGATCGCAAAGTCGCTCGGCATCAGCCCCAGCTCCGTGGAGATCGACCGGGCCAATGTGATGATCAAGATGAACGCGACCAGCCTTTCGAAGCTTGTCCGCATGGCAATGATCGCTGGCTCTGTCGGCGAGAACCCGTAGGGCTTGCGATCTGGCGGAAGGAGACCGCTTTTATGCACGCGATGCTATTTCGAGAGCCGGGACGAGCGCTCGAAGCAATCGAACTGCCCGACCCCGTACCCGGACCAGGCGAGGTGCTGATCGAGGTGGCGGCCTGCGGCGTCTGCCGCACCGACCTGCATGTTGTGGACGGCGAACTGCCGGATGCGGCGCTGCCGCTCATTCCGGGCCACGAAATCGTCGGCAGGATCGCGGCGCTGGGCGCGGGCGTGGAGCCATCCCGCCTCGGACAGCGCGTCGGTGTCGGCTGGCTCGCCCGCTCCTGTCAAGACTGTTCCTATTGTCGCTCGGACAGGGAGAATTTGTGCGACCGGCCGCTCTTCACCGGCTATACACGCAATGGCGGCTTCGCCAGCCACACGGTGGCGGATGCCCGCTTCGCCTACCCGCTCGGCACAGAAGGCGAAGACGCCGCGCTGGCTCCGCTGCTTTGCGCCGGCCTGATCGGATGGCGATCGCTGGTCATGGCGGGAGACGGAAAGAGGCTTGGCATCTACGGCTTCGGCGCGGCCGGGCACATCATCCTCCAGGTCGCCCGCTGGCAGGGTCGGGAGGTGTTCGTC
>JBARWP010000279.1:0-8653 GCA_049646905.1 Pseudaminobacter sp. | reverse complement strand
GGTAGTGGCGCGGCGCGATGGCCTCGGCGATCTTGCACTCCACCTCGACACCGAGATGATAGGCCAGCATGAAGCTTGAGCCGGAGGCCTTGACCAGTTCGGAAACGGCGAGCGCGGCCGGAAGCGCCGGCGCGGTCGGGTGGGTCAGGAGCCCGTACACCCGGTCCTTGGCAACGGCGAGCTGCGTGTCGTCATAGTCGTCGGCATGGATGCCCACCCCGTTGGCGAAGGCAGCAAAGCGCGGCGCGACCTTGCGGCCGCCGCCGATCACGGTTGCCGCACCCTCGCCCAGGCCGAGATCATCGAGATGGCGGCGCACCAGTTCGCCGCTCTTCGCGACGGACCCCGACAGCGCCAGGCCGAAGCCGTCGAGGATTGATTTCTTCCCGAGTTCGACGAGTTCGGCCGAGAGGTCGTCGGCGTTGGTCCGGACGATGAAATCGGCGACATATTTCGTCAGCTCGACATCGATTGCACTGTTTTGGTTCATGCCATTCCTCTTCGGCCGCAAATGTCTGGAGAGTGAATCTCAGCCGGAGATTGATGCGTCAACTGTTAATTGTCAACAGTCTTGTGTATGAAAATGCGCCTTTGGCAGCGGCAGGCCGGGCGCGTCAGGACTTGCTGGTGGTGTCGGCGGCCGTACGCGGCTTGCGGGGCGCTTTCGCGGAAGCCGAGGCTACCGCTTCTCCCGGCTGGCCCGCATTGCGGGTGCGCACGATGCCGTTGAGGATATGGGTGCGGGCGGCCGTCAAGGCCCGGATCGGGTCGCGGGCGTCCAGCGCATCCACGATCTCGCGGTGCTCGGAATTGGAGATCTTCAGCACGTCCCGGCTCGCCAGCGCGCGATAGCGCTGGATGTGCAGTTCGCGCACGAAGCTCTGGTAGATCAGGTGCAGCCGGTTGTTACCCGCCATCTCACCGATCTGCTTGTGGAACTCCAGATTGACGGGATAGTAGACGTGGTAATCGCCGATCTCGACGATCTCGTCCATACGCTGCAGCAAGGCGCGGAGGATGGCGATCTGCGCATCCGTCACGCGCTCGGCCAGCATCATGGCCATGCAGCCGAAGACGGCGGCGCGCGCTTCCGAAAGGTCCTGCGCCTCGTCGTTCGACAGCGCGCGGATGAAGAAGCCGCGATTGGGGATTATCTCGATGAGCCCCATCGCCGCCAGCGCGCTGCACGCCTCGCGGATCGGCCCGCGGCTGACGCCCAGTTGCTGCGACAGGCCGTTTTCGTTGACGCGCTCATTGGGCTTCAACTCGCCATCGACGATCATGCGCTCGATCTCCGCCTGGACGACATTGGCGAGAGAGCGGGTGCGAAGAAAATCGATCGCGGAGAAATTAGATGACTGATTCAGGTTGTCCGGCATCCAAAACCATCGTGAGTTCCAGAACGAGGGGCTTGTGGCGCGTAGTTGAGATCCGCCCTTCTGTGAACCCTTCTCATCCTATTTAGCAACAAAAACAATGAAAAGCGACGACCAACCTGCACGAACACACAGCCGCAGGTCGTCGCAGTAGTCTAGCCACGGGCATTCATCTGCGCGCCGCCGAGCACCGGAACCCGGTTGGCGGCAAAGACGACGACGAAGGATGCGACGAGCAAGAGGATGCCGAGCACGCAGATCGCGCCAAGATCACCGCTTTCGTTGAGGTCGTAGATGATCACCGACACCAGCTTGGTGTTGGCGGTCGTGAGCAGGATGGTTGCCGACAATTCACGGATCGTTCCGACGAAGACGAAGCACCATGAGGCGACGACGCTCGTGCGCAACAGCGGCGCGGTTATTTCCCAAAGCGTGCGCAAGCGCGAGGCGCCAAGGATGCGGCCGGCCTCCTCCAGTTCGGGATGCACGCCTGCAAATGCCGAGGACATCTGCTGATAGCCCGCGGGCAGTTCGATCGTCATGAATGCGATCAGCAGGATCCAAAGCGTGCCGTAGAGCTGGAAGGTCGGATTGGCATAGCTCAGGAAAAGGCCGACACCCAGCACGATGCCCGGAATGGCCACCGGCGCGGTGGCGAGGAAGCCCAGATATTTCGCGCCGGGGATCGTCTTGCGGATCGCCAGATAGGACACCACCAGGGCGATTGCCGTCACCACGGTCGCCGTCAGGAAGCCGAGCAGGATGGTGTTGTACAAGGCCAGGCGGGTTGCCGAGAAGTCGAACAGCACGAAGTTCCAGTGCCGCAGCGTCAGCGTGTCGAAGTTGATCGGGTCGCCGACCGTCACCGTGAACGCCGTCTTGATGAGCGCCGCATAGGGAAAGAATATCGTCAGGCACAGAACGCCATAGACGAAAGCCAGCGCAGCCCATTTCCACGGCCCGAGGCTGGTCAGCCGCGGCGCGCCGCTCTTGCCGCCCAGCACGGTGTAGCCTCTGCGCCCGAGGATGGATTTCTGCGCGCGCAGGAGAAGCATGGTGATGACCAGCAGCGGCAGCGCGGAGGCGGCCGCCAGCCCGAGGCGCGGCGGAAACTGGAACAGGCTCCATATTTTGGTGGTGATGACGTGGAAGCCGGCCGGCAGCGCCAGGATCGCCGGCGAGCCGAACATCGTCAGGGCCTGCAGCACGGCAATCAGCGTGCCGGCGAGAATGGCCGGCAGCACCATCGGGATCGTGACCTTTCGCAAGGTCGTCAACGCCCTTCCGCCGAGGATGGAAGAAGCATCCTCAAGGTCGGCCGGCACCCGGTCGAGCGCATTGGCAACCAGCGTGAACACGTAGGGGAAGGTGAAGCAAGCGATGGCGAAGACGAGCCCGGTGAAGGTGTAGATATTGACCAGATACGCGCCGGCATCGAGGCCGAACACATAGCGATAGAGGATGTTGACGATGCCGCTATTGGGGGCGGCGATGATCTCGTAGGCGATCGCGCCGAGGAACGGCGGCGTCACGAAGGAGGCGGTCACCAGCATGCGGATATGGCGGCGGCCCGGCAAATCGGTGCGCGCCACCAGCCACGCCATCGGGGTGGCGATCAGGCAGGCCAGGGCGCCGACGCCGAGCGCCATTCCGACCGCAAGCGCATAGGCGCGCACCAGCGTCGGATCGGTGACGAGGGCGACGAAATTGTCGAGCGTCGCGCCGCCGCCGGCATCGCTGCGAAAACTGTAATAGATGAGCCAGAACAGGGGCAGGATGACCAGGATGCTCAGCACCACGGTCAACAGGGCAAAGGTGGGCCAGGAGAGGTCGATGCCGCGGCGCTGCGCGCCTTGAGGGAGTGCGATGCTGGTCATTGTCCTCATACCGGGCTGAATGCGTGGGGCATGCCCCGCCGGAATGCAGCCGGCGGGGATACGATATTCCGGGGATCAGGCCCTCACGTCCCGAAATACTTCTCGTAGTGAGACTTGATCGTGAGGATCTCCGGCTCGAGCTGGGCAGGGTCGGAGTGCAGGAGCTTGATCTGCGTCAGCGGCTGGCGCGTCTCCTTTTCCTTCACGTCGGGATGGAACGAGCGCAGGCCGCCGAAATCGCTGTTGAGCTGCTGCGCCTCGAGCGAGAACAGGAAGGCATAGAACAGCTTGGCTGCGTTGGGGTTGGGCGCGTGCGCCAGCACGGCCGCGTTGCCGACCGCAAGCGGCGTGCCCGCTTCCGGATAGACGATCTTGATCGGCACGCCCTCGTCCTGCAGACGGAAGACGTTGTACTCGTTGCCGTCGACCTCAAGCACGCGCTCGCCCTGCGCAAGCTTCTTCGGCGGCTCGGTCGAGGACTGCACCTGCATGATGTCCTGCGTGCCGAGCTTCTCGAAATAGTCCCATCCGAGCAGGTTGGTGAGCGCGAAGGTCGCGGTCATCACCGTGCCGCTGTAGCCGGGATGCGCCTTCACCATCTTTCCCTTGAAGCGGGGATCGAGCAGGTCTTCCCAGGTCTTGGGCGCCTCGGCATCCGGCAAGAGGTCCGAGCGATAGGCGATGACCGAAAGATGCGCGCGATAGGCCGCGAAATAGCCGTCGGGATCGCGCTCGTCGGCAGGCCACTTGTCCGCCACCTCCTGCGGAACCATCGGCTCCAGCCAGCCCTCGCGCTTGAAATAGGCGAAATGCACCGCATCCGAGGTCTCGATGACGTCGGCATTGTAGATGCCGGTGGAATATTCCTGCCCGATGCGCTGGAACACGCGCTCCGAGCCGGCCCGTTCCACCTGGACGGTGATTTCGGGATATTTCGTCTTGAACAGTTCGGCGAGCTTTTCGGCCACCGTCACGTCCGTGGCGGTGTAGAAGACCACCTTTCCTTCGGCCTTCGCCGCCGCTTCGAGCTCCGGCGTCACCTGATATGGCGCCGGTGCCTCGGCCATGGCCGGCGAGGCCATCATGCCTACCGCGAAAAGCGCGGCGGTTATCCGTTTAGTCCACATGTTTCCTTCCTCCACTTATTGCGCGAGCGCCCGACAGCGGTCTGGCGGAAAATTCAGCCAGACTTGCTGACCAACCGGGATCGCGACATCGACCGGTGCGATGGTGCGCACCGTTTCTCCACCGGGCAGCGAGACGAGATAGTCGCGGTGCGAACCCAGATAGATCTGGCGGGCAACGGTTCCGGTCGCCCAGTTCGTGTCGGCACTCGTCGGCTTTTTTTCGGAAAGCTGGATATCGTGATGGCGTATGGAAACCGAGGTCTGTCCCTGCGCGGCAAACTCACCGCTGGCGCAGCGCAATTTGACGTCGCCGTCGCAGACGACCACATCGCCGTCCCCCTTCTGCCCCTTCAATATGTTGGTGCCGCCGATGAAGCGGGCCACGAATTCCGTCTGCGGCCGCTGGTAGATGTCCTCGGGGCTTCCCGCCTGCTCGATCCTGCCGTCATTCATCACCACGATGATATCGGCCGTCGTCATGGCCTCGACCTGGTCGTGCGTCACATAGACGGTGGTGTAGCGGAATTCGTCGTGCAGCCGCCTGATCTCGAAGCGCATCTCCTCGCGCAGATTGGCATCGAGATTGGAAAGCGGCTCGTCGAGAAGCAGGATTTCCGGCTTGACCACCAGGGCGCGCGCCAGCGAAACGCGCTGCTGCTGGCCGCCGGAGAGTTCGCCGGGATAGCGGCCCTCCAGCGGGGTGAGTTGCGTGGCCGCCAGAATGGTGCGCACGCGCGCGGCGGTTTCCTGAGGCGGCACCTTGCGCAGTTTCAGGCCGTAGGCGACGTTCTGGAACACCGTCATATGCGGCCAAAGCGCATAGCTCTGGAAGATCATCGACATGTTCCGGGCTTCCGGAGGCACCGTCGAATGCGCCGAGGAAACCGTCTGCCCGCCGACCCGGATCGACCCGGCATTGGCCGGAACGAAGCCGGCAATGAGCCGAAGCGTCGTCGTCTTGCCGCAGCCCGAAGGCCCCAGCAGGCAAACCAGCTTTCCCTTGTCGACCGAGAGATTGACGTTTTTAACGACAGTCAGATCGCCATAGCTTTTGGCCAGGCCATCCAGTTCAAGAAACGACATCACACCTCCCCGTGTGACGGAGTCCGCTAAAGGACCGCTCCGTCGTCTTTTCGCAAAACCTATGAGTGAAATTGCAGATTGTCAACAGATTACCATAAGGCCGAAAATCCGAAATGTTCATTCGGATGGGTCCCGGCCGGTGAAGAATTTCCACAGCACCTCATAGACGAGATCCGGCCTCTGTTCCTGCGGGTAGTGGCCGGTGGGCAGCGCCCCGCCCCGCAGGTCAGGAGCCCAGGGCGCCCAGGCCTCCAGTGGCCGGAAATGGCGACCGCAATGGCTGTTGGAGCCCCAAAGCACGAGCACCGGGCAATCGATCGTCCGCTCTCCGAAGTCGGCGGTGTCCATGGCCAGGTCGACCCCGATGGTTGCGCGATAGTCCTCGCAGACGGCATGTATCTGTTCCGGCGTCGCACAGCGCTTGTATTCGGCCATCGCCTGCGGACTGAATATTTCCAGCCCGACACCTTTCTTGTTCAGCTTGTAGTCCATGTAATAGTTGAGATCGGCCGACAGCAGCTTCTCCGGGAAAGGTGCGGTCTGCGCCATGAAGAACCAGTGATAGGCTTCGATGCCCCAGCCGAGCTTGACGTCCGTCAGCATATGATAGGTGGGCACGATGTCCAGCGCGGCCAGCCGCTCGACCCGCTCCGGAAAGTCCAGCGCCATGCGAAATCCGACGCGCGCACCGCGATCGTGGCCGGCGACCTGGAACCGTTCGAAGCCGAAATGCGACATGATCTCGGCATTGTCCTCGCCCATCGCGCGGAAGGAGTAGGCGGCATGGTCCGGCCCGCCATCGGGCTTGGAACTGTCGCCATAGCCGCGCAAATCCGCAGCAACGACGGTGAAGCTTCTGGCCAGTGTCGGCGCAACCTTGTGCCAGCTCACATGGGTCAGCGGGTTGCCGTGCAAGAGCAGCAGCGGCGGCCCCTCCCCGGCTATCGCGACATTGATCTCCGCGCCCGACGTGCGCACCCGCTCATAGCGGAAACCGTCCATCAGGCCGGGGTGATCCTCCGGAAGCTGCGGCATCATGGGTGAGGGTTCGCTTGCTGGCGACGACATCATGCTCCTCCTTCGCATCGGCACCGGTCCCGGCGCCGTATCGATACATCATCCCTCATCATCAAAATTGTCAACAGTTTTTAATTGACAATTTTGATCCGGTTCGGCATCGGATAATCCGTCAGCCTGCACAGGAAGGGGATCACATGCGAAACTACCGGATTGCCGCCATTCCCGGGGACGGTATCGGCAAGGAGGTCATAGCGGCGGGCCTGCGCGTGCTGGCGGCCTGCGCGGCGCGCGATGGCGGTTTCGATCTCGCAGTGAAGGAGTTCGCCTGGGGGACGGACTACTACAAGGCCTACGGCGAGATGATGCCGGCAAACGGTTCGGATCTCCTGAAATCCTTCGACGCCATCTATTTCGGCGCCGTCGGCGCGCCCGACGTGCCCGACCACCTGACGCTGTGGGGCTTGCGCCTGTCCATCTGCCAGCCGCTCGACCAATATGCCAATGTGCGGCCGACACGCATATTACCCGGCATCGAAAGCCCTCTGCGTGGTGTTGAGCCGCAGCATCTCGACTGGGTCATCGTCCGCGAGAACTCCGAAGGCGAATATGCCGGCCAGGGCGGCCGTTCCCACCGTGGCCTGCCCGAGGAGGTCGCGACCGAAGTTGCGATCTTCACGCGCGCCGGCGTCGAGCGCATCATGCGCTTTGCCTTCGACTTGGCCCGCTCGCGCCCGCGCAAGTTCTTGACCGTCGTCACCAAATCCAATGCCCAGCGCCATGGCATGGTGTTATGGGATGACATCGCCCGCGAAGTCGCGGGCGATTATCCCGATGTCACCTGGGACAAGATGCTGGTCGATGCCATGACCGTTCGCATGACGCTCAACCCCGCCTCGCTCGACACCATCGTCGCCACCAACCTGCATGCCGACATCCTTTCCGATCTGGCGGCGGCCCTTGCCGGGTCGATCGGCATCGCGCCGACCGCCAATCTCAATCCCGACAGGCGGTTTCCCTCGATGTTCGAGCCGATCCACGGTTCGGCCTTCGACATCACCGGCAAGGGCATCGCCAATCCCGTCGGGACGTTCTGGTCCGCGGTGATGATGCTGGAACATCTCGGCGAAGCCGCGGCGGCACAAAGGCTGATGCGCGCCATCGAGCGCGTCACGGCGGATGCTTCGCTGCACACGCCAGATCTTGGCGGCACCGCGACGACAAACCAGGTCACAGAGGCGGTCTGCACCGCACTCCTGGGCGACAATCTATAGGGAGGACTTCCGTTGACAGCCAGGCAATCCAGGATAGCGGTCATTCCCGGCGACGGGATCGGCAAGGAGGTGATGCCCGAAGGCGTTCGCGTCCTCGAAGCCGCGGCGGCCAGATTCGGCCTCGACCTTCACTTCGATCACTTCGATTTCGCCTCCTGCGACTATTATCAGGAGCATGGGCGCATGATGCCGGAGGACTGGAAGGATCGGATCGGCGGCCATGACGCCATTTTCTTTGGCGCCGTCGGCTGGCCGCAAACGGTGCCCGACCACATCTCCCTCTGGGGTTCGCTGCTCCAGTTCCGGCGCGAATTTGACCAATATGTCAATCTTCGCCCTGTTCGCCTCATGCCCGGCGTGCGCTCACCGCTGGCCGACCGCAAGCCGGGCGACATCGATTTTCTGGTCGTGCGGGAAAACACCGAGGGCGAATATTCCTCGATCGGCGGGCGGATGTTTCCGGGAACCGACCGCGAGGTCGTCGTGCAGGAGACGCTGATGAGCCGGGTCGGCGTCGACCGTATCCTGCGATTCGCCTTCGACCTCGCCCGCAAGCGCCCGAAGAAGCACCTCACCTCGGCCACCAAGTCCAACGGGATTTCGATCACCATGCCCTATTGGGACGAGCGGGTGGAAGAGATGGCCGGGGCCTTTCCCGATGTGCGCTGGGACAAGTATCACATCGACATTTTGTGCGCCCACTTCGTCCTCAACCCCGATCGCTTCGACGTCGTGGTCGCCTCCAACCTGTTCGGCGACATCCTGTCCGACCTCGGCCCCGCCTGCACCGGCACGATCGGCATCGCCCCCTCGGCCAATCTCAATCCGGAGCGCAATTTCCCCTCGCTGTTCGAGCCGGTGCACGGCTCCGCGCCCGACATCGCCGGCAAGGGCATCGC
>JBARWP010000278.1:0-2605 GCA_049646905.1 Pseudaminobacter sp. | reverse complement strand
GTGCATGTGGACCGGGGCCTTGCCCCGTATCTGTGGAAGTGGTTCGAGAAAACGAGTTTCCCTGTCGGGGCGTAGTTCGGAGCCGGAAAAAAGCAGACGCGCCGCTGCTACGCGGCGCGGTCACTGCCCGACATGGCGAGGGCAGCTTCGAGCGGGTGATCGTCTGCTTCTCGTCCCCGGACTGACCCGAGGCAGGTCGAGGCGGCCTTCACCCATGCCATCGCCGTCTATGGCGGGGTCGGGCAGTCCCGCTGGCGGATCGCTCAGATGACGTTCTCGCGCGCAAGCACACTCAATTCCGCCGCCGAAAACCCCAGCTTCTCGAGCACCGCGCGCGTGTCGCGGCCGAGTTCCGGCGGCGGCTTGGTCGGTGCAATCACCGCCCCATTGACCTTGAAGCCCAGTGTCGGGAGATGGATCTCACGCGGTTCGCGGTTCCACGGCATTGCATGGGCAACCGCGCGCGTGCGCGCTTGTTCTTCGGCCAACGTCTCGTCCAGCGAGCGGACTTTCGCCGCCGGAACGCCCGCATGATCCAGCGCCTTTTCCCAGTTGAGCGCAGTGTCGGTACGAAAAATTGCGACGAGTTCAGCTCTCAGCGAGGCCGCATTCCGCCTGCGGGCCTCAGGTTCGCTCCAACGCTCATCCGCAAGCAGGTCGGGGCGACCCAGCCCGTTGCACAACGCGCGGAACTGCTTGTCATTGTTGGCCGCGATCATCAGCAGGTCGTCCTTGGTCTCGAATGCCCCTGATGACGGGCTTTGGCTCCATGCTTCGTTACCCGAAGGTTTCGGCATCCAGCCACCCGACAGATGGCTCGTCACCAGCGACGCCATCAGCATCAGCGCGGTGTCCAGCATTGCCACGTCGAGATGCACCGCCTCTCCGGTCCGCCTGACCTCGTGCAACGCTGAAACAATGGCAAAGGCCGCATTCAATCCGGTCGCGTAGTCGACATAGGGAGCACCTACCTTTTGCGGTCCGGTATCGGGGGTTCCCGTGGTCTTCATGATCCCGCACATGCCCTGAACCACATGGTCATAGGCCGGGCGATGGCTGAACTCGCCATCCTGGCCGAAGGCCGAGATCGAGCAGTAGACGATACGCGGATTTATTTCCCGCACCACCTCGAACGGCAGGCCGAGCCGCGCGGCTGCGCCGGGCCGAAAGTTCTCGATGAACACATCCGCGCCTTCGATCAAGCGCTTCATGACGGCGAGGCCCTTCTCGGACTTGAGGTTCAGGGTCACCGATTTCTTGTTGGCGTTCTGGGTCAGATAAGCCAGCCCCATGCCTTCTGCATTCAGTTCCGGGACGGTGCCGTTCGTGCGCGACCAATCACCGGCGCCGGGCGTTTCGATCTTCACTACATCGGCCCCCATCAGGCCGAGTTGATAGGCGGCATAAGGCCCGGCGAGGACCTGGGTGAGATCGATCACCCGAATGCCGGCAAGGGGCTGAAACATCAGGTTGCTCCTTGGAATGGGGCGGGGGAATGGGGCGGGCATCGCCCTGCTGGCGCACGGCGTTGCCGTCCTCGAAAAATCCTGTGGCGGCCGCGGCGGCATGACGGCTACTTTCTCCGGAACAGAAGGCGGCACTCACCCACCGCATCGCCTATCGAACCGAGCCATGCTGACGCAGCCTCGCGGCAACGCACATGCGCGTCCAGAAATGCGAGCGTGAGCTGTTCGACTGCCTTGCGCTGCCCCGGAACCTGCCGCTTTACTCCTCCTTCGGCAAAGCCGCCGAGGAAATGGTCGCCCTCCTCAAGCACGGCGAGATATTTTCCGCCGGCGGGAGAGAAGGTGTAGGGCTCGGACTTCCAGTGCCAGTCGCCGCCTTTTGCACCCCTGTCGAGCGTTCCCGTCACGGTCAGCACCGGGCCGCTCATATGCTGCCATGAACCGTCGCGCAGGCCCTGCTGATCTCGCCCTTGCGCACTCAACAGAACCCCCGCGCTGAACCGATCGTCGTGGAAGCGGCCGGTCCCGCCGCCCGGCAGGTCGATCTCGGCGCCCGCCAGAAGCTGTGCGGTGTAGGCACCGAAGGAATGCCCTGCAATCGCGCCCCGCAACGGCTTGGAGAGCGTGCCGCAGCTTTCCTCGAAAATACGCGGCAGCATCGCCAGAACCGCGCGCACGATCTCGATCCGTGCCAGCCACCGCTCGGGCGCGTGGAGAATTTCGTGCAGCCGCGCCTTCACATCGGGCATGGCTGTCCAGCCGGCCAGATCGACCCTCGGATCGAGGCCGAGTTCCGGTTCCGACTTCGCCACGGCGACGATCCAGTCTGAAAATGTGGGGTGGATGACAAGATAGCCGCGCGAGGCCCATTCCCTCGAGAGCGCTGCATACTCGCCGCCATTCGATCCCAGCCCGTGACAGAAAACCACGAAGCCTTCCGGCACCCTGCCCTGCGGCCAGCGGCAGACGAGCGGCGCATATGCGCTCACGCTCTTCTCACTTGCGAGCAGATGCGCTTCACCAATGCCATCGGCGCGGAAATCGGAGATATAGCCGGCGCCGCTCATGACGCTGCCCTGTCGGCGCGCTGGTCAAGGCCGTTCTCGTCATCGGCGAGCAGGAAGCATGCCGCCGTTCCG
>JBARWP010000277.1:0-6921 GCA_049646905.1 Pseudaminobacter sp. | reverse complement strand
TCGCCGCGCCGTTCACCTTGCCTATGGGGTCGAAGAAAGCCGGGGCGATGCCGTAGTCCTCGACCGCCTGTCGCGCAAAGGCTATCGCGGCGCGGTTGAGCGCGATCATGGCCCGGTCGCTCTCCACGCCCTGTCCGGCATAGTCCTCCGATGAGAGGTCGTGCGGCAAGTCGATCATGAAGCCGGAATTGCGGCCGGATGCGCCCTCCGCGAGCCTTCCGGCTTCCAGCACGACGGTCCGGGTGGCCGGATGGAGCTGCTTCAGCCGCCGCGCCGCCGAAAGCCCGGCGAAGCCCGCCCCGACCACCGCGAAATCGGCGGTCAGCGTGGTGGCAAGCACGTCCGGCTGTTCCTGCGCCGGCAGGATGGCGCTCCATGCGGCAGGTCCCCGGTGGGCCGGCAACCGGCGCGCGGTTCTGATCGTCAAGCCACGGCCTCGTCGATGTCGTCGGAAAGGTCGATCCAGATCGTCTTGATCTGCGTGTACTGATCGTGCGCCTGGATACCGTTGTCGCGGCCGCCGAAGCCGCTCGCCTTGAAGCCGCCGAAGGGGGTCGAGATGTCACCCTCTCCAAAGCTGTTGACGGTGACCGTCCCGGCCCGGATCGCCCGCGCACCACGGATCGCCCGCTTGGCGTTCGACGTGAAGATCGAGGCGGCGAGCCCGTATTGCGTGTCGTTCGCGAGCGCGATCGCCTCATCGAAATTGTCGACCGTCAGCACCGACAGGATCGGGCCGAATATCTCCTCACGGACCTGTGGTGCGTCACGGTCGGAGATGTCGAGGATGGTGGGCTCGACGAATCCGTTTTCCGCCTTGCCGCCTAGCAGCACTTTTGGTCCCTTGCCGAGATAGGAGCTGACCTTGTCGAAATGCGTCTTCGAGACCAGGGCGCCGATGCGGTTTACCGGATCGAGCGGATCACCGACCGGCCATTCGTGGGCATGGGCGATAATGCGTTCAAGAAGCGCATCCTTGGTGCCCTTCTGGACGATCAGCCGCGACGAGGCCGAGCAGTTCTCGCCCATGTTCCAGAAGGCGCCGTTAACGATGTGGGCCGCCACGCGGTCCAGGTTGTCGGCATCGTCCAGAACGACTGCTGGATTCTTGCCGCCCATCTCGAGCGTCACTTCCTTCAGGTTCGATTCCGATGCATAGTGCAGGAAGCGGCGGCCCGTCTCGGTGGAACCGGTGAAGGAAATCATGTCCACGTCCATGTGACGCCCGAGGGGTTCGCCGACATCCGGTCCGCTGCCGGGCAGGACGTTGAAGATGCCCGCGGGAATGCCGGCTTCCATTGCCAGTTCGGCGATGCGCAGCGCGGTGAGCGAGGTTTCCTCCGCCGGCTTCACGATGACCGAGCAGCCCGAGGCAAGCGCCGGCCCGATCTTCCATGCCAGCATCAGCAGCGGGAAGTTCCATGGCAGGACGAGGCCGACGACGCCGACGGGTTCGCGCACGACCATGGCGATGTGGTCGTCCGAGGCGGGGGAGACCTGATCGTAGATCTTGTCGATCAGTTCGGCATGCCAGGTCAGGCAGTGGATGGTTTCCGGCACGTCCACGGTTTCGCAATCGTAGATCGTCTTGCCGCTGTCGAGGCTTTCCATCACCGCCAGCTCGCGCGCATTGCGCTTGATCAGCTTGGCAAGGCGGATCAGCGCCTCCTTGCGGTCGCGCGGGTGGAGGCGGGACCAGCGGCCGTCCTCGAACGCATCACGCGCCTTTTCGACGGCGAAATCCACGTCGTCGGCTCCACAGGCCGCGACCTTGGCGAGCACTTCGCCGGTCGCCGGGTTGACCGTGTCGAAGGTCTTGCCCGATTGCGCGGGACGGAAGCTGCCGTCTATGAAGGCCTGCGTCGGCAGGGTCAGCCCGGCGGCGATGGCCTTGTATTCCCCGGTCGTCAGAAGATCGCCCATGCTCATGCCTCCGCTTCGATCTCGGCCACGGTCCGCTTGAGGACACGCACCACCTGTTCCAACTGCCGCTTGTCGTCCTTGTTCAGGGCCTTCAGCGGCGGGCGTGGCGGTCCGGCGCGCAACCCGTCCATCTCGCAGCCATGCTTGATGCACTGGATGAACTTTCCGCCCTGTTCGAGGACGCGCATCAGAGGCATCAACGCCGACATGATCCGGCGGCCCTTGTCGAAATTGCCTTCGACGGCGCAGGCCTTCCACAATGCGATGTGCTCGGTCGGGAGGAAATTCGACCCGCCGCAGACCCAGCTCCGTGCACCCCAGGCGAAGAATTCCAGCGCCTGGTCGTCCATGCCGCAGGACATCTGGATATGAGGATAATCACGCGCCAGAAGGTGCACGCGATTGATATCGCCCGAGCTTTCCTTGACCGCGCAGAAGTTCCGGCTGCGGCCGACACGGTCGAGGAACTCCTCGCCCATGTTGATCCCCATGCGGCCGGGATAGTTGTAGAGCATGATCGGCAGGTCCGCGGCCCGGTCGATGGCGAGCGCATTGAGGGCGTTTTCGCGCTCGGTCGGCACGGAGTAGGGCGGCGAGCCGACAAGAATGGCGTCGGCGCCAATCTTTGCGGCCGTCTCAGCCATCGTGATCGAATCCGGCAGCCGGATCGCGACCGTTCCGACGATCAGCGGCGTCCGGCCTCCGATCACCTCTTTGGCGAGCGTGGCCATCTCGATTCGCTCTTCCATCGACTGGGCGTAATATTCGCCGGTCGATCCGCCGTTGACGATGCCGTGAACGCCTGCGGCGATCAGGTGCTCGATCATCGCGGCAAAGGCGTCGCGATCGATGGTACCGTCCGGGCGATATGGCGTGATGACAGGCGTGTATATCCCCTCGAACTTCATGACGCTCCTCTATGATCCTGCACGCCTGGTGCGCGGCCAAGGGACGCCTGGATACCTACGGGGGTGACGAAACTCTCAATCTCGGCGCGGGACAGTTCCCAGTGCGCAATGGCAAGCCTGGCGGCTTCATCGGTGTCCCCTGCTTCGATCAGCGCAATGAACTGGTCATGTTGATCGGCGGCTACCGCCCGCTGTTCGGACAGCGCCCGGTTGCGCGAATTGTAGAAGGTCATGCCGATGCGGGTGTGATCGATCAGGAGGCGGCGAAGGCTCGGCGTCAGATATTCGTTGTCCGCCATCTCGCCGATGATCGCGTGGAACCGTTCGTTCATCAGCGCGCGCTCGGCCGTATTGCCGTCGCGGATCGCAGCGCGGAAGAGAAGCTGGGTGTCCTTGAGGCGCATGATCTGGCTGGACTTGGCGTGCTCGGCCGCCAACCGCGTCACGGCCGCATAGATCATCGGTGCGGCGACGAAGAAATTCCTGAGCGTCTTGTGCGTCATCGGCGCGACCTGAGCACCACGATTCTCGTGAAGCACGACATAGCCGTCGCCCGCAAGCTGGCGCAGAACCTCGCGCAGCGGCGGCCGGGAAATCTGGTAGACCTCGGAGAGGCGGGTTTCGTCGAGATAGCTGCTGGGCTCGAGTTCCTGGGTGAGGATCCGCCGCCGCAGATCCTCCAGACAGATCGCTTTTCTGCTTCTGGTGTCGTCGTTCACTGAAGGCCTCCTTCCCAGCCCTGCCTCTTTCGGAATGGCATCGCACAGTCCGCCGCTTTTTGCAGCCTGAGAAATATCGCTAAGCGCAAGCATGTTGTAGTCTGAAAAAATACATGTTGTCTACAATGCATTTTTGTGGTTTTGATGCCGCAGGGGAAAAGGCCTCGGAACCGAACAAAAGGAGGCAGCCATTTGACAGGGAAAAGCCAGGAGGTCGTCATTCGCTGTGACCGCATCTGGAAGATATTCGGCCAGATGTCGCGGCAGGCGATGGACGCAGTGCGCAATGAACGCCTGTCAAAGGAAGAGATAAGGGATCGATACGACTGCATCGTCGGTGTTCGCGATGCGTCGTTCAGCGTCGCCCGTGGCGAGATTTTCTGCATCATGGGCCTGTCCGGCTCCGGCAAATCGACCCTGATCCGCCACATCAACCGCCTGATCGAACCGACGGCCGGCTCGGTTTTCATCGAAGACCAGAACGTCAACGCGATGTCGCCGAGGGAGCTGCGTGCGTTGCGCGCCGAGAAGATCGGCATGGTTTTCCAGAACATGGCGCTGATGCCTCACCGCACGGTGCGCGACAACGTCGTCTTCTCGCTCGAAGTGAGAGGGGTCCCGGAAGAGCAGCGGGTAAAGGTTGCCAATCGAGCCATCGAGGCGGTGGACCTCATCGGCTGGGACCAGAAATATCCCGATGAGCTTTCGGGAGGCATGCAGCAGCGCGTGGGCCTTGCCCGCGCCATCGCCGCCGACCCGACGATCCTGCTGATGGACGAACCCTTCTCCGCGCTCGATCCGCTGATCCGGCGACAATTGCAGACGACATTCATGGAGCTTTCGGCCGAGCTCCACAAGACGACCGTCTTCATCACCCATGACCTCGACGAGGCGATCCGTATCGGCGACCGCATTGCGATCATGAAGGACGGCGTGCTGGTGCAGATCGGCACGCCGGAGCAGATCGTGACCGAGCCCGTGGACGACTATGTCGCGGATTTCGTGGCGGGCATCTCCAAGCTGGACCTGGTGACCGCCTCACGCGTCATGCAGCCGTTCGATGAATATCGCGGCACCAATGGAGCTGTCAGCATAGCCGGCTGGCCCGTGGCGCGGCCGGACGACAAGTTGAACACCCTGGTCGACCTGGCGGTGGACGCCGAGCATCCCATCATCGTTCAGGCCGATGGCATCAATATCGGGGTCGTGACGAAAAAGACGCTACTGCGCGGCATCCAGGGGCGAGAGGTGGCGACACGGACAGTCGAGGAGGACGCGTGATGGCGAACGACCGGACCTTCGACTGGCTGAACCCTTTCGCCTCCATCGACCTCGACATCGGAGGCAAGGCTGACGGCATCAAGACATGGGCCATTGCGAACCGCGATACGATACAGCCGGTAAAGTCCTTTTTCGACAGCATGATCGTGCGGATCGAAGCCGCGCTTCAGGCGGTTCCGCCGATGGTCATGGTCCTCCTGCTGGTGCTGATCGCCTGGCAGGCCGCCGGAAGGCGCGTGGCGATCCTCGTCATGGTGTGCCTTCTCGCGCTCGGCCTGCTCGATCCTGCCGCATGGCCGCTCGCCATGACCACACTCGCGATCGTCATATCGGCCGTGATCCTTTGCGTGATCATCGGACTCCCACTCGGCATCCTTGCCGGCAAGAGCGATCATTTCCAGGCGGCGATCCGGCCCATCCTGGATACGATGCAGACCATCCCGGCGTTCGTCTACCTGGTTCCCGTCGTCATGCTGATCGGCATCGGCAACGTCTCGGGTGTGATCGTGACGATCATCTTCGCGCTGCCGCCCCTGGTGCGGCTCACCTCGCTCGGCATCCGCGGCGTCAATCCGAGCGTCGTGGAGGCTGCACGAGCTTTCGGCGCCACGCCAGCGCAGATCATGTTCAAGGTCGAACTGCCGCTGGCGACGCCGACGATCCTCGCCGGTCTCAACCAGACAATCATGCTGGCGCTTTCGATGGTTGTTATTGCCTCGATGATCGCTGTCCAGGGCCTGGGCAACGAGGTGCTGCGCGCCATGGGGCGGCTCGATGCCGGTAAGGCAATCGTGGGCGGGCTTGGCATCGTCATACTCGCCGTCGTTCTCGACCGCATCACCCAGGGGCTCGGCCGCTCGGGGCGGGAACGCGGGCACCGCCACTGGTGGCAGTCAGGACCAGTCGGGCTGATCGTGCGCCTGGTTCACCGGCGCGGTCAGGAAACCAGCCGCTCGCACGTTCAACCTGGAGGAGCAATATGAGATATATGACATTGATAACGGGCCTTGCCCTGTCGCTTGCAGCGACATCGCTTCTGGCGCAGGAAAAACCGGGTGAGGGTGTCACGGTCAGGCCTGTCACACAGCCCTTGATCGAGGAGATGATGCCGGCGCGCATCCTGTTCCGAGCGCTCGGCGATCTCGGCTACACCGTCTCCAACCCACAGGAAGTCCTGGCGCAGACCGCGCATCTTGCCGTCGGCACGGGCGATGCGGACTTCTACCCGGCAAGCTGGAACACGCTGCACGACCCCTTCTTCAAGGAAGCCGGCGGTGAAGCGGTGGTCACCAAGGTCGGCACGCTGATCGACGGCGCGTTGCAGGGCTATCTGGTCGACAAGGCGAGCTACGATGCCGGCATCAAGAACCTCGGCGACCTCAAGGACCCGGCGGTCGCCGCGAAATTCGATGCCAATGGCGACGGCAAGGCAGACCTTGCCGGCTGCGTTCCCGGCTGGGGCTGCGAACGCGTGATCGAGCACCAGTTGACCGAATTCGGCCTGCGCGACACCGTCACGCACAATCAGGGCGAATACAACGCAATCATCGCCGACACGATCGCGCGCCACCAGACCGGCAAGCCCATCCTGTACTTTACCTGGACGCCTTACTGGGTGTCCGGGGCCCTGGTTCCAGGCACGGACGTCGAATGGCTCTCGGTGCCCTATACCTCGCTGCCGGACGGCGCCACCGGCAACACCGAATATGAGGGCAAGAACCTGGGCTTTGCCGTCGATGGCATCCGTGTCGTGGCCCGCAACGACTTCCTCGAAGCGAACCCTGCCGCTGCGAAACTGTTCGAGCTTGCCAAGATCGACATCAACGATATCTCGGCCGAGAACAAGCTGATTGCAGACGGCGAGGACAGATCGGCAGACATCGACCGCCACGTCGATGATTGGATCAAGGCCAACCAAGCCGAGTATGACAGTTGGCTCGAGCAGGCGCGGGCGGCCGCGCAATAGCCGCGATCGGGTTGCTGCGCGGCAGAAGTCCGCGCAGCACCTGTTTCCAGAGAGAAAGCAGATGGCCAACCCGCAGCATTTCGTCTTCGCTCTGATCGAGCAGTTCACCCACATGGCGTTTTCC
>JBARWP010000276.1:0-9229 GCA_049646905.1 Pseudaminobacter sp. | reverse complement strand
GCCGCAGTCTCGGACGGCGCCGCAGGCACTGCCGCGGTCGACTCGGAACTCAAGGTGGTTGTAGTCGGCTCGATCATCGTTTCGGACGCAGTGGCATTTGCATCCTGCGCCGCGGCAACCGCCGGGGCCGGCTCTTCGCGCGGCACGAGGGTGCCGTCGGCCTTGACGACCATGGTGCGCACCTTGCGCGGCGTCACCACCGGAACACCAGTTCCCGCACCAGCCTCGCTTTCATCCAGTATCTGCTCGATACGATCTTCCGACTTCGCCGTAGGCGTCGGTGCATCGGCATCCGCTGCCAGGGCAGGCGCATCGGCATCCGTATCCGCGGCAAGTTCGGGCTCGTCGGGCGCCTGGGCAGCCATGTCGACGGGCTCCTCAGCCGTGGTCACCAGCTTCTCCTGCTGCGGCTGCGGGGCAGTCGCACCGGCCGTGCGCGAAACCGCGTCATAGACCTGGTTGTCCTGGTTGGGGACCTTCGCGCCGCCGGGATTTTCCGGGCGAACCTTGATCGGGCTGTCATCGGCCTTGACCACGGCCGGCGCCTGGCCATCGGCTCCACCGCCGGTCAGGGCAAAGGCACCGATGCCGCCGAGAAGCGCAACTCCGCCAACGATGGCGGCAATCAGCATGCCACGCCGCTGCGGTTGGCGGCGCTCCTGCTCATAAGCCGGCAGCGCCATTTCCTCATCGAAATCCGGATCGTAGTCGAGGTCGTCCGCCGGCGGCTGTCCATAGCTGCCGGACGAGGCTCCGGCGGCAAAATCCTGGCCGTCGAAACCGTTCTGCCTGGAGGCCGTGGCCTGGCCCTGGCCGTAAGCGGCCGCGCTGCCCAGGCCGGCGGCAACCGCACCGGCTGCAGCGGCAGCCGGATAGGCAAAATCGGCGACATAATCGGCCCGCTCTTCCAGATGCGTCTGGGCAGGCGCCGCCGTCTCGTTGGCTGCGTCATCCGCCGGCGCGGCCGAAGACGGCTCCATCGCGTTCATATCGTTGAGGAGATTGGCGAATTCGGCGTCGATATCGTCATAGACCGGCGCCTGCGACGGCTCTTCCTCATAGACGACTTCAGGAATGTCGAGATCGTCAGACAGCGCAACAGCCTGCTCCGGCACCTCGACCGTCTCGATATCGGGAATATCGTCGTAATCCGTCGCAGCACCCTGGCCGTCATCCGACGATGCGTAGTCGCCTTCATCGTACTGAGCCGCATATTGCTCGGACTGCGGCAATTGCTGCTTCCAGGAACTGACCGGGCCTGTCGGAACGAACTGCGCCGTCAACGAGGCCAGATCGGAATCACTGTCAGCGCGGGGAGACGCAGCCTGTTGTTCCGCCACCGGCTCATCCTCGAACGCAGGCTGTTCGCTTTCGATCGAACTGGCGAAGGCGGCATCGAAGGCTTCGTCATCAAAGCCCAGGTCGATGTCGGCAGCCGTATCCTGCCCAAGATCGGCATGGCCTTCCACATGGGCCACGTCGGATGTCGGCGTGGTATAGGCCAGATCCTCGGCGCGATAGTTGCTGCGCGCATAAGCGCGCTCGGAGAGTACCTCATCGACCGGATCCATGGCGGCGGGAGCACCGGCCACGAATTCGTCGGCGGCGAGCGCCATATCGAAATCGCCCTGCCCGTCGTCGGCTTCAGCCTCGGTCGCAGCCTGGATGGCAGGTGCATCCTCTTCCATGGCGACCGGCGCAGCATCCTGCTGCTGGGGAGCCGACATGTTGCCGAGAAGGGCGTTCAATTCGTCTTCGAGGCTCGGGCCGGCATCGACCACCGGGGCGACGTCCTCGACCGTGTCCTCCAGGTGAAGCTGACCTTCTTCCTCCAGACGCGGCTCCGATCGTCCCGCAGACCCCAAGGGAATGGCGGTGAAATCCATGTCGACTTCGGCCAAAGCCGCGTCGAACTCATCTGCGAGATCATCGTGCGGGGCAGCACCAATCTCATCGACGCTGCTCCAATCGCCTTCCGGAACGAAATCGCCCTGCGAGTAGTCCTCGGCGGCAGGCTGCTCCTGGTAGGATGGCACCTCTGACCCGTGGTCGAAGGACTCAGCTTGCTCATATTCGGCGGCCGGGTAATCCTGCGCGGCGGCCGAATGATCCGCTGCAGCCTCATAAGGCTCGGGTTCGGTCGTCGCCGCTTCCTCTTCGGCGGCAACCCACTCACCATCCAGCGACAGTTCATTCTCAAGCGACGAGGCAAACGCGTCGTCGAAGGCCTGGGCATCGTCCGCAGAGGCTTGCGGCATCGCAGGCTCGAAATCGGCTGGCGCAAACGCTTCCTCGTCGGCCACTGTTGGCTCGGCAGCCTCATATGCGGCCGTCTCGTCCTCATAGCGCGGCATTTCCGGCTGGAATTCAGCTGCCGGCTCATCGGCGGGCTCAATGGAATGAAGGCTCTCGTCGCCGGAATCTTCGGCGGCGAACTCGCCCATCAGTTCCTTTTCGAGATCGATGCCAAAATCATCGCCGTCGCCTTGCCCGGCAGAGCCCTGCGGCTCACTCGCGGCTTCGAATTCCGGTTCCTGGCGAACAGGCACACGCGGGTCAAATCCCATGATCCGGGTCAATTCGGCGAACGGGTCGTCGTCCGAGAAATGGTCCTGGTCGGCTATTCTCAGCTGAGGTTTCTCTGCCATACTCTTTCCCGAAACTCGCACTATTCGGACGCCACAGACGTCGCGTAAGGTTGGGCCTTACCAGCGTATTGTGGGCAAAAGGTGACAGGTTTTTCCCGGAAACCTAGCGCATTTCCGTGGGGGCTTCGGCCCCTATCAGCGCCAGGCCCGACGTCAAAACATCGGATACCGCCTGCACCAGCCCAAGTCTGGCATGCGTCAATTCTCGGTCGTTAACCTTAACAAACCGTAAGTCCGGATTTTCCGTGCCACGATTCCAGTGGCCGTGGAAGCTCGACGCCAGATCATAGAGGTAGAAAGCCAGCCTGTGCGGCTCCAGCGAAAGGGCCGCAGATTCGATGATGCGCGGATATTCCGCCAGCTTGCGAATCAAGCCGATCTCGTTTTCGTCGGTCAGCAACGCCGCATCCCGGCCGAGGCTTCGGGGATCGAACGCCCCCTCGCCCAATTGCTCACGTGCCTGGCGAAACACCGAATGGCAGCGGGCCGACGCATACTGGACGTAGAAGACCGGATTGTCCTTGGACTGCTCGGTCACCTTGGCGAAATCGAAATCGAGCGGCGCGTCGCTCTTGCGATAGAGCATCATGAAGCGGATCGGATCGCGCCCCACCTCCTCCACCACGTCGCGCAGGGTGATGAAGTCGCCCGAGCGCTTCGACATGCGCACCGGCTCGCCGCCCCGGTAAAGCTTCACCAACTGGCAAAGCAGCACCGTCAGCTTCATGCGCCCTTCCGAGACCGCCTTTGCCAGTGCCTCCATACGCTTGACGTAGCCGCCGTGGTCCGCACCGAGCACGAAGATGGTGTCGGTGAAGCCACGCTCCATCTTGTCCTTCAGATAGGCCACATCGGCGGCGAAATAGGTGAAGGTGCCGTCCGACTTGACCAGCGGCCGGTCGATATCGTCGCCGACCTCGGTCGAGCGGAACAGGGTCTGCTCGCGATCCTCCCACTCCTCGGCCTCCTGGCCCTTCGGCGGCGGCAGCTTGCCCTTGTAGACATGGCCCTTGAGCGTCAGGTCGGTGATGGCCGAGCGGATGGCGGCGGCATTGTCGGCATGCAGCTTGCGCTCGGAGAAGAACACTTCGTGGTGCACGTTGAGCAAGGCCAGATCCTCGCGGATCATCACCATCATCGCGTCGATGGTCCGGTCCTTGATGAGCGCCAGCGCTTCGTCGTCAGGTTTTTGCAGCAGGTTGCGACCGAACTCCTTCGCCAACGCCTGCCCCACAGGGACAAGGTAGTCACCGGGATAGAGGCCGGGCGGGATCTCGCCGATCTCGTCGCCCAGCGCCTCGCGATAGCGCAGCATGGCCGAGCGGGCGAGCACGTCGATCTGCGCGCCGGCATCGTTGATATAGTATTCCTTGGTTACGTCGTAGCCGGCAAATGCCAGCAGATTGGCCAGCGCATCGCCGACCACCGCACCACGACAATGGCCGACATGCATCGGGCCGGTGGGGTTGGCCGAAACATATTCGACATTGACCTTCCGGCCGACGCCGAGCCTGGCCCGTCCATAATCCACGCCCTCGGCCAGCAGGTGCTGCAGATGCCGATGCCAGAAACCGTCCTTGAGCCGCAGGTTGACGAAGCCTGGGCCGGCGACATCGACTGCGGCAACATCGGCATCCTGACGCAGCGCCTCGGCGAGTTTTTCGGCCAGAGCGCGCGGATTCTGGCCGGTCGGCTTGGCCAGCACCATGGCCGCATTGGTCGCCAGGTCGCCATGAGCGGCATCGCGCGGCGGCTCGACGGCGATGCGCGACAGATCGACCGCGCCACCGTCCTTGTCTTTCAAATCAAGCGCTTCAACGATTCTTTTTACCCGCTCGTTGAAATCGGCGAAGATATTCATGATGCCTGCTCTGGAAAAAGATGCCGGGCTCTGCCGGTAAACCGGGCTGGACTATCCCAATTCGGGCGTATGGTCAAACAGCCGCTGGTGTTCCTTGATTGCGTAGGTATCGGTCATGCCGGCGATGAAATCGGCGACATGGCGTGCCCTGACACGATCGAGGGCATGGTCGAGGCCTTCATGCCAGCCCTCCGGCATTTCCTGCGGATCAGCGAAATAGGCATCGAACAGTTCGAGCACGATCTGCTCGGCGCCTGCGCGCACCCGCATCACCTCGTCATGCCGGTAGATGTTCTTGTAGAGGAACGCCTTGAGTTCCCGTTCAGAGGGCGCCAGTTCGTCCGAGAAGGCCACGATCGCGGTGGGTGCATTGTGTATGTCGGCGACGTTGCGCGGCTTCAGTACCGCCAACCTTGAAGTGGCGGTCCGGATGACATCCTCCACCATGATGGTGATCTGGCGGCGCATCAGCTCATGCCCCATGCGCACGGCATCCAGATCGGGATAGCGGCGGCGCGTGGCCTTCAGGATCGACGCCGGCAACCGGACCTCGTCCAGCATGTCCAGGCTCAGGAGGCCGGCCCGCAAGCCGTCGTCTATGTCATGCGTGTTATAGGCGATGTCATCGGCAATCGCCGCGCATTGCGCCTCCAGGCTGGCATAGCGATCGAGTTCGAGATCCTGGCGCTCGCAATAGTCCAGTATGCTCTTGGGCACGTCGCCTGCCAGGCTTCGGCCATTGGCATCGAGCAGCGGCCCGTTGTGCTTGACCAGCCCTTCCAGCGTTTCCCATGTCAGGTTGAGGCCATCGAATTCGGCATAGCGTCGCTCCAGCCGCGTCACGACGCGCAGCGATTGGGCATTGTGATCGAAGCCGCCCCACGCCGCCATCTTCTCGTTCAGCGCGTCCTCGCCGGTATGGCCAAAAGGCGTGTGGCCGAAATCGTGGACCAGCGCCACCGCTTCGGCGAGGTCCTCGTCGCAGCGCAAAGCCCGCGCTAGCGCGCGGGCAATCTGCGCCACCTCGATCGTGTGGGTCAGCCGCGTGCGGTAATGGTCGCCCTCATGCGAGATGAAGACCTGCGTCTTGTGCTTCAGGCGGCGAAACGCGGTGGAGTGGATGATGCGGTCGCGGTCACGCTGGAACGGAGTGCGGGTCGGGCTTTCTGGTTCGCTCACCAGCCTGCCGCGCGAGCGGGCCGGATTGCAGGCATAGCGTGCACGCGGCCGGTAGCCGAAACCGATTTCGCCGAGTTGATTGGCCATGCATTGTGCCGCCGCAGTTGACTTGCCCCTTGGCGCTTCATACCTATGATGCCGAGGCCAATGCAAGGTGACGCCGATGGGCGAAGATGCCAAGACTGCCATGAAGGGTGTTGAGATTTCCGATGCCGCCGCCAAGCGGATCGTCAAGATCATTGCCGGTGATGCGGGCAAGATCGCGCTTCGCGTTTCGGTGGAAGGCGGTGGCTGCTCCGGCTTTTCTTATAAATTCGACCTGGTGGATTCGAAGAACGACGACGACGTCGCCATCGAGAAGGACGGCGCGACCGTTTTCATAGACGATATCTCCCTTGTCTATATGGGCGGCTCGGTAATCGATTTCGTCGACGACCTGATGGGACAATCGTTCCAGATCAGGAACCCCAACGCCGTCGCCTCCTGCGGCTGCGGCACCAGCTTTTCGATCTAGCAAATACCAGAGCGGCCTCGCGGCAGGTCGCACCGGCCAACGGCCCCAAGCCCTGCCCCGAGGATTTCATGAAAATCGCCACCTGGAACATCAACGGCATCAAGGCGCGCCTCGGCAACGTGCTTGTCTGGCTGAAGGACAGCGCGCCCGACATCGTCTGCCTGCAGGAGATCAAGTCGGTCGACGACCAGTTTCCGCGCGCCGAGATCGAGGCACTTGGCTATCACGTCGAAACGCATGGCCAGAAGGGCTTCAACGGCGTGGCCATCCTGTCGAAGCTGCGCTTCGACGAGGTCAATCGCGGCCTTCCCGGTGACGACGGCGACGAGCAGGCGCGTTTCATCGAAGGCGTGTTTTCCACCGAAAAGGGCGTGCTGCGCGTCGTATCGCTCTATCTGCCCAACGGCAATCCCATCGACACCGAGAAATTTCCCTACAAGCTGTCCTGGATGGCTAGGCTTGAAAAATGGGCGGAGGATCGCCTCGCCCTGGAGGAACCGCTCATCCTAGGCGGCGATTACAACGTCATCCCGGAGCCCATCGACGCCCGCAACCCGGAAGCATGGCTGGGCGACGCACTGTTCCAGCCGGAGAGCCGGCAGGCGTTCCGCCGCCTCCTCAATCTCGGCTTCACCGAAGCGGTGCGCGCCGTAACGGACGAGCCGGATGCCTATACGTTCTGGGATTACCAGGCAGGCGCCTGGCAGAAGAACAACGGCATCCGCATCGATTTCCTGCTGATGTCGCCGGAAGCTGCGAACCGTTTCGCCGCAGCATCGATCGAAAAGCACGTTCGTGCCTGGGAAAAGCCGTCGGACCACGTGCCGGTGGCATTGGC
The DNA here is from genome assembly GCA_049646905.1 of Pseudaminobacter sp. Classification (GTDB taxonomy): domain Bacteria; phylum Pseudomonadota; class Alphaproteobacteria; order Rhizobiales; family Rhizobiaceae; genus Pseudaminobacter. The sequence goes on along the minus strand of JBARWP010000276.1, from coordinate 2,189 downwards.
ACTGGCGCAATAGCCGCGCCGGGCGCAGGACTTAGTTCAGGTCGATGTCGAGGATCGCCATCGAGAAATTGTAGTCGCCATCGTCTTCATCCTTGAACACGATGCCGAGGAACTCGTCGCCGATATAGACTTCAGCCGAATCGTCCTTGCGTGGACGCGCCTTCACCTGGAGCTGCGGGTTCTGGAAGGTGCGCTTGAAATAGGCGTCGAGTTTTCTGATTTCTTCCGGCTTCAACACTTCTCTCCCGGTCGCGGGTTGATGACATCGAGCGAGATGACCTTTTCCTGAATCATCACCTTGCTCTATCTCTTTGCTGGGTGGAACGCGCTTCTGGCATGCCGAGGATGGCGATGTAAAGGCGAAGCGGACCGCCACCCGCACTCGGTCGACGACGTTTCCTTCAAAAGGCGAGGCACAGCGCCTCGCCCCGGATCAGATATCGAAGCTGACGACGTGGTCCATGTTCTGCGAGGGCAGAGCCTGGTCCATCTGGCGCGAGGGATGATCGCAGCCCGTCTCGCCAACCACGCGGGCGGGCACGCCTGCCATCGTCTTGTTGTGAGGCACGTCCGACAGAACCACCGATCCGGCCGCGATCTTCGAGCAATGACCGACCTCGATATTGCCGAGGATCTTTGCGCCTGCGCCGATCAGCACGCCGTAGCGGATCTTCGGGTGCCGGTCGCCGCCGGCCTTGCCGGTTCCGCCCAGCGTCACGCCATGCAGGATGGAGACGTCGTCCTCGATGACCGCGGTCTCGCCGACCACAAGGCCGGTCGCATGGTCGATGAATATGCCCTTGCCCATCTTCGAAGCGGGGTGGATATCGGTCTGGAACACCGAGGACGAGCGGCTCTGGAGATAGAGCGCGAAGTCCCGCCTGCCCTGGTTCCACAGCCAATGGGCCAGCCGGTGGGTCTGGATGGCGTGGAAACCCTTGAAATAGAGGATCGGCATGAAAAACCGGTCGCAGGCCGGGTCGCGGTCGTAATAGGCCTGGATGTCGACCCGAACCGTGTCGCTCCAGTCGGGGTTTTCGCGCAGCATCGCCCTGAACGTCTGGCGGATGAGTTCTGCTCCCATGTCCTGGTGGTCCAGGCGCTCGGCCAGACGGTGGATGACCGCGTCCTCCAGGCTTTCATGGTTGAGGATCGTCGAATAGAGGAACGCCGACAGCAACGGGTCGCGCGTGACCGTCGCCATGGCCTCGTCGCGGATCGACCGCCAGATCGGGTCGACCGGCTGGAGTTTTCCCGCGCGGGCTACGCTGATGGTCGTCATGGCCGCCGTCTCCGTCGCTTATGTGCCTGTGTTAGCATCTGCGCACATATAGGGCAGATGCGTGCAGGTTTGAACTCAATTTTCCTTATTCATCGTCAAGGCGAACTGGATTGGCAGCACTCCGGGCGAAAACGAGAAAACGTTGCCTTGCGCGCCGATACCCCTGAGACGCCGGAATAACGGCCGCAAAAGGCTCATCAACCGGGCTACACATTAAGATTATTGGTCTTTTCGCGTTTTCTTGCGATAATGCAGTCAGTGCGTAGGGGACATCTCGCTGAGGAGTCCGATCATTTCGCACACCGGGCTCCCGCAGTGGGTGTTTGAGCTACGCTCAAATGACCTGAAAAGGAGCATTGTCATGGCAACAACAGATAAGATGGGGCGCTCCTGGTTGGCGGAGCATCGCCGCTGGCAGGACATCGCCCTGATGGTCCTCGGCGCGGCAATCCTGGTATCGCCGATGTTCGGCGATACCACCAGCAACACCATCATGGTGGTAACCATCGCGCTGGCGGGCGCCGCCATATTGATACTCGGCGGTGTGGAGCAATTGTTCCTGCGGCGCTGGGAGGAGTTCCTGGCGTTCCTCTGCGGCGCCTGGGTGATGCTGGCGCCCTTCGTGCTGGAATATGGCGGACCATTGCGCATGTGGCACATCGGGCTTGGGGCATTGGTCGCCCTGCTGGCAATCCTGGAACTGTGGCAGGACAACGACCGTAACCTCGCCTCGTAGGTTCAAGCCGAGAGGCGGAGGGTCAGGATAGGAAGGCCGGAGCGGCGCAGTCAAACTGCTGCGCCGCTCCTTTTGTGGCTGGCTCCGGCTTAGTTGCGGTCTGTCAGATCGGATTGTCCGCCAGGAATTCCAACACCCGTTTCTTGAAAGTCCGGTCGCCCACGGCCAGCA
>JBARWP010000275.1:0-4977 GCA_049646905.1 Pseudaminobacter sp. | reverse complement strand
GTCGGTATCAGTTCCGAAACAGTCGGATGGATCGGCATGGCGCGCTGGATTGACGTGTAGGGCGCTCCGGCATGGATGATGTCTATGAGCCCATGGATGGCCTCGTCGCCGCCGGTGCCGAGAATGGCCGCGCCAAGGATAGCCTTGCTGTCGGCGTCCACCAGCACCTTCATCAGGCCTTGTGTCTCGCCTTTTTCGATGGCGCGGCTGACACGGCTCATCGGCCGCCTGCCGACAAGCACGCGCCGACCTGATTTTCGTGCCTCGGCTTCGCTCATGCCGACCCGGCCAAGCGGCGGGTCGATATAGAGCGCGTAGGCCATCGTCCGGTCGCTGACGCGGCGTGGATCATTGTCGAGGAGATTGGCCGCGACGATCTCGAAATCATTGTAGGCCGTGTGGGTAAAGGCGCCGCGCCCGTTGCAATCGCCCAACGCCCAGATGCCGGGAACGTTGGTGCGCAATTGATCGTCGACCGCAATGTAGCCGCGCTTGTCGGTTTCGAGACCGGCTTTATCGAGGTCCAGATCATCGGTGTTGGGGTGTCGGCCAACGGCGAGCAGCACATGCGAGCCGATGACCTCGGGGTCTCCAGTGGTGCACTCGACGCCCACTCCGATCCGGGTGCCCTTAGACGAAAAGCTGATGCATTCGGCATCGAGACGGACATTTATGCCTTCTTTCTGGAGAATTTCTCGAATTTTATCCGAAATCTCCTCATCTTCGCGCCCGATCAGCCGCGAACCTTTCTCGACAATCGTAACTTCGCTGCCGAAACGGCGGTAAATCTGAGCGAATTCCAACCCGATATAACTGCCGCCGACGATGACCAGATGCTCCGGCAGCGTGTCGAGTTCGAGCATGGAACTGTTGGTGAGGTATTTTATCTGATCGATGCCCGGCAGGTCGGGCACGGCGGCGCGGCCGCCGACATTGAGGAAGATGCGTTCCGACGTGAGTATCTCGTCGCCGACCGCGATTTCCTGTGGCGAGCGGAAGCGGGCATGGCCTTCGAAGACCGTGCATTTTTCCATGCCTCTCAGCCAGCTTTCGACATTCTGGCGGCTGCGGCCGGAAACGGCATCCATGCGCGCCTTCACCGCCCTCATGTCGACGCCGACCGAACCGCCGATGGTGACGCCATAATCGGCGGCGCGGCGCGCCAGATGTGCGGCATAAGCGCTGGCGACCAGGGTCTTGGTCGGCGTGCAGCCGGTGTTGACGCAGGTTCCGCCGAACAGCTTCCGTTCGACCAGTGCTACTGTCATCCCCGCTTCGGTGAGACGGCCGGCAAGCGGCGGTCCGGCTTGGCCGGCACCGATGATGATCGCGTCGAAGTGCTTGCTCATGTAATTGCCGATACGATGAGAAGGGCGCCAATGATGGCGACGGCATCTTCGAGAATGGCGATCGGGAGATCCCTGCCTCCGGTTGCCAGGACCAGCCGCTTGCGCGCCTCGTAGCCGCCGAGCGTGCCGATCACCGCGCCGAGTGCACCGGCTATCAGCCCGCCGATCCATGCGCCGGTAATGCTGCCTATGATTGCGCCACAGAAGGCGCCGCTGACGATGCGTGCGCTGAACTGCTGCGGCACCTTGCGGCTGGGCGTGCTCGGCAATTGGTCGGCGATGAGTTCGACAAGGGCAAAAGCGGTGAAGATATAGGGCGTGAAGCGATAACCCATGAACGCCGCCCAGCTGTTTTCCAGCGGCAGCCAGCCCAGGTAAGCGGCCCAACTGACCGCGGCCGGCGCAGTCATCGTGCGCAGGCCGGCAATGACGCCGATGAGCAGGGCAAACAGGTAGATCGACATGATAGCCCCTCCGGAGTTCCGGCAGTTCGGTGCAATTGCAACCCGCAGGCAATTCTGACGATGAGGGCTCATGACATGTCATCGCACGAGCCCTGTCAAGCATCGCTCTTTGGAGGGCATCGGCGATGTTCTTCTTGTGTTCTTGTTGCGGATGCGCCAGTATTCCCCCGTCTCAACACAATGCCTTGCCCTTGCGTCGCGAATCCTGTCTGTCGAAACCATGGAATTCTCACCTCAACAGGATGAAGCGCTACAGGCCGTCGCGCGCTGGCTGAAATCAGGACGCCCTCAGATATTCCGCCTGTTCGGTTATGCCGGCACCGGCAAGGCGACGCTGGCGCGCTATTTTGCCGAACATGTCGACGGCCAGGTGCAGTTCGCCGCCTTTACCGGCAAGGCAGCCCAGGTGCTGCGCTCCAAAGGGGCCTTGAACGCGCGTACCATTCATTCGCTGATCTACCGGCCAAGGGGCGAAGAGGCGGTGGAGGATGAGACGACCGGCAAGACCTCGATGTCGCCGACCTTCTCGCTCAACCGGCAAAGCCCGATCTCTAAGGCGGCGCTGGTCATCATCGACGAATGCTCGATGGTGGATGAGCAGCTTGGCCGTGACCTGCTATCCTTCGGAACACCGATCCTCGTGCTGGGTGACCCGGGCCAGTTGCCGCCGATCTCCGGTGGCGGCTTCTTCACCGAACACGAGCCCGACTATCTGCTGACCGAAATTCATCGGCAAGCGCGCGACAACCCGATCATCCGGCTGGCGCTGGACGTGCGCGAGGGCCGTGAATTCATGCGCGGCGACTACGGCATGGCCAGAGTGATCGGCAAGGAGGAGGTGACGCAGGACCTCGTGCTGCAGGCCGATCAGGTCCTGGTCGGCACCAACCGGACCCGTAGGCGCTATAATCAACGCTTACGCGAACTCAAGGGCTTCACCGCAAGCTATCCGCAGGCCGGCGACAAGCTGGTGTGCCTGCGCAACGACCCGTCCAAGGGGCTGCTGAACGGCTCGCTGTGGAAGGTGATGACCTCGTCGCGCGAAACGGTGAAGCCGGGCATCAATCTGCTGGTCTCGCCGGAGGAGGACGATCCGGACCGGGGCGTGGCCAAGATCAAGCTGCTCAAGGCCGCCTTCGAGGACCCGGATGGCGAAATCCCGTGGCAGCAGAAGAAGCGCTTCGACGATTTCGACTATGGCTATGCCCTGACGGTCCACAAGGCGCAGGGCTCGCAATGGAACGATATCGTGCTGTTCGACGAAAGCTGGGCCTTCAAGGATACCCGCCAGCGCTGGCTCTATACGGCAATTACCCGCGCGGCCGAGCGGCTGACAGTAGTGAGGTAGGGGCTGCCCCGAACGGGGCTCATGCCGGTTCACCGCCGACCCACTGCCATGCTTCCGCTTCGTCACTCAAGTCGAAATAGCGGGTTTCGATGGAGGTGAGCGGGCCGAAAATGCCGATCATGACGCGCATCCAGCCCGGCCCGCCGACGACCGCATATTTGCGGATATGGCGCAGCGCCTCGGTCTTGCCGCGAATGGTCGCCTCGGTGAAAGCAGAACCCCAATCGAAGCCGTCATAGTGGGTTATGCGCACGAGAAGATCGATCTTTTCATGCTCGGCATAGGCTCCCTGGAGCAGGCCGTAGGCGTTTTCCAGATCGGCTGCGGTGAAACGACCTACGATTTCCAGTGCGCATAGATCGCCTCGATCGGTTTCGATGCGGCGAATTGCGGGTACGGCATCAAGCGGGTGCATGAAGGTGTCCCTCCGAAAAGATTTAACTGGAACACATGAATAGGCCTGTCTGTTCCCGCCAGAGGCGCTATAGGGGCTGTTCAGTATTGCCATCACGTCCGCAAAGAGGCTGCCTATGCCTGCCAAGCTTTCCGTCAATCTCAACGCCATCGCCATGCTGCGCAATCGGCGCGATCTGCCTTGGCCGAGTGTGACCGGACTTGGCCGCATTGCACTGGTGGCGGGTGCGCATGGGCTTACGGTCCATCCTCGCCCGGACGAGCGCCATACCCGCTTTTCCGACCTGGCCGAAATACGGGCGCTGATCGATGACGAGTTTCCTGACGCGGAGTTCAACATCGAAGGCTATCCCACGGAGGAATTTCTGCAACTGGTGGAAAAGCACCAGCCCGACCAGGTGACGCTGGTGCCGGACGATCCCTCACAGGCGACGTCGGATCACGGCTGGGATTTCGTGGAACATGCGGCCTTCCTCAAGGCGACGGTTTCCCGGCTGAAGCGAAGCGGCTTTCGTGTCTCGCTATTTTCCGATCCTGATCCGGCACAGATGCCGGCTGCGCGCGAGACCGGCACGGACCGGGTGGAACTCTATACGGGCCCTTATGGCAGTTGCCATTCGGATTCCGAAAAGGCGCGCAAGGAACTGGAAAGGTTGGGGAAAGCGGCTGATGCCGCCTTTGCCGCCGGGCTTGCCGTGAATGCTGGCCATGACCTGGTGGTAGCCAATCTGCCTGCCCTTGCCGCGCGCATTCCCGGATTGGCCGAAGTGTCGATCGGTCATGGCCTGACGGCCGATGCGCTCGAATACGGCATGGCGGTAACGGTGCGGCGCTTTCTCGACGCCTGTGGCTGGTAGGGTCACCACCAGATCCCGAAACCTGAAAGCCGTCGCAAGACTACGGCTTGCTATTGCACTGCAACAGGAGTAGAGCACCGCGCCTCATTTGGAGTCGCCAAAATGCCGCAAGCCACCACTGGCCCTGAAGCAGGGTTTTTGCAGCAGTCCGGGCCGATGGATCTGGCCTCCCAAAACACCAAGGTGCTCATGCTAGGTGCGCTCGGTGTCGTCTACGGCGACATCGGCACCAGCCCGATCTATGCGTTTCGAGAGGCGCTGGTCGCCGCCTCGGGCGACGGCACGGCATCGCGCGAGGCGGTGCTGGGCGTGCTTTCCCTGATCATCTGGGCGCTGACCATCATTGTCACGATCAAATACATCCTTTTCGTGCTGCGGGCCGACAACAGAGGCGAGGGCGGCACGCTGTCGCTTATGGCGCTGGCGCAGGGCAGTTTTCAAAAACCGTCGCTGCTCATCCTCGGTGTCGGCATTTGCGGAGCGGCGCTATTTTTCGGCGATGCGGTCATCACCCCGGCGATTTCGGTGCTGTCGGCGGTGGAAGG
>JBARWP010000274.1:0-2476 GCA_049646905.1 Pseudaminobacter sp. | reverse complement strand
GAGGCCATAGGCGAGCGGTGCATCCTCGTTCGCCTGCACCAGCATCAGCGTGGCGGAGAGTTCGACGGCCGCTGTTGCGAAACTCGTGATGAAGCCCGCCATGATGCCGCCGGTCATCAGCGGCACGACGATGCGGCGCACGGTGGAGGCCTTGGTCGCGCCGAGGTTTTCCGCCGCCTCCTCGAGCGAGGCCGAAATCTGCTGGAGCGCCGCATAGCAGGCGCGTAGCGCATAAGGCAGGCGACGGATCGCCAATGCGATCACGATCACGATCCAGAACGCGGCGAGCGGCGTGCCATCCCATAGCGGAATGCCATAGAACGCGCGCAGATAGCCGATGCCGAGCACGACGCCGGGAATGGCGAGCGCCGCCATCGCCAGCAGGTCGAGCCCCCGCGCACCCATCAGCTTCGAGCGCAACACCAGATAGGAGATCGCGGTGCCGATCACGATATCGATCAGGCCCGCGAGCGAGGCATAGAGCAGCGTGTTCTTGATGTAGATCGAACTTTCGCCGAACACGCGCGCGTAATGCGCCGTGGTGTAGCCGTCGGGCAGCGGCGAGAACGACCAGATCGTCGCAAACGACAACAACACCAGACCGAAATGCGGCGCCAGCACCAGAAGGATGATCAGCGTCAGCAGAAGATAGGCGAGCGCCATTTCCAGCGGCCGCAGCTTCCGCTTGGCGATGCCGCCGCCGCCACGCTGGGTGGTGGCGTAATCGACGTTGCGGGTCGCAAGCGACGACACCCACATCGAGGCGACCGATGCGACGATTAGCACGACGGAAATCACATAGCCCATCGGGTCGGCGATACCGATCGAGGTGACGCGCAGATAAGCCTGCGGCGCAAGCATATCTTTCACATTGACAAGAAGCGGCGTCGCGAGATCGTCGAACACCTTGACGAACACCAGCGAGGCACCCGCGACATAACCCGGCAGCGCCAAGGGAAACACGATGCGCCGGAACAGCCGCAACCCATGCGAGCCGAGGTTTTGTGCCGCCTCCTCCATCGAGCGGTCAACATTGCGCAGCGCCGCCGAGAGATTGATGAGGATGAACGGGAAATAATGGATCGACTGGACGAAGATGACGCCGTTCAGCCCTTCCATGAAGCCGAGCTTGAAGCCGAACCAGTCGTCCAGCAGCAGGTTCACCGTGCCGTTGCGGCCGAAGAACAGTTGCAGCGCCACGGCGCCGACGAAGGGCGGCATGATCAGCGGCAGAAAACCGAGGATCTGGATCACGCCCGCGCCACGGAACGTGAAGCGCGAGGTGAAGTAGGCGAGCGGCAGCGCGAGGATCGATGCGCCGACGACCGCCATCGCCGAGACGTAGAACGAATTCCAGAACGAGCGGATGAACAGATCGGTCCGCGCGAAATCGACGAAGTTCGCCAGCGTGAATGCGCCGGTGCCCTTTTCGGTGAAGGCGACCCAGATGACGGTCGCAACCGGCCAGACAAGGAAGCAGATCAGAAACGCGAGGATCAGGAGCGCAATGCTGGCCTGACCCCACGACGTGCCACTGAAGGCACGGGACAGGAATGTCCCGCGCCGTTCCTGTTGTAAGCCGACGGCGGTCATGCGCGACGTCGTCCGAACTTATTTGGCAAGCTTCAGGGCTTCATCCGCCTTGGCGCGGGCCTTTGCATTGTTCTCCTTTGCAAAGGTCGCCCATTGCTGCTCGAGCTCGGCCTGCCGCACGCCCTTCTCCTTCTTCTTGCCGCCGGAGAATGCACCGACGATCTCGGAGGACGATGCCTGTTCCTCGGTGATCGGCATCGCTTCCATCAGGCCGCGCGCCTCCTTCAGAAGCGCCTCTCCCTGCGGGTTCGGCTTTTTCGCAAGCGCCGTAGCGGCAGTGTCGATCGCCTTCTTGGTTTGTTTCAGATCGGCGATCTGGAAGGTAATGGTCTGGTCGAACAGCGCATCGACCACGTCGTTGCGCGATTCCGATTTCTTGACGTCGAACTTCACCATCGAGTTCAGGCGCGGATCGGTGAAGGGGTTCGGATAGTCCTTCGGAGCCTTGCTGTAGACCGCCGGGTTGACCGGCAGGCGGCGGATGCCCGGATCGAACAACAGGTTCTGCCCGGCTTCCGACAGCAGGAATTCGATAAAGGCTTCGGCGCCCGCCTTGTTCGGCGCATTCGCGACGACCGCAATGTTGGCCGGGACGATCGCCGTCACGCTTGGATAGATGAACTTCACCGGGAAGCCCGTCGCCTGCGAGGAGAAGGCGAAGAAGTCGATGACGATGCCGTAGCCGACCTGACCGGAGTTCACGCCATCCGGCACGCCAAACGAACGCTCGGTGACTTCACGGAAGTTGCCGGCCATCTCGCGGATAGTGCCCCATCCCTTGGCCCAGCCCTCGCCCTGCAACACCGTCTCGATGGTGAGATGCGTGGTGCCGGAGCGCGACGGAGCCGCGATCGAGACGTGATCGAAATACGCGGGTGCTGCG
>JBARWP010000273.1:0-14284 GCA_049646905.1 Pseudaminobacter sp. | reverse complement strand
GCTTGAGCCCTTCGGCCTCCAGGATCTGGGCGCGCTTGTTGCGCTCGGCCATCATCTGGCGGGCCATGGATTCGACCAGATTAGCCGGCGGGTTGATGTCCTTGATCTCCACGCGCGTCATCTTGATGCCCCACGGGTGGGCAGCCTCGTCGACGATGCGCAGCAGGCGCTCATTGATCGCGTCGCGGTTCGAAAGCAGCTCGTCCAGGTCCATCGAGCCCATGACGGAGCGAATATTGGTCATGGTCAGGTTGAGGATGGCGTTCTGCAGGCCGGAGACCTGATAGGCTGCCTGTGGCGCGTTCAGCACCTGGAAGAAGGCCACCCCATCCACGGCAACGATCGCGTTGTCGCGGGTGATGACCTCCTGCGTCGGCACGTCGAGCACCTGTTCCATCATGTTCATCTTGGCGCCGACGCGGTCGATGAAGGGAATGATGAGGTTGAGGCCGGGGCTGAGCGTCTTGGTGTAGCGGCCGAATCGCTCGACCGTGTAGTTGTATCCCTGTGGCACCGTCTTGATGCCGGTAAACAGCACCAGAAGCACGAGAATGACGAGTACGGGGATGATGAAATCGAGACCGGTAAACGGCATGCAGGGCTCCTCGAATCGCTAGCGAGAATGCCACGGATGCATTCCCGGTCCCGATTCTTAGGGGTGTTTGGGCGTGCTTACAATCACGCCGCGAGAAATGACGGGCGCTGATCGCCCGGAAGGCGTCAGATCCAGCCCGACAATTCGCGCCGCACCAGCGTCTCGATCACCGCCATGCCTTCCTTACTGTCGTTCAGGCAGGGGATGTGGGAGAAGTTCTCACCGCCAGCCTGCATGTAGATTCCGGCGACTTCCTGTGCGATCTCTTCCAGCGTCTCGATGCAGTCGGCGGCAAAGCCCGGATTGACGATGGCGATCGACTTCACGCCTTCCTGCGCCAGCCTTTCCACGGTCTTGTCGGTATAGGGCTTGACCCATTCCTCGCGCCCGAATAGCGACTGGAAGGTGGTGATCAGCCGGCTTTCGTCCCAGCCCAGCCTCTCGCGCAGCAGCCGCGTCGTCTCGTGGCACTGCCCGGGATAGGGGTCACCCTTTTCGGCGTAGGATTTGGGGATGCCGTGATAGGAGGCGAGCACGACCTGCGGCTCGAAGTCGAGTGTCGCAAGGTGGTTCTCGATCGAGTGGGCGAGCGCATCGATATAGATCGGCTCGTTGTAATAGGCAGGTATGCTTCGCACCGCCGGCATGTAGCGCATCTTCATCAGCGCCTCGAACAGCTTGTCGTTCACCGTCGCCGTCGTGGTCGCGGAATATTGCGGATAGAGCGGCAGCACCACCAGCCGCGTGCAGCCCTGCGCCGTCAGCTTGCCGGCGACGCTTTCCATCGAGGGGTTGCCGTAGCGCATGGCGAAATCCACCACGACATTGGGCAGGTCGGCCAGCGCCCGGGTAAGCTTCTCGCCCTGTGCGCGCGTCAATGTCAGCAGCGGTGATTCGTCGAGTTCGTAGTTCCAGATCTTCTTGTAGTTGGCACCGGATTTCGAGGGCCTGGTGTTCAGCACGATGCCGTAGAGGATCGGATACCATTTTATGCGAGGTTGTTCGATAACGCGGCGATCCGACAGGAATTCGCGCAGATAGCGCCACATCGAGCCGAAATCGAAGCCATCTGGCGTGCCGAGATTGACCAGCATGATGCCGATCTTCTCTGCCTGGGTGGGGGCGCCGCTTGCCGGCAGCGAGCCGGCGGCCGACGCCTCGGCCTTGACGTTCTCGACAGTGTTCATTCAGCGCTTTCTCCCGCACACGCGAGGAACCTAGCGGTGCGGGGAAGAAATTCAATGCAGCGTCTGGCCGCAGGCAGGCCATGCCGGGGCCGGCATGGCCGTACCTGGATCAATTGGCGGCTGGAATGGTCAGCGTTGCTCCCACAGGCAGGCGCTTCGGCGCATAGGTGGAGTTGGCGTCCGCGATCTTCTTCCACTGTGCGCCATCGCCGTAAATCGCCTTGGCGATGTCCCAATAGGTATCTCCGGCGACGATGACATGGCTGTTGGCGCTGTCCGCCGGCTGAGTTACCGCGGCATCTGTCGGCGCGGCCGCCTCAGTCGCTGGTGCGGCTGCTTCCACCTGCGGTGCCTGGGTGGCGATGTCGGATGAGCCGCTCGGCAGGTCGGGCAGCTTCACCTCGGGTTCGCCAGCCGCCGATTCGGTGGGAGCGGTCTCTGCCGGCGTGGTCTCTGCCGGAGCTGCGGCAGCAAGCTCGGTGATGCGGCCGTCCAGCTTGGGCGTATAGGGGCGGTTCGCAGCCAGATAATCGGCCACCACCTGTTCGAGGCTTGGCCCGAAATCATAGGCTTTCTCGGCCTTGGTGGCGAAGATCTCGTAGCCGTCACCGCCGCCGCGCACGAAATTATTGGTCACCACGCCATAGGTCTTGTCAGGATCGAGCGGCTTCCACTGGCCGTCTTCCATCACCTCGATCGATTTCAGCCGGCCCTCATTGGGGGCAACGGATTTGTCGAAGGAATATTTCAGGCCGGCTACCTGCGGGAACTTGCCCTTGCCTTCCTCGATTTCGCTCAGGCCCGCCTCGATGGAGTCGGCGATGTCCTTGCCGGAAAGCTGGAACGTCGCCACCGTGTTCTGGAACGGCAGCACCGTCAGCACCTCGCCCATGGTGATCGTGCCCTCGTCGATCGAGGCACGGATGCCGCCGCCGTTCTGGAGCGCGATCTGGATGCCCTGGTCCCTGGTGCGTTCCAGGATCGCATCCGAGATGAGGTTGCCCATCTCGCATTCGCGCGCGCGGCAATTGTCGCGGCTGCCATCGATGGTGGCGGTAGTCACCGCAACCTCCTTGTTCTTCAGTTCCTCGATCGGCGCGCCCAGTTCCTTGATGCGGTCGAGGGCCGCCTGATCGGGCGCGATCGACTTGTCGAGGTAGAGCGGATCGCCGGTGGCTTCCTTGACCACGCCATCGTCATCGAACACGACCTTAAACTCGCCGAGATATTTCGAATAGGACGCAGCTTGGGTGACCGGCACCTTGTAGCCGTCAGGGTTGTCGATCATCGTCGGGTAGGGCCCTTCGGCCTTCGCGTCGGTGTTCGACAAAAGCGAATGGGAATGGCCGCCTACCACGACATCGACGCCGGGGATCTTGGCGATCATCTCCTTGTCGCGGGGATAGCCGACATGGGTCAGCGCGATGATCTTGTTGACACCCTCGGCCTTCAGTTTCTCGACCTCGGTGGTGATGGTCTTGATGTCGTCCTCGATGGTGATGTTCGGGCCCGGCGAAGCGACCTCCGGCGTGTCGGTGGTTACCGCCCCGACGATGCCGATCTTTTCACCGCCTACATCGAGCACGATTGACGGCTTGATGCGGTCGCCGACCTTGGATTGCGCATTGGCCTGCACATTGGCGCTGAGCACAGGGAACTGGATGACATCCAGGAACGGTGCCAGCGCATCCTCGCCGTCGTCGAATTCGTGGTTGCCGACGGTCATGGCGTCGAATTTCATCAGGTTCAGGAACTCGGCCTCGGCCGCGCCCTTGTAGGTCGCGTAGAACAACGAGCCCTGGAAATTGTCGCCGCCGTTCAAAAGCAGTACGTTCTGCCCCTCAAGCGCCTTGCGGCGCTCGGCGATGGCGGTGACGAGGCGCGCGGCGCCGCCGATGCATTCGCCTTTTGTCTCCTCTTCGGCCGAACAGGTGGATTCGAAGGCATTGTTGGATTCGATGCGGCTGTGCCAGTCGTTGATGTGCAGGATATTGAGCGTGTAGTCGGCAAACGAAGCGCCGGTAGACAGGCTGAGTGCGGACGCCGATAGGGCGGCAATGGCAGCGAGTTTCTTCATGCGATCTCTCCCAGATAGGACCTGTCGACAGCTATAGCGTCCGTTCCTGACTGTTTTTCTACATGGCAGGCGGCATGTTCACACCGGGCTTGGCCCGATGCAAGTGGAATTGCGCCATGTCCTATCTCAACACTTGGCCGGCTACTGAAGCCGCTTCTAGCGTGGTGGATTTGAAGTTCCTGTCATTTGCACGGCATCTACGTTCAGGAACTTCAAATCCGTAAACCACACTAGATTCAATAAGTTACTAGTGTGGCTCGAAATCCGAAATTCGTTCACAGCCTTGCTCCAAAGTGATGCGAATTTCGGATTCGCCACACTAGTGACCCTGGAAGATGCTATCTGTTGTAGTCGCGCTCGTCGGCGATGATCTTGCCGTCATTGGGCAGCGAGCCTGGGGCTGCGATGGTGACGGCGCCGCCAAGCTTGGTGACGTCGCGCAGCGAGGCTTCGAGCGCCTTGCCATGCGGTGTGCGTCCTGCTGTGGGTTCGACGTGAAGGGTCATGCTGTCGCGTTCGCCCGCGCGGGTCACCACCAGCCTTGCCCTGGCGACTTCGGGATGGCGCTTGAGCACTTCGGCGATCTGCTGCGGATCGACGAACATGCCCTTGACCTTGGTGCGCTGGTCGGCGCGTCCCATCCAGCCCTTGATCCGCTTGCCGGTGCGGCCGCAGGGCGAGGCGCCGGGAAGGATCGCCGAAAGGTCGCCGGTGCCCAGCCGCACGAAAGGGTAAGCCTGGTTGAAGGTGGTCACCACCACTTCGCCGACCTCGCCATCTGGCACCGGGTCGTTGGTACCGGGCCGTACGATCTCCACGATGATGTGCTCGTTCAGGATCATGCCCGGATTGGGCGTGCCATCGGCAGCCGAACTTTCATAGGCGATGACGCCGCATTCGGCCGTGGCGTAGCATTGCAGCACGTTGACGCCCCGCTCGCGATATTCAGCCCGCAACGACGGAAACAGCGCGCCGGCCGAGACGAGGCCGAGTTTCAGCGACGACAGGTCCTTGCCCTGCTCGGCGGCATGGTCGAGCAGTACCTTGAGGAAATCCGGCGTCCCGCAATAGGCCCTCGGCCGCAATTGCGCGGCAGCCTCGATCTGCATGTCGGTATTGCCGGTTCCGGCGGGAAACACCGTGCAGCCAAGCGCTCGCGCACCGGCATCGAGCATGAAGCCGCCCGGCGTCATGTGATACGCGAAAGCGTTGTGGACGATATCGCCGGGACGGATGCCGGCGGCAAAGAAGGCGCGTGCGGCGGCGCCGGGATCGATACCCGCACCTTCCGGCTCCCATAGGGGGCCGGGCGAGAGGAATACATGCTTGCCGGCGAACGCCTTGGGATCGGCAAAGCCGCCGAAGGGTGGGTTTTCGGCCTGGAGCCGCATCAGTTCGGCTTTTCTGAGCACCGGAAGCCGGGCCAGTGCGGCCCGGTCGGTGACGCTTTGCGGATCGACGCCATCAAGCCAGTGGGCGAGGCCCGGAACGGCCTCCATGGAGGATTTCAGGAAGGACGGAAGTGCCGAAAAAAGCGCTTCCTCGCGTGCCGCCGGGTCGCGGGTTTCCAACTCGTCGAAATGCGCGACCATAAATCCTCCCCAGGATCACGCTGCCATGATCAGGCCGGTTTATCGCAGCAGGCCGCGCCGAGGCAAGCAGGTGCCGTGCCGGTGCGGCACGGCTTGGGTGCGGATCAGCCGACCGGCGGGCGCCGCGTCAGCACGAATTGCTGGCCGCTGGCGCTGGTGCAGTTGAGTTGCGTGTTGGTTGCCAGCAGGCAATTGACGTTCGTGGTGGTCTGGCGGATGAGCGAATGCATGGTGATTTCCACCGTGCGGGTATCGGCCATGCGATAGCTGCCGTCGGCAAGCTTGTTGCCGGTATCGAGCGCGTTCGTCTGGAAGACGCCGCCGGAAAACCGCGAGACAGCCACGCCATCGGTGCTCAGCCATTCGCCTTCCACACCCCTTGGGGCCGCGGCGATCGGGCCGCCTACGCCGCCTGGTCCGCTGCTCACGCAGCCGGCAAGCAATGTCGCCGCAGAAGCGAACGCTCCCGCCCAAACCAGTGTCCGCACAATGGTCATATCAAAATCCTCTCCTCAATCCGCCCTGCCAGCAATCGCGCTATTTTCATGCAATTGCAAGGCATTGGCGGCGGGTTGCAATGCATCGCTGCGGCTAACGAACCAGAATGTTACGAAACTGCCACGGGTCGTCGGCGTCGATATCTTCGGGGAAAAGGCCCGGCCGTCCTTCGAGCGGAGTCCAGTCGGTATAATAGCCCTTCACCGGCCCGAGATAGGGCAGTTGCACCTCCAGGCAGCGCCTGAAATCCATCTCGTCGGCTTCCACTATGCCGCTTTCGGGATTTTCCAGGGCCCAGACCATGCCGGCAAGCACCGCCGAGGACACCTGCAACCCGGTCGCGTTCTGGTAGGGCGCCAACTCGCGCGCCTGCTGAAGCGAGAGTTGCGAGCCGTACCAATAGGCATTCCTGTCATGGCCATAGAGCAGGACGCCGAGTTCATCGATACCATCGATGAGCTCGTCCTCCTCCAATATGTGCTGCACCGGCTGCGGGCGGCCGGCGGCGCCGAACATCTCATACATGGACAGCACCGCGTCGTTGCAGGGGTGATAGGCATAGTGGCAGGTCGGGCGGTAGGTGACCTCGCCCTTGTCGTCGCGCAGGGTGAAGAAGTCCGAGATCGAGATCGCCTCATTGTGGGTCACCAGCAGGCCGTACTGCGCGCCCGGCGTCGGGCACCAGCTCAGCACGCGGGTGTTGGCGCCGGGCTGTTCCAGATAGATCGCCGCCTTGCAACCAGATTGCTGGTCTCTGGCGTTTTCCGGCCGCCATTTTTCATGCGTGCCCCAGCCGAGTTCGGCCGGCTGCAGCCCTTCCGCGATGAAGCCTTCCACCGACCAGGTGTTCCAGAACACGTTTAGCGGCTTTGGCTCGCGGGTGCGCTGCGTGTCACGCTCGGCGATATGAATGCCCTTGACGCCGAGTTCCTGCATCAGCTTCGCCCAGCCTTGGCGATCGCCCGTCGCCGGAACCGAGATGTCGCGGCCGAGGTCTTCCGCGAGGTTCACCAGCGCCTGCTTGACGAACCACGACACCATGCCCGGATTGGCGCCGCAGGTTGAGACGGCGGTGGTGCCTCCGGGGCTTGCGGCGATTTCGGCGCGCAGTGTTTCGCGCAAGGCGTAATTGGTGCGTGCGGCATTGTCCGCGCTTTCGTCGAAATAGAAGCCGAGCCAGGGCTCGATCACCGTATCGATATAGAGCACGCCGAGCTCGCGGCAGAGCTTCATCAGGTCAACCGAGGAGGTGTCGACCGAGAGATTGACGCAAAAGCCACGCCCTTCGCCCTTGGTCAGTAGCGGAGTGAGCAGGTCCCGATAGTTCTGCCGCGTCACCGCCTCCTGAAGAAAGGAGATGCCGCGTTCGTCGGCCAGCTTCCGATTGTCATCGCGCGGATCGATGATCGTCATGCGGGATTTATCGAACTTGAAATGGCGCTCGATGAGAGGAAGGGTTCCCCGTCCGATCGAGCCGAAGCCGATCATCACCACCGGGCCGGTTATCTCACCATATAGGGGCCATTTTTGTGTCGCCATCTTCCGGGAAGCTCCATGGGTTTGCGGGATCTAAGCCGTGTGAACAGTCAGGGGCGAAACGCCAATCACAATTCGATGTCATAATAAAGCGGAATTCGGCAACAGGTTGCAGCCGCCGAAACGATAGACGCCGAGCTATCGGGCCTCGATCCCCGGTTCAGCCCAGCCGCGCGGCAATCAGTCCCCGCAGCGAATTGCCGACGAAAAGGGTGCCTGGCTCGCGCAAATCCTCCGGGGCCAGCATCGCCTCTATCGCCTTGCCGGTTTCCAGCATTTCGGCACGCAGGACGCCGGCAAGCAACCCGCATTCCAGCGATGGCGTGCGCAGCGGTCCGGTGCCATTGTCGATGAAGATCGTGGTGATGGTGCCCTCGCAGACCTTGCCGCACTGGTTGAGCAGGATCACTTCGTCAGCTTCCGCGCTGGAGAATTCGGCGCGGGCGGCCTCGTAAGCCTGTCGCAGCGTGGTCTTGTGGCGCAAAAGCCTGTTGGTTGCGTCGAGCCGCGTGTGGGCGATGCCGAGCCGCCATATGGTGTTGCGGGGCAGCGGCGTGAAAGGATGGGCCGTTACGTCGGCCTTGCCGTTCGGTTCAAGTGTCAGGCGAATGCGCAGCGGCGCATCGCTGGCGGCAACGGTGGCAAGCTGGCGGTCGATTTCTGCCGGTGAATAATCAAAGCCGAGATCGCGGGCCGATGCGGCGAGGCGGGCAAGGTGCCTGTCCAGCCGCACGAAGCCTGCTTGCGGCTCCCAGCGCAGGGTCTCGATCAGTTCGAAGCCGGCAGGGTTCCCGTCGCGAAGCGGGCCTTGAGCAGACATTCGGCATATTCCTCTTCAGCCGTGGAATCGAAGACCACCCCGCCGCCGACATTGTATATCGCCTCGCCGTCCGGATGCAGAGATATGGTGCGAATGGCGACCGAAAAACGCATCTGGCCACCCGGGGCTATCCAGCCGATGGCGCCGCAATAGACGTCGCGCGGGGTGCCTTCCAACTCGTGCAGGATTTCCATTGCACGGATTTTCGGCGCGCCGGTGATCGAGCCGCAGGGGAAAAGCGCCGAAAAAATCCGGGCGATCGGCAGGTTCGGCAGCAGTTTTGCGCGCACGCGGCTCACCATCTGATGCACCGTCGGATAGCTCTCGATACGGAACAGTTCGGGCACATCCAGCGTGCCGACTTCGCTGATCAGCGAAATGTCGTTGCGCAGGAGATCCACGATCATGCGGTTTTCGGCCTGGTTCTTCGGGTCGTTGCGCAGGAAATCGTGCTGCGCCCGGTCTTCCTCCCGGGTCTTGCCGCGCGGTGCCGTGCCCTTCATCGGGTGGGTCTCGATCCAGCCCTCTTCGTCCACCTGGAAGAACAGTTCGGGCGAGCGCGACAGCACGATGGGGCCTGCGAGCGAGATCAGCGCGCCATATTTCACCGGCTGGCGTTCGGTCAGCGCGTTGAAGGCGGCGAGCGGCTCGCCCGACCAGTGCGCATTGATCGGAAAGGTCAGGTTGCCCTGATAGCAGTCGCCTTCGCGCAGATGCCGGTGCAGGCGCGAAAAACGCTTCTGATAGTCTTCGAAGGTCCATTGCGCCCGCGCATCGAAGATCGGCCCATTGGTCGGGCTCGGACGGGAGCCGGGCAGGTCGCTTTCCGACGGACCGTCGAACACGCCAAGGCATAAGAGCGGGGCGCGCCGCCCTTCGGGCAGGATGGGCCGCAGCTTCGGCTCGAGAAGATAGCCTGCCTCGTAGGAGAAATAGCCGGCGAGCCATTTGCCGGCCTCATGGGCGGCCTGTGCCGCCTCCAGCGCCGGAAAGAAGTCTTCCGCATTCTCGGGCGCAATGATTTCGCGTGGCCGGTCGAACAGCACTTCGTGGCCGGCGAGGTCGTCGCGGAACAGGGCAAAGGGCGCTTGCGGCATTTGGAATGCGGTATCCGGTCCGTATCAGTCCAGCGCTTCGAGTTCATCGATCAGCTCGCCGATCACGGCAAGCCCGATCTGCCAGAAGGCCGGATCGGAGGCATCGAGCCCGAAGGGCTTCAGAATCTCGGAATGGTGCTTGGTGCCGCCGGCGCGCAGCATGTCGAAATACTTCGCCTGAAAGCCGCGTTCGGCGTTCTGGTAGACCGCATAGAGCGAGTTCACCAGGCAGTCGCCGAAGGCATAGGCATACACGTAGAAAGGCGAATGGATGAAGTGGGGGATATAGGTCCAGAAGGTCTCGTAACCATCGCGCAGCTTGATTGCCGGCCCGAGGCTTTCGGCCTGCACTTCCAGCCAGAACTGGCCGATCCTGTCCGAAGTCAGCTCGCCGTTGCGGCGCTCGGTGTGGATCTTGCGCTCGAATTCGTAGAAGGCGATCTGGCGCACAACGGTGTTGATCATGTCCTCGACCTTCTGGGCCAGCATCGCCTTGCGCTCGCGCCGGTCGGTGGTGTTGTCGAGCAGCAGGCGGAAGGTCAGCATCTCGCCGAAGACCGAGGCGGTTTCGGCAAGCGTCAGCGGGGTCGAGGCCATCAGTGCCCCTTGCTCACCGGCCAGGACCTGATGCACGCCATGGCCGAGTTCATGGGCAAGCGTCATCACGTCGCGCGGCTTGCCGAGATAGTTGAGCAGCACATAGGGATGGGCTGACGGCACGGTGGGATGCGCGAAGGCGCCCGGCGCCTTGCCGGCGCGCACCGGCGCATCGATCCAGCGGCGATCGAAGAAGGTGCGGGCAATGTCGGCCATCTCTGGCGAGAACCGCTGATAGGCCGAAAGCACCGTGCTTTTGGCCTCGTCCCAGCCGATGGTCGCCTGCGGCGTCTCGGGCAGGGGGGCATTGCGGTCCCAATGGTTCATCTCCTCCATGCCGAGCCATTTGGCCTTCATCGCATAATAGCGGTGCGACAGGCGCGGATAGGCCTCGCGCACCGCGGCGGCGAGCGCATCCACGACCTCGCGTTCGACGCGGTTAGCGAGGTGGCGTGAATCGGCGATGTCCTTGAAGCCGCGCCAGCGGTCGGAAATCTCCTTGTCTTTGGCGAGCGTATTGGTGATCAGAGTGAACGGGCGCAGGTTGCGCTTGAAGGTGGCCGCCAGCGCTTCGGACGCCTTGCGCCGCACGTCGCCGTCGGCATTCTGCAGGCGGTTGAGCGTCGGCTCCAGCGCCAGTTCCTCCCCGTCGATCTCGAAGCGCAGATCGGTCATCGTCTCGTCGAAGAGGCGGTTCCAGGCGCCACGCCCCGTGATCGACTTTTCATGGAATAGCTGCTCGATACGGTCTTCGAGCTGGTAGGGCCGGTCCTTGCGCAGGTCCAGCACCCATGGCCGGTAATGGCCGAAGGCCGGGTCGGCGTCGAGCGCGGCCACGATGTCGGCATCCTCGATCAGGTTGAGCTCCAGCGAAAAGAACAGCAGATGCGAACTGGCATCCGTCATCTTCTCCTGGACGTCGCCATAGAGCTTGGCCCGCTGCGGATCGGCCGTGTTGCCGGCATAGATCAGCCCGGCATAGGAAGCTATGCGGCCGATCAGTTCCTCGATTTCCTCATAGGCGCGCAGCGCTTCGCCGAGTTGCCCCTGTGCCCCCTTCCTTGCCTCCGCTGCCAGCGTGCCCTTCCAGCGCTGCTCGAAGGCAACGGCGTCACTGGCGGCCTTTTCGAGGTCGCGCTTCAGTTCGGGCGCATCCATGGCGGGATAGAGATCGGTGAGGTCCCATTCCGGCAAATCGCCGAGGCCTGCGGCGGCCTGACCGGAAGACACGGGGGCAGCGGTCTGTCCCGAAACTACGCGCATTGCATTACCTTCCGATCACAGTAGAGAAAAACCCGAGGAGTCTTAAAGACTTCGTTCACCGGCTTTTTTGAAGGCTTATTTAGAACCCTGTGCCATGATGATCCAGACGGCAACAACGCTCTAAAGGCGATTTTCAGAATTTATTCATGTCAGCGCCCATCCTGATAGTCGATGACGACCCCGTGCAGCGGCGGCTGCTGGAGGCGGCGGTCAACAAATTCGGCCATGACGCCATCCTGGCCCATGACGGCGAGGCGGCGCTGAAGACGCTTGAGCGTTCAGGCGCAGGCAATGTCTCCGTCGTCATCCTCGATCTCGTCATGCCCGGCCTGGACGGCCTCGGCGTGCTGGAGGCGATGCGCGAGCGCCAGATCGCGACGCCGGTGATCGTGCAGACCGCGCAGGGCGGCATCGAGACCGTGGTATCGGCGATGCGCAGCGGTGCTTTCGACTTCGTGGTCAAGCCGGCGTCGCCCGACAGGCTGAAGGCGGCGATCTCCAATGCGCTGAAGGTCGAGGCGCTTGGCGGATCGGCAAGGCGTGCGCCACGCCAGGGCGGCCATCTCACCTTCAAGGACCTGGTCACCAACAGTCCGGCCATGGAACGGGTGGTTCGGCTAGGGCAGAAGGCGGCCGCATCGAGCATCCCTATCCTCATCGAAGGCGAATCAGGCGTCGGCAAGGAACTGGTTGCCCGCGCCATCCAGGGCTCCGGCGTGCGCCGTTCCAAGCCGTTTATCACCGTTAATTGCGGCGCCATCCCTGACAATCTGGTCGAAAGCATCCTGTTCGGCCATGAGAAGGGATCGTTCACCGGCGCCACCGAAAAGCACACCGGAAAGTTCGTCGAGGCCCATACCGGCACGCTGTTTTTGGACGAGATCGGCGACCTGCCGCTCGATGTCCAGGTCAAGCTGCTGCGGGCGGTGCAGGAGGGCGAGGTCGATCCGGTCGGTGGGCGCTCGACCGTCAAGGTCGATATAAGGCTGATCTCGGCCACGCACCGCAACCTGCTGCAGCAGGTGAAGGACGGGAAATTCCGCGAAGACCTGTTCTACCGGCTGAACGTCTATCCGATCTTCGTGCCGCCATTGCGTGAACGCAGCGACGATATCCCCTATCTGGTGCGCCATTTCATGAAACGCGTGCCGCCTTCCGAAACACATGGACGGATCGTCGACATCTCCTCCAGCACGCTGAAGATGCTCCAGGCCTATGATTGGCCGGGTAATATCAGGCAGCTTGAAAACGCGGTTTTCCGCGCCTGCGTGCTGTGCGAGGGCGATGTGCTGACCGAGGAGGAGTTTCCCCAGATCCGCACCCAGGTGGAGGGTGTCGTCCGGCTCGATGACGTTGCCGTGGAAGCCGCACCGGCTATTGCGGATGCGCCCGCCCAGGCGCAACCGATACGGGACCATCGTGAAACCGCTCCGGCTGCTCCGGCCCCGCAGCGGCATTTCGGCCTGCTTGCCGCCCTCGACGAGCGTGGCAATGTGCGCACGCTGGCAGATGTAGAACTCGAGATGATCCGGCTCGCCATCGAACATTACAACGGCCAGATGAGCGAGGTCGCGCGCCGCCTCGGGATCGGGCGCTCCACGCTTTATCGCAAGCTCAAGGAATATGGCATCGATCCGGACTCCGGACGTGCCGAGCGGCTGTATCAGTAAGCGCCTTTGCCTTGAATCTTAATCAGCGTGGCGCAAGCCAGCCAGCGTAAACGCCCGGTTTACCACGTGCGGCGTTGCTGTTTTTTTGCCGGGACAATGCCACGGTGTCACCGCATTTCGACTTCAATAAGCAGTGATTAACCATTAGGATCGATAGTCGGACGTGAATCTTCGAACGTCCGGGAGTCAAATCCGGGGACAAATGGCACTCTGTAAGGCCTTTTGATTTGATTAGCATCGCACGCTCAAAAAACCGGCGAAATCTTGCAACGTCCGGCTGGCAGAGAATGCTGGTCGCAGTGCTGATCGCCATGGGTTTTCTCGCCGCCGCATCGTCCGTGGCAAGCGCCGAGACGAGGACGTTGAAGCTCTACTTCATCCATACCAAGGAGAAGGCGGCTATCACGTTCAAGCGCAATGGCCGCTATGATCAGGCCGGCTTGAAGCAGATCAACAGGTTCCTGCGCGACTGGCGCCGCAACGAGCCGACCAATATGGATCCGCGTCTCCTCGACCTGATCTGGGAAGCCTATCGTGCTTCCGGCTCGCGCGACTACATCCATGTCGTTTCGGCCTATCGCTCGCCCGCCACCAATTCGATGCTGCGCAGCCGCTCCAAGGGTGTGGCCAACAAGAGCCAGCATATGCTCGGCAAGGCGATGGATTTCTACCTGCCGGACGTCAAGCTGCAGAACCTTCGCAATATCGGCCTGAAGCTGCAGGCTGGCGGGGTGGGCTACTATCCGCGCTCGGGCTCGCCCTTCGTCCATTTCGATGTCGGCAATGTGCGCCACTGGCCCCGCATGAGCCGCAAGGAACTCGTGGCCGTCTTCCCGAGCGGCAAGACCCTGCATGTGCCGAGCGACGGCAAGCCGTTGCCAGGCTTCGAACAGGCGCTCGCCGCCTACCAGGCCCGCAAGGATAGTGGCCACCTGGCTGTCGCCCTTGCCGGTTCCAGCAGTAGCAGCAGCAAGAAATCCGGCGGATTGCTAGCCGCGCTCTTCGGCGGTGGCGGTGGTGCCGACGAGGAGGAAGACAACAGCCCGGCCATGGTGGCGGCAGCGCCCGCCCCGAAGGCGGCCGTCAAGCAGGCGGCCAAACAGGCCGCGCCGGCAGCCAAGTCTGAGCCCGGCATCCAGATATTGTCGCCGGAGGAGGCGCAGCGCGCCGACATACCGCAGGTCGCCGATGCGCCTGAGCAGACGCCGGAAACGATCATAGCCGCGCTCCCCGCACGCAGCGTGCCGCTGCCGGTGCTGGCACCGCGCCCGCAGGCTGAGGTCGCGCCAGCAACGGTCGCCGCAGCAGCGGATGAGCCGGAAAACATGCCGTTCGGCATGGCTCGCGAGCCG
>JBARWP010000272.1:0-12986 GCA_049646905.1 Pseudaminobacter sp. | reverse complement strand
TCAAAGCTCAAGCAATTCCGCCGCGTCGCAACACGCTTCGAGAAAACCGCAAGGCACTATCTCGCCGTCGTCACCATCGCCGCAACAGTCCTATGGCTCAGATAACTGTCCACACTTCCTAGCGGCTTACGCCGGCAGTGCAAACCGTGGTTATATGGCACATGCTTCGTAGGTTCGGCATTGGTGGAAGGCTGTTTCTCGCCTTCCTGTGCATCACTGGCCTGTCGCTGTCTTCTGGCATCGCCAGTTGGCTGATCCTGCGCCATATCGCGTCGGCGCAGGTGGTGAATGCGCAGGCTCTGCCGGCCGTGGCGGCAACCCAGCATACGGCCGAACTCAGCGCCAAGCTGGTCGCGACGGCGCCCGTACTGGCAGCCGTCCAATCGAGCGCCGAACTGGCGGCCGAACAGACCAAGCTGTCCCGTCTCGCCCAGGAGATGGTGGCCTCGCTGGAGCAGGCGAGGAAGCTTGCCATCGACACCGAGCTTGTCGAGGAGTTCGCAGGCGCGGTCGAGAAGATGCTGGCCAACCTGAAGAGCAATTACGAGCTCGTGCGCCAGCGGCTGGAGCAGGAGGCCGCCTATCGCGACAGTGCCGAGAAAGTGGCCGATGCGGCGCAAGCGATCCTGCTTCTGTCCGAAACCCTGATCTCCAACGCCTCGGCCGGTGCGTCCGCCGTCACCGCCGGTCTCTATGGTCTCATCGATGATCCGGAGCGGCGTGAGGACGCCTATAGCGCGATCGACCGGCTGATCGAGCACGACATCTTCCTGATGGAGCGCATGTACGAACTGCGCCACCGCAGCGCCCAGATCAGCCTCCTGGTCAACCGCCTGACGCGCGCGGAATCGCTCACCGAAATCCGCGAGATCAGCGGCATCTTCCAGGACCACATGAAGGTGATCCGCCGGCGCATACTGGGCATCGACGATCCGGTGCGCCGCGCGCAGGCGCTTGAATCCTTTACCACGATGGAAACCGCTGCCGGCGACGTGCCTGTCGCCGGTTCGCTGTTCGGACGCCGGCAACGTATCGTCGACCTAGTGGGCATGCTGGACACGATGGCGGAGGCCAACCGCGATCTTTCCGCCAAGCAGAACGCGGTCGCCAGAAGCATCCTCGACCGCTCCGGCGAATTCGCGCGCACCACGGCCGAGCGGGCCGACCATGCCGTGCAGATCGGCGTCATCGTGCTTGTCCTGACGCTGATCGGTGCTGTGATG
The DNA here is from genome assembly GCA_049646905.1 of Pseudaminobacter sp. Lineage (GTDB taxonomy): Bacteria > Pseudomonadota > Alphaproteobacteria > Rhizobiales > Rhizobiaceae > Pseudaminobacter. The sequence goes on along the minus strand of JBARWP010000272.1, from coordinate 11,763 downwards.
GTGTCGGGTGGGATCGTGTGGCTTTACGTCGAAAGGAACCTGGTGCGGCGGCTCGGCGGCCTGTCGCGCGCCATGCAGCGGCTGACGGCCGGCGACCTCAATGTGGAGGTCGCGGAAGACGGCGACGACGAATTGCGCACCATGGCGGTGACGGTGAACCGCTTCCGCGAGGAATCGCGGCGCCGGCTCGATCTCGAGCAGGAGCGCGAGCGCATCATGATCGAACTGCGGCGCCACCGCGAGGAACTGCAGCAACTGGTGGAAGAGCAGACCGAGCAGATCAGGCTTGCCAACACCCGCCTTCGCCAGGAAGCGCTGGACCATGCCGAGGCCAGGCAGCGCGCCGAACAGGCAAGCAATGCGAAATCCGCCTTCCTGGCGACGATGAGCCATGAAATCCGCACGCCGATGACCGGCATGCTCGGCATGATGCGCCTGCTTGCCGACACCCGGTTGAGCACGAAGCAGCGCCAGCACCTGTCGATCGCGGCCAATTCTGGCGAGGCGCTGCTGGGCATTCTCAACGCGATCCTCGACTACTCCAAGATCGAGTCTGGCAAGGTGGTGCTGGAGAAGGTCGATTTCGACATGGCGGCGCTGGTGGAAGGGGTCGTCGCCTTCATGCGGCCGATGGCGACCGAAAAGGGGCTCGCTCTCGGTATGAAGGTCGACGGAAGCTTGGCGCCGGCCTTTTCGGGAGACGCAACCAAGATAAGGCAGGTGCTGTTCAACCTGGTCAGCAACGCCATCAAGTTCACCGAGCAGGGCGAGATCTGCGTGGAGGTGCAGGCAAGGGAGAACGGCAAGGGCACGCAGCGCGTCAGCCTTAGCGTTGCCGATACCGGGATCGGCATCTCGCCGGAGTATCAGGAGCAGATTTTCCACGCCTTCACGCAGACGGATGCCTCGATCACGCGGCGGTTCGGCGGCACCGGCCTCGGCCTTGCCATCAGCCGCGAACTCGCACGCCTCATGGGTGCCGATCTCGAGGTCGCGTCGACGCCGGGCACGGGAAGCACATTCACGCTTGAACTCACGCTGAGGACGGCGCGCCGGCCAAGGCATGCGGAAACGCGCAGCAAGCGCGCCAGTGAGCCGGTTCTGCCCCGCAACATCCTTCTCGTCGAGGACGACGCGGCGACGCGGCTGGTGGCCAATACCGTCCTGACGCGGGCCGGCCATCAGGTGAGGGCGGTCGGCACCGGCTTTGCCGCGCTCGAAGCGATCGGCGCATTCAAGCCGGATGTGTTGGTGATGGATATCAGCCTGCCGGGGATCGATGGGCTCGAAACCATGAAGCGGGTGCGCAAGGCGCTTGCGGCCCCGGACCTGCCGGCCATTGCGATGTCGGCGCATGTCTTCGCCTCGGAGGTCGAGCGCTATCTCAACTCCGGCGTGGATGCGTTCGTGGCAAAACCGATCGTCGACGATCAGTTGCTCGAAGCGATCGAGGCACTGTCAGGCCAGCCGCCCGGCAAGCGTTCCATCCTGCAGGCTTTCGACGAGGCCGCCTGCAGGGCCGATATCGAGGCTCTCGGGCCGGCGGTGGTCGAACGCCTGCGGGCGATTGCGCTCGACAGCTTGCCGCAGCGCTTCGAGCTGATGCAGCAGGCCGTGCGCAAGAACGACCGCAAGGCGCTGCGGGACCTGGCACATGCGACGAAAAGCTCGGCAGGATCGCTCGGTTTCCCAAGGCTGCTCGCCGCTGCCGCTGCGCTCGAAGCGGCATCCGCCACCGCCGCGCGGGCAGACCTGAAGGACATCGTTCTCGAATGCCAGGCGGCGTTTGCAGCCGGCTTCGACCGATTGGAAGCCTTGCTGTCCACCGGCCGGAACGCCGAAAGGCCGGCCGCGGAATAGCACCGGCCGCTATCGCGATTTCATCACCATTGCGCCTCGCGTTGCATCGGCGGCGTCGCTTCGGGCGTGAAGAAATAGCCTTCCCCATGTGAGGTGACGATGATGCGCGGCGCGCGCGGATTGTCCTTGAGCTTCTGTCTCAAGCGCCGGACCAGCACGTCCACCGTCCGGTCGCTGGCGTCCCATTCACGCCGCGATATTTCGTGCAGCAGGCGTTCGCGCGACAGCACCTGGCCGGGGTTGGCCGTCAGCACCGCAAGCAGCTTGAATTCAGCGCCCGTCAGTTCGACGAAGGTTCCGTCGGCAGCCTGGAGCGTGCGGCGCGTGGTATCCAGCGTCCAGCCGTAGAAACTGCGCATCGGCGTGTCGGTATTGTGCTGCCGGCCCTTGCCGACCCGCCGCAACAGACCTTTCACCCGGGCCAGGAGCTCCCGGTGCTCGACCGGCTTGGTCACATAGTCGTCGGCGCCGATCTCCAGCCCCACGATCCGATCGACCGTATCGGCCCGTCCGGTCACGAGGATGATGCCGACGTCGGAGCGCTCCCGCTGTTCCCGGGTAAGCTTGAGCCCGTCTTCGCCCGGCAGGTTGATGTCGATCATCAGAAGATCGGCCGGATGACGCCCGACGATGCTGCGCATCTGCTCGCCATCGCCGGCCTCGCTCACCTTGTAGCCTTCGGCAAGGAAATATCCGGCCAGCTTTGCGCGCGTGACCGGATCGTCCTCCACGATCACGATGTGATGCTGGAGCCTCATGCGTATTCCTCCCAAGGACCCCGTTAACATCTTTTCACATTAGAAGCTACGACTTTTACACCGCAGACGACACCGGTTCACTTCTCATCGCTATCCTTGTTGGCCGGGGCGGACCGAAAACAACCAGGCAAACGACTTTCCGCTCGTCAGGGAACGAGAAAGCAAAAGGGAGAAGAAATGAGAAAGCTCACGATATCCGCAAGCGTGGCTGCCATTGCGGCGTTCACGGCCGGCACGGCCTTTGCCCAGGATTCCACGGACGTCATCAAGATACCCACCCACAACTGGTCGAGCCAGATCGTGGGTGCGCATATCGTGGGCAAGCTGCTCGAAAAGACCGGCGCAAAGGTCGAATATGTGTCTTCGGACAGCCAGGTCGTCTACACGGCGCTGTGCGAGGGCGATGTCCATCTCGTGCATGAGGTATGGGAAGGCGCCTTCGGCGTTGCGTTCGAGAAGGTGGTGAACGATGGCTGCGTCGTCGATGCCGCCACCCATGACGCGAAGACCCGCGAGGAATGGTGGTATCCGAAATATGTCGAGGAGATCTGCCCCGGGCTGCCGGCATGGGAGGCTCTCAACCAGTGCGCCGACAAGTTCTCGACCGCCGAGACCGCGCCCAAGGGCCGCTTCCTTGGCGGGCCGGTCGACTGGCTCAAGCATGATGCGGAGCGCGTCGAGGCGCTCGGTATGAACTTCGAGGTGGTGAACGCCGGATCGGCTGCGGCACTGTGGGCCGAGCTCGCCTCGGCTGAGAAGCGCAAGGAGCCGATCGTCCTGTTCAACTGGACGCCCAACTTCATCGAAGCCTTGTATGAAGGCGCCTTCGTCGAGTTCCCCGAATTCGATCCGAAGTGCAAGGATGATGCGTCCTGGGGCACCAACAAGGACCTCACCTATGACTGCGGCAACCCGAAGGACGGCTATCTGAAGATCGGGGCCTGGAAGGATTTCCCGACCACGTGGCCGAAGGCCTATGCCGTCCTCCAGAAGATCAACTTCACCAATATGGATGTCGCGGTCCAGGCCAAGCTGGCCGATATCGACAATATGGAGCCGGAACAGGCCGCCGAAAAATGGCTGGCCGACAACGAGGCTCGCTGGAAGGAATGGCTCAACTCGGCCAGCTGATCCGGCCTCCGGAAGCTCCACGCACTTGATCGGCAGCGCCTGCACCAGGCAGGCGCTCCCTTGAGCGCACATATGGCGACCCAGCAACTGCAAAGGGAACCTTATGACCGACCCCAAGATCGCCTGCCGGAACCTCTGGAAACTCTATGGGACCGATCCGGTTCGCTTCCTGCAGCGTCACGGCGGCAAACCCTCGATCGAGGCCATTCGCGCCGAAGGCTACATCCCTGCGGTGTGCGACGTCTCCTTCGATGTCATGCCCGGTGAGATCCTGGTCGTCATGGGTCTGTCCGGCTCGGGCAAGTCGACCCTGCTCAGGTGCCTGTCCCGGCTCATCGAGCCCACCGCCGGCGAGGTGATGTTCGAGGGCAGTAACATGCTGGCGGCCACCGAAAACGAGCTGATCGAACTGCGTCGGCACAAGATGGGCATGGTCTTCCAGAACTTTGCCCTGTTGCCGCATCGCACGGTCCTGGACAATGTCGCCTTTCCCTTGCAGGTGCGCGGAACAGGACGGCAGGAGCGGGAGAGCCGGGCCCGCGAGGTCATCGAACTGGTCGGACTGAAGGGACGCGAAGGCTATTATCCGCGCGAGCTTTCAGGTGGCCAGCAACAGCGCGTCGGCATTGCCCGCTCGCTTGCCGTCGGCCCTGATCTGTGGTTCCTCGACGAGCCTTTTTCGGCCCTCGATCCGCTGATCCGCCGGGAAATGCAGGACGAGTTCCTGCGTCTGCAAAAAGTCCTCAACAAGACGATCGTTTTTATCACGCATGATTTCGACGAAGCCATTCGCGTCGCCGACCGGATCGCCATCATGAAGGATGGCGCCGTCGAGCAGCTTGGCACGGCCGAAGAACTGGTGACCCGGCCGGCCACGCCCTATGTCGCGAAGTTCACGGAAAACATCCCGAGGGAGCGGCTCCTGTCGGTGCGTAGCGTGATGAAGCCGGCGACCTCGCGCAAGGCGGCGCAGAATGCCATTCACGCCGATGCTCCGCTGGCCAGCGTCGTGCGCCTTGTCGTGGCAAGCGAGCGTCCTGTCGATGTCATCGACGGCGAGGGCTTGCTTGTCGGCACGCTGGACCGCGCCACCTATATCGACACGCTCTACGGGCAGGAGCCGGTGCAATGAGCGCCGTGGCTCTCGAAAGGCCTGTCAGGATCGGTGAAGCGTCGGGCCTGGGCAGGGCGACGAGGCCAGCCCTCGTGATATTGCCGTTCCTGATCCTGTTCCTGGCCGCCCCCTCGTTGCCAGCCTGGGTGACGATGGTGCCGAAGGCATGGGCGATCCCGTTCATCGACTGGACGAATACGCTTATCGACCATCTGCGCGACGACAAGATGCTCGGCCTCTTCTCGTTCAGGGAGCTGACGCGCTGGGTGGCCGATCTCATCACCTGGCCGTTGGCGCTGGTGGAAGGCCTGCTCGTATCGGGCCTGCCCCATATCGGCCTGCCGGCCATGCCCTGGGTGATGACCGCAGGACTGTGCGGCGTCTTCGGCTGGTACCTGCGCGACTGGCGCCTTGGTGCCCTGGCGGCGGGCGGCGTTGCCTATATGGCGATCTTCGGCAAATGGGAATTGTCGATGGTCACGCTTTCGGTCGTCCTTGTCGCCGCGCCGATCGCGGGCATCATCGGCTTCCTCACCGGTATCCTCGCCGTCAAGAAGCCGTGGTTCGAGGCCGCCATAGTGCCGGTCCTCAACGTGCTGCAGTCGCTGCCGCATTTCTCCTACCTGATCCCGATTGCCGTTTTCATCGGCGTTGGCCACAAGGCGGGCACCATCGCCACCATAATTTTCGCCGTTCCGCCCATGGCGCGGCTGACGATCCTCGGCCTCAAGGGTGTGGCCAAGGAAATCCGCGAGGCCGGCAAGATGGCGGGCTGCACGCGCTTCCAGATGTTGTGGATGGTGGAAATCCCGGCCGCGCGACAGGCGCTGCTGGTCGGGGTCAACCAGGTCATCATGCAATGCCTGGCGATGGTCGTCATCGCCTCCTTCGTGGGCGCGCGCGGCCTCGGCCACGATCTGCTGTTTCGCCTGCAGTCGCTCAAGATCGGCCAGGCCCTCGAAAGTGGCGTCGCCATCGTGCTGATGGCGATCGTGCTCGACCAGTTGAGCCGCGCTGCTGCCGAAAAGCAGCCCAGCCATGCGGACAAGGACGGCCCCTGGTTCGTCCGGTTCCCGTTCCTGTCGGCAGCGCTCGCCGTTTTCGGCGCCTCGCTTCTGTTGTCGGCAATCACGCCATACGCAAGCGTGTGGCCGGCTGAATTCACCTTGAGCACGGCGCCGCTGTGGGACGGGCTGGTGGACTGGATCACGCGCTATTTCTTCGATCCGCTGCAGTATTTCCGCGATGCCATGCTGCTCTACGTCTTGATCCCGGTGCGGAGCCTGTTCCAGCAGATACCGTGGACGGCCATGCTGGCGCTCGTCGCTATGGCAGGATGGGTGCTCGGCGGCCTGCGCCTGGCGGCGATCGTCTCCGGTTTCGTGCTGTTCATCGCCTTTGCCGGCTTCTGGGAGAGGTCGCTGATCACCGCCTATATGGTCGCGGTCTCGGTGGTGCTGTGCATCCTGATCGGGCTGCCGATCGGCATATGGGCTTCCAGGACCGAGCGCCGCGCGGAAATGGCGAAGCTGTGGTGCGACACGTTCCAGACCTTCCCGTCCTTCATCTACCTGATCCCGGTGATCATGCTGTTCAAGGTCGGCGACGTCGCCGCGATCGCCGCCATCATCATCTATGCGATGATCCCGGTCGTGCGCTATACGGTGTTCGGCCTGCGCAATGTGCCGCAGGATATCGTCGAGGCCGGCATAGCCTCCGGTTGCACGCAGCGGCAATTGCTGTGGAACATCCGCATGCCGCTGGCCTTCCCGGAGATCATGCTCGGCATCAACCAGACCATCATGTTCGCGCTGTTCATGGTCATCATCGCCGCCTTCATCGGCACCAAGGACATCGGCCAGGAGATATTCCGGGCGCTGACCTTCAACGATGCCGGCAAGGGCCTTGTGCTTGGCCTGTGCGTGGCCTTCATGGGCCTCACCGCCGACAAGCTCATCACCGCATGGTCGACGGAGCGGAAAAGCAGGCTGGGCCTGGCGTGAGGCCAGCCCAGGCGGCCAGGTGTTTTAAAAGAATGCCGCAAACACATGATTTGCAACGGCAAGGCTTGCCGTCAGCCCGGGACTTTCCATCCCGAAAAGATTGACCAGCCCCGGAATGCCGTGCGTCTCGGGTCCCTGGATGTTGAAGTCTGCGGCGGCTCCGCCGGGACCGCTCAGCTTCGGCCTGATGCCGCTATAGGCCGGCAGCAGCGAACGCTCCGGCAGGCCGGGCCAATAGGTCCGGATATCGCGTTGGAATTGCTCCGCTTTCGCGGGATTGACCGTGTAGTCGATTGCGTCGATCCATTCGACATCCGGCCCGAAACGCGCCTGGCCGGCAAGGTTGATCGTCAGGTGAATGCCGAGGCCCGCTTCGGACGGCAACGGATAGATGAGGCGGGAGAAGGGTGATCTGCCGGCGAGCGAGAAGTAACTCCCCTTGGCCAGGCGCAGCGGCGGGATGCTCTCGCTCGGCCAGGTTGCGATTGCATTGGCGATGTCGTGGGCGTGCAGCCCCGCGGCATTGATGAAATGGCGCGTGGACAGCTCGAATTGCCGGCCGGTTCCGATGTCCTGCGTGGACAGGATGATCCGGTTGCCATCCGGTCGGCCGCCAAGAACCCTTGTGCCGAAAACAAACTGCGCACCGTTGGCTTCCGCCTCGGCCTGCAACGCCAGCATCAGCTGGTGGCTATCGACGATCCCGGTCGAGGGCGAGTGGATCGCGGCCGCGCAATGCAGTTCCGGCTCCATCTGCCTGGCCTGCGAAGCCGAAATCCACGACAGTTCATCCACGCCGCATGCTCTGGCGCGTCGCAGAATCCCATCCAGCGCGGGAATCTGGCTTTCGCTGGTGGCGACGATGAGTTTCCCGCATCGCGAATGGGCGATTTCGCGCGTGGCAAGAAAGTCGTAGAGCAGTTCGCGCCCTTCCAGGCACAATTTCGCCTTGAGGCTACCGGGCGGGTAGTAAATTCCGGCGTGGATGACCTCGGAATTCCTGGAACTGGTTCCGGTACCGATCCCATAGGCGGCGTCGAGGACAAGCGGCTCACGCCCGGCAAGCGCAAGCCTGCGTGCCACGGCCAGGCCGATCACGCCCGCACCCGCGATGACACATTCGACGTGTTCCATCAGATCGCCTTGGTCCGAAAAGCCTGGTCCCATCCGGGCAAGACGGCCAACCACTCGCCCGGCTCCCGCCTGGATAGCGGATTTCGGGGCAGTGCTCCATCAAAGAGATGGAGCGTGATGAAGCGTCTTCTCGAACGCCTTCTACATGTTCGCAAGTGCTTCGCGAGGGGCGAGTGCGCCATGGTGACCGATGCAGATGGCCGCGACGCGGTGCGCCAGCCTTGCCGCCTCGCTCCCCTCGGCTCCGTTGAACCGTGCCGCCAGATAGGCGCCGTTGAAGCTGTCGCCGGCACCGGTCTCATCGACGACGGTTTCGACACGGACCGCAGGTACCTCCGCGGTTTTCCCCTCGGCATGAATCCACGTCGGCTCATGGCCGTTCTTCACGACCACCTCGCGCACGCCAAGATGGGCATAGCGCTCAGCCGTCGCGTGCACGTCTTCATCACCGAACAGCGCCTGCTCGTCGCCGAAAGTGGGCAGCACCATGTCGCAGACCCTGCCGGCCTGCGTGAGCCAGTCGCGGATTTCGTCGTCACCGCTCCAGAGCCGCGGGCGGATGTTCGGATCGAAGCTGATCCTGGCACCTTGCCTGCGGCGACGGTCGATGGCCGCAAGGAAGTGCTCGCGGTCCGGCAGGTCGAGGATCGCCAGCGTGATGCCCGAGAAGTAGATTTCATCGGCGCTGTCCAGTGCCGCCTGCAACGCGGATTCGTCACGCGCGAGCAGCTTTGCCGCCGACATGTCGCGCCAATAGGTGAACTGCCGGTCGCCGTTCTCCTGATGGATGAAATAAAGGCCAGGCCGCCGCTCCGGCACCGTGGCGATGCTGCCGGTGTCGATGCCGGCATCGGCGATGAAATGCCGCATTCCTTGCGAATAGCGGTCAGTGCCGAGCGCGGTGAAATAGGAGATGGACCAGGATGCGTCGAGGAGAGCGCGCGCATACCATGCCGTGTTCATGGTGTCGCCGGCATAGCCCATGCGCCAGTTGTCGCCTGCCGCCGACATCTCGATCATGGCCTCGCCGATCGACAAGAACCTCTTTGTCACGATTGCCTCCCCCTCAACTGCGTTGCGCGATTGTGCCAGCCATTCCATGTTCGAGCATCGAAGCCAGAAGGGAGACAACCGACTCGCGGATCGCCGCGTTGCCCGCAAGCGCCGGCGGGAACAGGCCGGGCAGGGAGGACAGCGCATCGTAGAGCAGGGCGGGGTCGCGTCCTGCCGCTGCCACGCACGGTACGATCAGGTGCTCACGCGGGTCACGCAGCGCGTAGGTCTCGCCCTTGTCGGAGACGCCCATGCAGTAACGCATCCATGCGGCGATCGCGAAACAGAAGGGCGTGCCGTCCCGGCCATTTCCTATGGTCTCGGCAAGGGGCGCCAATATGCGCTGCGGTAGCTTCTCGGTGCCGTCCATCGCGATCTGGTAGGTCAGGTGACGGATGGCGCGGTTCGAGAAGCGCGCCAGCAACTGCGCGCGGTAGGCGTCGAGGTCGATACCCGGCACAGGCGGCAGCGTTGCGGCTGCCGCGATCATCTGGCGCTCGGCAAGGGCGCGCAGGCCAACGTCACGAACGGCCTCGCTGACCGTCTCGTGGCCGGCCAGGAACCCCGCATAGGCCAGCAGCGAATGGGTGCCGTTGAGCAGGCGCAGCTTCATCTGTTCATAGGGCGCCACGTCATCGACGAACAGCGCGCCGGTGCTCTCCCAGGCGGGGCGCCCGGCGCGGAAATCGTCCTCGATCACCCATTGGGTGAAGGGCTCGGTTTCAACGGCCGCCTCGTCGGCATGTCCCGACAGGCGCTGCGCGTCCTCGAAGGTGCGGGCGGTGCTGGCAGGCGTGATGCGATCGACCATCGAACATGGAAAGCGCACGTCGTCGGCAATCCAGGCGGCGAGCTTTTCGTCAATCCGGGCGGCGAACTCCGTGACCAGGCGCGCCGTGATATGGCCGTTTTCGGGGAGGTTGTCGCAAGACAGGATCGTGAGGCCGCCGATGCCCCGCTCCATGCGCCTGGCAAGGCCCGCAACGAGAAATCCGACTATGCCGACGGGTCTTTCGGGATTGGCGAGATCATGCGCGATGGCGTCATGATTGTGGTCCAGGCCGCCGGTCGCGCGATCGATGCCATAGCCTTTTTCCGTCACCGTCAGCGTCACGACTTTCGTGGCCTGGTCGGCGATGGCCTCGACAACTGCCTGCGGGTCGGCCGGGGCGACCAGCACGCGCTCGATGCTGCCGATGAGCCGCGCGCTGTCGCCGGCCTCGTCGCGCGTGATGAGGATATAGCGCCCATCCTGCGGGTTGAGGGTGGCCGCGACGTCCGCGCTGCGCAGGCTGACGCCGGTGATGCGCCAATTGCCGCCGGCTGCGGCAAGCGCCGTATCGGTATAGACGGCCTGGTGCGCCTTGTGGAAGGCTCCGACGCCGATATGGACGATGCCCGCCGCGTGAGCCTCGGGACGATAGCCCGGCACAGTTATCGCCGGGCCGATCCGTGAAGTCGCTGACAGCCTCGTCATGAGTTGAAGCTTACAGCCGGGTGGGAAAGCGCCGTCATGATGCCGCGCAGTTCGGCCAGGCCCTTCAGCCGTCCGATCGTCGGATAGCCGGGCTGCCCCTTGCGGCCGAGATCGTCGACGATGTCCTGGCCATGGTCTGGCCGCATCGGAATCTGGTGGTCGGCACGGCCCTCGGCCTTGCGGCGCGCCTCTTCCTTGAGGACTTCGCCGATCAGGGCGACCATGTCGGTGCCGCCGCCTAGATGCTCGGCCTCGTGGAACGAAGCGGGCGTGCCGGGCGTCTCGATGGTCACGTTGCGCAGATGCAGGAAATGCACGCGCGGGGCAAAGGCGCGCATGATTGCAGGCAGGTCGTTGTCGGCGCGCGCGCCGAGCGACCCGGAGCAGAGCGTCATGCCGCTTGCCGGGCTGTCGACGGCATCGAGGATGCGCCGGTAGTCCTCGGCGGTGGACATGATGCGGGGCAGGCCCAGCAGCGGGAAGGGCGGGTCGTCGGGGTGGCAGCACAGCCGCATGCCGAGCTTTTCGGCAACCGGGGTCACTTCCTCCAGGAAGGCGATGAAATTCGCCCGCAGCTTCTCCGCATCGATGCTGTCATATTCGGCAAGATGCCGGCGCACGTCGCCGATCGACATGCTTTCGGTCGAGCCGGGAAGGCCCGCGGTGACATTGGCGGCGAGCTGGGACTTGCGGGCGTCGCTCATGCCGGCAAACCGCTCCGCGGCCTTCTGCGCGATCTCCGCGCCGAAGGTTTCCGCAGCGCCCTTGCGTTCCAGGATGTGGATGTCGAAGGCGGCAAAGTCGATGAGGTCGAAGCGCATGCAGGTGCCGCCATGCGGCAAGCGATAGGCGAGGTCGGTCCTTGTCCAGTCCAGAACCGGCATGAAATTGTAGCAGATGGTCTCGAGGCCTCGCGCGGCCAGGTTGGCAAGACTCACCTTGTAGTTGGCGATGTGCTCGCGCCACTCGCCCTTCTGTTTCTTGATGTCCTCGGAAACCGGCAGGCTTTCGACGACTTCCCAGGCCAGATGCGAGGGGGAGCCATCTTTCATCCGGCCGATCTCGTCCTGCCGCCTGGCGATCTCTTCCGTCGGCCACACGGCGCCGGTGGCCACGTGTTGCAGCGCGCTGACCACACCTTCCACGCCCGCCTGCCGCATGTCGTCGACCGAGGTGAGATCGTGCGGTCCGAACCAACGCCAAGTCTGTCTCATCTGTGTGCCTTGCTCCCGT
>JBARWP010000271.1:0-12347 GCA_049646905.1 Pseudaminobacter sp. | reverse complement strand
GATCCAGAAGGAGCTCGGCGACGGCGAGGAAGGCCGCGACGAGCTGGCCGAGCTGGAGGAGCGCATCGCCCAGACCAAGCTCACCAAGGAAGCCCGCGACAAGGCGACGGCGGAGCTGAAGAAGCTGCGCCAGATGTCGCCGATGTCGGCCGAGGCGACGGTGGTGCGCAACTATCTCGACTGGATGCTCGGCATCCCGTGGAACAAGCGCTCGAAGATCAAGAAGGACCTCAACTTCGCCCAGACCGTGCTCGACGCCGATCATTTCGGTCTCGACAAGGTCAAGGAGCGCATCGTCGAGTACCTGGCCGTGCAGAGCCGGCAGAAGAAGCTGAAAGGCCCGATCCTGTGCCTCGTCGGCCCTCCCGGCGTCGGCAAGACCTCGCTCGGCAAGTCGATCGCCAAGGCGACGGGCCGCGAGTTCGTGCGCATGGCGCTCGGCGGCGTGCGCGACGAGGCCGAGATCAGGGGCCACCGCCGCACCTATATCGGCTCGATGCCCGGCAAGGTCATCCAGTCGATGAAGAAGGCCAAGAAATCCAACCCGCTCTTCCTGCTCGACGAGATCGACAAGATGGGCCAGGACTTCCGTGGCGACCCTTCGTCGGCGCTGCTGGAGGTGCTCGATCCGGAACAGAACGCGACCTTCATGGATCACTACCTCGAGGTCGAATACGACCTGTCGAGCGTGATGTTCGTGACGACGGCGAATACGCTGAACATCCCTGCGCCGCTCATGGACCGCATGGAGATCATCCGTATCGCCGGCTACACGGAGGACGAGAAGGTCGAGATCGCCAAGCGGCACCTGATGCCCAAGGTGGTTCGCGATCATGCCTTGCAGCCGAAGGAGTTCTCGGTTTCCGACGATGCCATCCGCGGGATCATCCAGACCTACACCCGGGAAGCGGGCGTACGCAGCCTGGAGCGTGAGCTGATGAAGCTCGGGCGCAAGGCTGTTACCGAGATCATCAAGACGAAGAAGAAGTCGGTGAAGATCACGCCGGCCAATCTCTCCGACTATCTCGGGGTGCCGCGTTTCCGCTTCGGTCAGGTCGAGGCCGACGATCAGGTCGGTGTCGTGACCGGATTGGCCTGGACGGAGGTCGGTGGCGAACTGCTGACGATCGAAGGCGTCATGATGCCTGGCAAGGGCAAGATGACGGTGACCGGCAACCTCAAGGACGTGATGAAGGAATCGATCTCGGCAGCGGCGTCCTATGTCCACTCCCGCGCAATCGATTTCGGCATCGAGCCGCCGCTGTTCGACAAGCGGGACATCCACGTGCACGTGCCGGAAGGCGCTACGCCCAAGGATGGCCCCTCGGCCGGCGTTGCTATGGTGACCGCGATCGTCTCCGTACTGACTGGTATCCCGGTGCGGGCAGATGTCGCCATGACCGGCGAGATTACGCTGCGGGGCCGGGTGCTGCCGATCGGCGGGTTGAAGGAGAAGCTTCTGGCTGCACTTCGCGGCGGCATCAAGAAGGTGCTGATTCCGGAGGAAAACGCCAAGGATCTGGCGGAGATTCCGGAAAACGTGAAGAGCGGCATGGAGATCATTCCGGTCGCTCGCGTGGGCGAAGTGCTTCGCCATGCGCTGGTGCGCATGCCCGAACCCATCGAGTGGGTGGAACCGGTCGAGGCCGCCGCCTCGAAGGCTGAAGCCGGTGCGGATGCGGGAAAAACCCTGGCGCATTGACGATTCGGAGGCTTTACGCCGCCCTTTGAGACGGAAAGCCGGGCGAGAGCTCGGCTTTTTCGTTGAAAAACCCCGGAAAACAAGGGATTCCGTGACTTTCCCGCTTGGTTGCGGGAACGGTTCTTCCTAAAGTCCGTTTCCTGCCGGTTGAGTCGTTTGTCCCGGTCCTCTCATGGAAGGAAGTCTTTATGAACAAGAACGAACTAGTGTCTGCCGTTGCCCAAGAGGCTGGTCTGGAGAAGAGCAAGGCTCAGTCTGCTGTCGAGGCCGTGTTTTCGGTAATCACCAGCGAACTGAAGAAGGGCGGGGACGTTCGTCTCGTCGGCTTCGGAAACTTCTCCGTTTCCAAGCGCGCCGCTTCAACCGGCCGCAACCCTCAGACCGGCGCGGAAGTAAAGATTCCGGCCCGCACCGTGCCCAAGTTCTCGGCCGGCAAAGGCCTCAAGGACGCCGTTAACTGATTGCCGATCGGTCGCATATGAGTGAAAAGCCGGCTTTGTCCGGCTTTTCTTTTGTCCGTGGTCAATAGCCGGCAGGACAGCGTGCGACATAGCGCCTTCCTCTGGAGTCGCGATAATAGCAGCGGCCCGGTTCGTTCGCGCTGCCGATGAGTGCGCCCGCAGTGGCGCCCAGCGCCCCGCCGACGATTGCGCCACCTGCATCGCCAGAAATGGCACCGCCAACCGCCGCACCACCCAGGCCGCCGATGACGGCGCCTTTTTCGGTTTGGCTGCAGCCGGTGAGGATGGCCATCGCCGCGATTGCAAAAAGGATGTTTCTCATCCGAATGCCTCCTCTTTCGGTGCCTTCGCAACTGTCAACCGGCAAGACGCCGGATTTGTTCCGAATGGAACCTGCAGCGCAGGAATGACGCCCAAGTAAGCTGGTCCGGATATCCCGATATCTGCGTGAACTGCGCATGCTTCCAGCATCCGGATGCACAGTACATATCAATGGAAGATGGTACGCGCCCCGTCATTTGGCGGTGTTGACGGGTTATCGGCGTGTAAATCACACTTCTGTTCTTACTGAATTACGGATCAAGTGTTTGGCCGCAATCAGGCCGGAAGTCGTCGAGGTGGCGACATGCAGTTCGCCCTGGAAGGGAACGTCTATCGCAAGCTGGCCAGAATACTGGGCATCATCGCGTTTGCCGGTCTTGTGAGCGCATGCTTTCCGAAAACCGAACAGCCGGTGTTTTCCAGCGTGGATGCCGCTCCGTTCGAGCAGGACGCCATATACACTGCAAAAGGAACGGAAAAGAGCAAGGCGATTGCCGGCGACACCTGGTCTTTCAGGTTCGTTGCGATCGACGGAAAGGATTTCCTCCTCGAATCCTACACAAAGAAGACGGATGGAAAACTGGATGCAAGCCTTTTCACCGGTCGGCTGGTGAAGGTCGCTCCAGGCTGGTTCATCCTGGAGCTTGGCGACAAGCTTGGCGGCAGCGACCGCCTCTATGTGCTGACGAAATGGAGCGACATAGGCTTCACGGCTTACGCGCCGCTTGACCACAAGACCTTGGTGGCTATCGCAGCCCGGTACAGCGTGACCCTCGGCAATTCGACGCTTGGTGACGGCGGCACCTTCAATGGCGCCCTTACGCCGTCCACGCTCAAGGCGATATTCGCCGAGGCGGCCGCGCATATCGAGCGCGGCGCAGATCCCAAGCCCGCAATCCAGCTCGAATATGTGTCGACGCCGAAGCTGCCGGACGATCTTGCGCTGGTTGGTCGGGCGAGCATCTTCAACTCACTGACGGGTTCTTTTACCCATCGATTGCGCGCGGCCCCACCTGAAGACCAGAAACTGATCATGCGCTTCATGGAAAAGCTGGCGGCCGCGGGCGACCCATGGGGCAGTTATTTCCTGTCCCGGATCTATGCCAACGGGCTCGGTGTGAAGATGGACATGGGTGAGGCCAAGACCCATGCCGAGAACGCCATAGCGCGCGGTTTCGATCGGGCGAAGCTCATCCTCGGCTTCCTGCTGCGGTATACGAACAGTCCAAGCAAGGAAGACCAGGACCAGGCCTTCCAGTTGTTTACCGACGCTGCGGGCGCCGGGGACCCCACGGCCATGGTCAATCTGGCCTTGATCCATCTCGATCCCAACGATCCTCGTCACGATGCCCAAAAGGGGTACTCATGGCAGGAGCGTGCCGCGGCGGCCGGCGATGTGAATGCGGTCTATATGATCGGGCTGCGGATCCGGGATGGCACAGGCACTGCGAAATCCCCCGTGGACGCGTTCAAGGCGGTATCGGTCGCCGCACAACAGTTCCATCCGGACGCTCTCGCCGAGCTCGGGTTCATGTACGAGAAGGGGCAGGGCACGACGGTCGACGACGCCAGGGCGGTTGCGCAATACCGCCAGGCAGCGCGCCTGGGCAATGCATGGGCGCAGTGGCAGTTGGGCGATCGGATGATGAACGGTCGAGGCGTCGCGGAGGATAAAGCCGCGGGCTTGGAATGGCTGCAAAAGGCCGCTGCCAATGGTTCGACCGAGGCTGCCAAGCAACTGGGTCTATCGCCAGAAACTGCCAGACAGTTCGACCGGTCGTCCGAACCCGCCAGTGAACTGGAGCAACTTGCCTTGGCGTTTCTGGAGGGGGAGGTGGCTGAGATGAACAAGGAACTCGACAGGCAGCGTCAGGGCGCGCTGTGCCGCGAAATCGGCAAGCGGTGCAAGCTCAACAGGAACGGCATGGCCATGATGGAGCTTGAGCACCGGTTCGGATGGTATTTTGCCGATGGTACCGTGGCTCCCCAGTCGGAATGGCCCCAATGAAGAAAGCGGGCTGGGCGATCGTTGCAGGTGCCTTTGGCGTCATGGTCTGGAATGCGGCCGCAGCGCAGCAGATCAAGGTCTGCAATACGGGGCAGGCTGAAGTCTCTTATGCCGTCCTGGCGACAACCAGCCTGGTCAATCTGGGTGCCCCCGAATGGACGGCCCATGGCTGGTACATGATGAAACCGGGTGAGTGCCAGCCTGTCGCTAGAGGCGATGGGCGAAGGGAGGCCTTCCTTTCGGTCCGAGCGGTCAACAAGGACGGCCTGTTTCGCCTCAACAGCTACGTGATCAAGGAAATCCCCGCTTCCGGTTTTGCCGACGATAGCCTGTCGACGGGCGCTGAACGTGTGTTTTGTGTCTCCCGCGCCGGCTTCCGGCGACCCGAGAAATCGCTGGAAGTTCATGAAACCTGTCCTCAGGATTACCATGAACAGGTTTTCAATCTCTACGTCTTCAGCCGAGGCATGATGGATTTCACGGTGAACCTCAAGTGACCGTGTGTGCTCCCGAAAGGGCGGCAAATGTCGCTAAAGCGTTTGAGGCAATATCTCCAAACCCGCTCAAGGGGCGCGTTGCTGTCCGTTGTCGCTGCCGCCTTGCTCCTGCCGCCGGGGTCGGCTGCGGGACAATCCCGAGCCGATATCGGCAGAGCCCTGAACGAGCTCTCGAGGTCGGCCGACACGACAGCAACTTTTCTGAGGCTCTATCGAGACTACAATCGGTCTTTGCGGTTGGCGCGAACGCGACCACCCTCGTCGGATATCCTCGACCAGGTCCGGCTTGGTGAAGAGATAGCGTTCGGCAATCGCACAGCACCGGAGATCGTGGTCGTTTTCCTCGACTATGAATGTGCCCATTGTGCCCCGAGCCGCGACTTCATTGCCAGCCTGGAAAATCCAGGTGCAAGGGACCTGCGCGTCGTGGTGCGCTTTCCGGCCGCCGGCAATCTGGTCAAGGATTCCGCCAATGTCCTCCTTCACTGCATCTACGACCGGTTCCCGGCAACGTTTCTGCCAGCCCTTGCATATCTCGGCTCGAATCCGCCCGGCTCGCAGGAGGACCTCAAGAGTTTCGCCCAGATGGCGGGCCTCCTGACGAGCGACTACCAGCAATGCCTGGGCGGCACCAAGGCGATGCAGCGCATATTGCAAATCTATCAATACAACATCGAACTCTACGGCGCTTGCCTGTTGGTGGGCTGCACCACCACCCTCGACAGTTCCGGCGAGATCGTCAACACCGTCGGGATTCCCCTGGCCATCTTCGGTTCGAATCCGACAGTCGGCCGCAGTTTCAGGATAGCGCGTGCGAGATCCGATCCCCACTGGTGGCGATCGACCCCCACCCCGTAAGGGAAAGCTACTGCCTTTGCTCGGCTTGAGGCATCACCAGCTTGCAGCTTGCCGGTGAGGGACAGGCTGCGGCATATAACAGCGACGCATAAAAGCTCTCCGAGAAAGACACCGCGAAGCGACCGAAAGTCGTCTGCATCTGGGGCAGCGAAACCACGGCCAGCGGCGCGTCGATCAGCGGGCACAGCATCGGCTTTCGTTCGGTTTCCGGTTTGTCCGTGAAGCCGGATGCGCCGAGCGAAACCAGCGTGGCAGTCAAATAGGCTGTGCAGAGAAGCATGGAGCCCTCCAGAACCTTTCAGTTACTGCCGCACATGGCCGGACTTTAGGGAAATCCGGGGTTCCAGCGAATATCGCAGAAATTATTAGAGGGTAGCTATTTCGAGGTAGGAAGACCGCGAGCGGGACCTGGTTGCGGCATGCCGCTCATAGGCAATGGTGGGCGATGCAGGGATTGAACCTGCGACCCCACCCGTGTGAAGGGTGTGCTCTCCCGCTGAGCTAATCGCCCGCTTGCCAGGAGCATGAACCGAAATCAGATCATGCTCAATTCGAAAGGTTGCAGCGCGTTACGCTGCACGGCCAAGCGAGCCGCGATATAAGGTGCGGGCAGGATCGAAGTCAAGGGACTGATCAATCTTGTCCTGCGGCAATCAGACGTTCGGCCATATCCAGGGTCAATTCGTCGAAGTGCGAGATGATTTTCGAGGGTTCGAATTCGCGCACATGGCGCTCGGTATAGCCGAAATCCACCGCTACGACCGGAATGCCGGCTGCCTTGGCCGTGTCGATGTCGGTCTGGGAATCACCGATCATCACCGCGCGCCTCGCATTTCCACCGGCTTTGACGATGGTTTCGGTCAGATGCCGCGGGTCAGGCTTGCGGAACGCAAAGCTGTCCTGGCCGCAAATGGCCGAGAAATAGGAGTTCAAGCCCAGCTCCAGGATCAGCTTGCGGGAAAAGCCCTCGGTCTTGTTGGTGCAGATGGCGAGCAGGAAGCCTGCATCCGTGAAGCGGTCCAAAGCCTTGACGACGCCCGGATAGGGCTGGGATTTGCCGGGGATATTAACGCCGTAATGGTCCATGAACAGCGAGTAGAGCCGGTCATGCTCGTCCGGCTCCAACGCCCGCTGCTGCGCGGCATAGGCGCGCTCGATCATCATCCGGCCGCCAAAGCCGACATAGGAGCGAAACCCGATGGTATCGGTTTGCGGCAGCCCGCCCATATCGAGACAATGGTTGAGGCTGTCCATCAGGTCAGGTGCCGTATCCACCAGTGTTCCATCGAGATCGAAGACAATGATGGGGCGTGTCATGGCGTATTCTGCTCCGTTACGATCGAATTGCTGCTTGTGCCGAAACCTCAACCGCGCATAGCCCTTACGTCCTTTTCGCGCAAGTTAGGGCACTCATGTAGCCGCAATCGGCAGAAAACCTTTGCCGTGCCGCCTAGAAATGATAGGAGCGCGAAGTGAGGCAAGGACTGCTTGATGAACGCACGGACTTTGAAGATCGAGGCAGCGCGCATCGCGCTGGGGCACGTAACCGACGGAATGCGGCTGGGCATCGGCACGGGATCCACGGCCGAGGAGTTCGTGCGCCTGCTGGCCGAGAAGGTCGCAGCCGGCATGACCATCATCGGCGTCCCGACCTCGGAGCGCACCGCCGCGCTCTGCCGCGAGCTTGGCGTCCCGCTTTCGACGCTCGATGAGACGCCAGAACTCGACCTGACAATCGACGGGGCCGACGAGATCGATCCGGACCTTACACTCATCAAGGGCGGTGGCGGCGCGTTGCTGCGCGAAAAAATCGTCGCAAGCGCATCCGCAAGCATGATCGTCATCGCCGACGAGTCCAAGATGGTCGATACGCTTGGCCAATTTCCCCTGCCGATCGAAGTCAACTCCTTCGGGCTCAAATCGACCGAACTGGCGATTGCCCGCCTTGCCGGGCAGCTCGGACTGGAAGGTCCGCTGACATTGCGGATGACGCAAGGCGGGCCTTTTGTTACAGACGGTGGACATTTTATTCTCGATGCATCTTTTGGCCGTATTCCCGATCCAAGAGCGCTGTCTAATGGTCTTCACGCCGTTCCGGGGGTCGTCGAGCACGGTCTGTTCCTGGGGTTGGCCAAAGCCGCTATCGTAGCCGGCGCGGACGGCGTCAAAACGGTCCATGCGACCCGATAAACAGGAGTCTTACCCATCATGACGTTGGTTACTCGTGCTCGCCGCCTTTCCATTGTTCTGGCAGCATCCGCAATCACCGCGATTTCAGCGCCTTCTTTCGCCCAGGATATCTCCGAGGAGCACCTGAAGGCAGCGCGCGCGGCCGTAGACGCCATCAACGCAACCGACATCTATGACAACATATTGCCCGGGGCGGCCGCCACGCTGAAGGCTGAGCTCATCCAGAAGAATCCTGATCTCCAGGCAGTAATCACCGCCACGGTCGACGCAACGACGCTGAAGCTTGCCGGTCGTCGCGCGGATCTCGAGAAAGAGGCAGCCCTGGCCTATGCACGGGTCTTCTCGATCGAGGACCTGAACGGTATCGCCGCCTTCTACAATTCCGCTCCCGGAAAGAAGCTGCTCTCGGACGGCCCGATCGTGGCGCGCGAGGTCGGCAAGGCCGCTGATATCTGGCAGCGCGGCATTGCCCGCGATCTGACCGAAGAAACCAGCAAGGCGATTGCGGAGGAATTGAAGGACAAGTCGGCGCCGGTGACCGGAGATCCGACGCTAGCACCGGATGCTGCCACGCCAGCGCCGGCTCCCGCCAACTGACACAATCGAACACCTGGAATTGAAGCCCGGCTCCTGCCGGGCTTTTTATTTGGCGGTCTTGCTCTTAACTGTGACTGATATCGCTGGCCGGAGACAATCATGACTGGATACGACTACGACCTCTTCGTCATTGGCGGCGGCTCCGGCGGCGTGCGTGCGGCACGTGTTGCGGCTTCTCTCGGAAAACGCGTCGCCATCGCCGAGGAATACCGGTTTGGCGGCACCTGCGTGATCCGTGGCTGCGTTCCCAAGAAACTTTATGTCTATGCATCGCAATTCCCCGAGCATTTCGAGGACGCGGCCGGCTATGGCTGGAGCGTTGAGCCAGCGCGATTCGACTGGCGCAAGCTCGTCGCCAACAAGGACCGCGAAATCGCACGGCTCGAGCAGATCTACAGCAAGAATGTGGAAGGCTCCGGTGGGGAAATCTTCCGCACGAGAGCCGTCCTCGTCGATCGCCACACGATTCGGCTTGTCGATGAGGATCGCACCGTCACTGCCGACCAGATTCTCATTGCCACTGGCGGCAGGCCCAATCCGCATGTGGCGCTGCCGGGCCACGAGCACTGCATCTATTCCAATGAGGCTTTCGACCTGCCCGAACTGCCCAAGGCGATCGTGATCGCCGGGGGCGGCTATATCGCCGTCGAGTTCGCGAATATCTTCCATGGGCTGGGCGTGCATACGACCTTGATCTATCGCGGCAAGGAGATCCTGGGCCGCTTCGACATGGATCTGCGGCGCGCCCTGCACGAAACCATGGAGGCCAAGGGCATCCGGATTCTGTGCCAGGAGATTTTCACTGCCGTCGAAAGGCGGCCTGACGGGCGGCTCGATGCGCATCTCCAGGGCGGCGAGGTGTTGACGGCAGACCAGGTCATGCTGGCGCTTGGCCGTATCCCTAATACCGAAGACCTCGGCCTCGAAGCAGCAGGCATCGAGCGTGGCAAGGGTGGCGAGATCATTGTCGACGACTTTTCCCGAACCAATATCGACAACATCTGGGCGATCGGCGATGTGACCAACCGCGTGCAACTTACGCCGGTGGCCATCCATGAAGCCATGTGCTTCGTCGAGACGGCATTCAGGAACAACCCGACCAAGCCGGATCACGACTGCGTGGCGACCGCCGTGTTCTCGCAACCCGAGATCGGCACCGTCGGCCTTTCCGAAGACGATGCGGCCAAGCGCTATGCAAAGCTCGAGATCTATCGGGCTTCCTTCCGCCCGATGCGGCACACGCTTTCGGGCAGGGCTGAAAAAATGCTGATGAAGCTCGTGGTCGATGCCGAAAGCCGGCGGGTCGTGGGCGCGCATATTCTCGGGCCGGACGCCGGCGAGATGGCCCAGCTTCTGGGCATACCGATAAAGGCCGGGCTGACCAAGGACGATTTCGATCGCACCATGGCTGTCCATCCCACCGCCGCGGAAGAATTGGTGACGATGTACAAGCCCTCATACCGCGTCGAAAACGGCGAAAGGGTCGAATAGAAGCTGCTGCAATTTGGCGCTTTCCGTGCCCGTATAAGCAGGGGTAGAATAGCAACGCTGCTTCCTGTAATAGAGCCGCAATTCCCGCCACATGGCAAAGCGTGTTGGGCATGGTTGCCCGCAATATGAGCGTTAGGTACGACGATGACGAAATGGTCCCCGAATTCCTGGAGAAGCAAGCCAATCAGCCAGGTTCCGGCCTATCCGAACCAGGCTGTCCTGCGGGAGACCGAAGCACGTCTTGCCACCTTTCCGCCGCTGGTTTTTGCAGGTGAGGCCCGCAAGCTGAAAAAGCAGTTGGCGCAGGTCGCCGCCGGCGAGGCCTTCCTGTTACAGGGCGGCGATTGCGCCGAGAGCTTCGCCGAGCACGGCGCCGACAACATCCGCGATTTCTTCCGCGTGTTCCTGCAGATGTCCGTGGTGCTGACCTTTGCCGGTGCGCAGCCGGTGGTGAAGGTCGGCCGCATCGCCGGCCAGTTCGCCAAGCCGCGCTCGTCCGACAACGAGACGCGCGATGGGGTGACATTGCCGAGCTATCGCGGCGACATCATCAACGGCATCGAATTCGATGCTTCTTCACGCACCCCCGATCCAGCGCGCCAGACAATGGCCTACCGGCAGTCGGCCGCCACGCTCAATCTGCTGCGCGCCTTCGCACAGGGCGGTTATGCGAGCCTGGAGAACGTGCATAGCTGGATGCTGGGTTTCGTCTCGGACAGCCCGCAGGGCGAGCGCTATGCCGCCTTGGCCAACCGCATCACCGAAACCATGAATTTCATGCGCGCGGTCGGCATCACTTCGGAGAGCAACTACGCGCTGCGCGAAACTGACTTCTATACCAGCCACGAGGCCCTGCTTCTCGGCTACGAGGAGGCCTTGACGCGTGTCGATTCCACCTCGGGCGACTGGTATGCCACCTCCGGCCACATGATCTGGATCGGTGACCGTACCCGCCAGCCGGATCAGGCGCATATCGAATACTGCCGTGGCATCAAGAACCCGCTCGGCCTGAAATGTGGGCCTTCGGTAACCCCTGATGGCCTGCTGGAGCTGATCGACCTGCTCAACCCGGAGAACGAGCCGGGCAGGCTGACGCTAATTGCACGTTTCGGCGCCGACAAGGTTGGCGAGCATCTGCCCAAGCTGGTTCAGGCAGTGAAGAAGGAAGGGCGCAACGTTGTCTGGTCCTGCGACCCGATGCATGGCAACACCATCACCGCAGCCGGCTACAAGACGCGGCCCTTCGATCGCATTCTGCGCGAAGTACAGGGCTTCTTCGATATACATCGCGCCGAGGGCACGCACCCCGGCGGCATCCATATCGAGATGACCGGCAAGAACGTGACCGAGTGCACCGGCGGCGCCCGCGCGGTTCGCGACGAGGATCTCCAGAACCGCTACCACACGCATTGCGATCCTCGCCTCAATGCAGACCAGGCGATCGAATTGGCTTTCCTGGTTTCGGAATTGCTCAAGACGAAGTCCGGCGGGACCGAGAAAAAGGCAGCAAACGCCTGAATGGAAGCAAAGGGCGCCACTTCGGCGCCCTTTCTACTTTACGGCACCCGTCAGTCTTTTCTGTAGAGGCGCCAGTTCTTTCCGCTGACTTCCGGCAGGCTTGAAAATCTGGTCACCCGATTGCGCCCGTCGAGTTTCGAACGATAGAGCGCACGGTCGGCCTTGGCATAGAGGTCATCGGCGCTGTTTGCCTCGGCAGCCATGCATATTCCCATCGATACGGTCACCGGTCCGCAATCAGCCCCCGATTGCGCGCTGACGAAATGCGTCGGCTCGATCAAAAGGCGGATATTGTCGGCAAGCGCGAATGTGGACTCCTCCGTCGTGCCTTCGACGATGAGGGCGAATTCCTCCCCGCCTGTTCTGGCCACGAACATGTCGTCGCGCGTGCTGCTGCGGAAGATGTCGGCGATGATCTGGAGAATCCTGTCGCCTGCTGGATGGCCGTGGCGGTCGTTGATCTCCTTGAACCAGTCTATGTCGGCAAGGATGAGCGCATTGAACAAGATCGCCCGCTTGCTGTCATAGAGTTCGGCAATCCTCTTGTCGAAGGCCCGGCGGTTCCAGATATGGGTGAGGGGGTCGGTATCGGCCAGGCGCTTGTATTCCTCAAGCTTGGATTTGAGGCTTTCCAGTTCCGCTGAGTTCTCGCCGAGCACATTTGCGGCCTGCTTGCCCTGGTCTATCTTTGCAACTGTCGCCGA
>JBARWP010000270.1:0-3128 GCA_049646905.1 Pseudaminobacter sp. | reverse complement strand
GCGCCAGCGCCGACCGGATCGCCGAGAAGCTGACGACGGCGATCGGCCGCGTCAAAGACCAGCTGATCGGCATCTACTGGCCCATACGCGGCGAGCCGGACCTGCGCAAATGGATGACCGACACCGTCAACGCCGGCGGCAGGATCGCCCTGCCGGTGGTCATCAAGAAGGGCTGGCCACTCGAGTTCCGCAGATGGGCGCCGGGTGACCCGATGGAGCACGGCATCTGGAACATCCTTGTTCCCTCACACGGCCCCTCGGTCCAGCCGGGCGTGGTGATCGCGCCGCTCGTCGGCTTCGATTCCGCCCGCTATCGCCTGGGCTATGGCGGCGGCTTTTTCGACCGCACGCTGGCGGCCATGCCGGCAAGGCCGCTGGTGATCGGCGTGGGCTACGCGATGAGCAAACTCGGCTCGATCTACCCGCAACCGCACGACATTGCGATGGACATGATCCTCACCGACGAGTGAGGCGGTCCGGCCCGCGGCTGGGACAGCCAGGGCAATCGTGAATGGCGATCGGGTGCGAACGGCCAGCGGAACGAAGCTGGGCCGAGAGGCCGGAAGCCATAACGGATTTACTACCCTTCCCGAAGGGGGAGGACCATTTGATGTCAGCAGGAAGAGAAATGCCACACGACGTTATAGTTCATGAAAGTCACAAGCCCCGCTTCTTTGCCCGTTGGTTCCTGTCGACCAATCACAAGGACATCGGCACGCTTTACCTGCTGTTCTCGATCCTGGCCGGCGTATTGGGCACGTTCCTGTCCGTAGCGATCCGCATGGAACTGCAGGAACCGGGGATGCAGATCTTCGCCGATCCCGGCCTCTACAACGTGTTCGTCACCTCCCACGGCCTGGTGATGATCTTCTTCGTCATCATGCCGGCGATGATCGGCGGCTTCGGCAACTGGTTCGTGCCCATAATGATCGGTGCGCCCGACATGGCCTTCCCACGCATGAACAACATCTCGTTCTGGCTGCTGGTTGCCTCGCTCATCCTCTTCATCATGTCGATGTTCGTTCCGGGCGCACCCGGCACCCTCGGCCATGGCGGCGGCTGGACCATGTATCCGCCGTTTTCGGCCAGCGGCCAGCCCGGCCCGGCGGTCGATCTCGTCATCCTGTCGATGCACCTTTCCGGCGCCTCGTCGGTGCTGGGCGCGATCAATTTCATCACCACCATCTTCAACATGCGCGCGCCGGGCATGACGCTGCACAAGATGCCGCTCTTTGCCTGGGCAATGCTTGTCACCGCCTTCATGCTGCTTCTGGCGCTGCCGGTGCTGGCCGGCGCCATCACCATGGTGCTGACCGACCGCAATTTCGGCACGTCCTTCTTCGTTCCGGAGAACGGCGGCGACCCGATCCTCTACCAGCACCTGTTCTGGTTCTTCGGCCATCCGGAAGTCTATATCATGATCCTGCCGGGCTTCGGCATCATCAGCCACGTCATCTCGACCTTCGCCAAGAAGCCGATCTTCGGCTATCTCGGCATGGCCTACGCCATGGTCGCGATCGGCGTGATCGGCTTCGTCGTGTGGGCCCACCACATGTTCACGGTGGGCATGTCGGTGGATTCACAGCGCTATTTCGCCTTCGCCTCGATGGTGATCGCGGTTCCGACCGGCGTGAAGGTGTTCTCGTGGCTGGCGACGATGTGGGGCGGCTCGATCACCTTCAAGACGCCCATGCTGTGGGCGGCAGGCTTCGTCCTGCTCTTCACCATCGGCGGCGTCACCGGCGTCGTGGTCGCCAATCCCGGCGTCGATCGGATGCTTCACGACACCTATTATGTCGTGGCGCATTTTCACTATGTCCTCTCGCTGGGAGCGGCGTTCGCGATCTTCGCCGGGTTCTACTACTGGTTCCCGAAGATGTCCGGCTACATGTACAACGAGACACTCGGCAAGCTGCATTTCTGGCTGATGTTCGTGGGCGTGAACCTGGTGTTCTTCCCGCAGCATTTCCTCGGGCTCGCCGGCATGCCGCGCCGCTATGCCGACTATCCGGACGCATTCGCCGGCTGGAACTACATCTCCTCAATCGGTTCCTACATCTCGACCTTCGGCCTGCTGATCTTCTTCGTCGCCGTGGCCGAAGCCTTCATCAAGAAGCGGCAGGTCGGCAACAACCCATGGGGCGTAGGCGCGACGACGCTTGAATGGACGCTGTCGTCACCGCCTCCCTTCCATCAGTTCGAAAAGCTTCCGCATATCCGATAAACGCCAGGCAAGGGGCAGTTCCGAAAGGGCTGCCCCTTTGCGCAGGAACAGGATCATGAACGAAACGGCCAATCTGGAGATCTATCTCCCCTACATCGTCCTTGTGATCTACTACCTGGTCGCGTTTCGCTTGTGGCTGCCAACCCAACCAAAGGATCCGCTGGAAGAAGGCAGGAAGTCCGACCACAAGTCTACCGCATCCCGGCCCAATCAGGCGTTTCGACAGGCCGCACAAGAACCGTCCGCAAACCACAAGGCATCAGCCTCGGAGAGCGACGCCCTGGCCGCGGTTCGCGCGCTCGACAGCCAATTCGACGAGAAGGCATTCCTCGACGGCGCCATGCGTGCCTTCGAAACCATCCTGAAAGCCTATGCGGAGGGCAGTCGCCCGGTTCTGGAAAGCCTGCTTGATATCGGCCCCCTTTCCGTCTTCAACGCCACGATCATGCAGCGCCAGCACAAGCGCCACACGCTTGCACTGGTCCTGGTCGCGATAGACGAGGCGCGGATCGTTAACTGCGAGACCGATGGCAATCTCGCCGCAATCACCGTCCGCTTTGTCAGCCAGACGATCGCTTCGACCCATGCCGAGGATGGCAGGGTCGTCGACGGCGATCCCGAGCGCATCGGCCTCATGATCGACAGATGGACGTTCCGGCGGGACATGAGCTCGAGCGATCCCAATTGGAAGCTCGTCGCGACAAGACCCGACCAGGATAGTGGATCGACCCGGCGAGCGGAGCCGGTCAGGAACGCGGTGCCGCTTTAGGCGCGCTATCTAGGCGGTAGTGACGATTTAACTATCTGAGCCATATTGCGATAGCGGCGAGTTTTACGAATCCCATGAAGTTGGCAAGCAGCTTGTCGTATCGGGTGGCGACACGACGGAACTGCTTAAGCTTGT
>JBARWP010000269.1:0-1610 GCA_049646905.1 Pseudaminobacter sp. | reverse complement strand
CCACCAGGCCGCGCATGAATCGGTTTCCTGGGGCATTGCGCAGGTCATGGGCGCGCACTGGCAATGGCTCGGCTATGGCGACATCGATGCGCTGGTGGCCGAGGCCCGCAGCGGCGTTGCCGGGCAGATTCGATTGATGATGCGCTATATCGAAAAAAGCGGCCTGGCTGCCGCCCTCCGCAAGCATGACTGGGGAGGCTTCGCACGCGGCTACAATGGACCCGATTACAAGCGCCGTAGCTACGATGCGAAAATTGCCGCAGCCTATGAGAAATACCGTACCCGATATGACGAGGGTCAGATCGCCAAAACGATAAGCCCGGACCTGTCGTCCGACAGACCCGCCCTGGCAAAGCCGACGGCAGGACAGCCACAACCAGCCTCGACCGGCGGCCAGAAGGGCGAGACCATGTGGCAACACTTCCTTTCCTACGTGCAAGCTCTGTTCGGTATGCGGCGATAGGGCTAGAATTGATAGTAGTGCCATAGACTCGCCCGTCCTGCCCTGTTAACTCGTGCAACGCACCCTGTTAAATCGTTTGAATTTCCTGGAACCGAACTAGAAACATGCCCAGTAAGACTGAACAGTTCCTGTCGCTCCTCGATGGCCAACCGGTCATTCCCGTGCTGAAGATCGACCGTGTGGCCGATGCCGTGCCGCTTGCCCGGGCACTGGCACGCGGCGGCCTGCGCGCGATCGAGATTACCTTGCGCACGGCCGACGCGCTCGAGGCGATCCGTCGCGTCGCCGCCGAGGTCGAAGAAGCGATCGTCGGCGCCGGCACCATCCTCGATGCGAGACAGTTCAACGAGGCTGAGGCGGCCGGCTCGCAATTCATCGTCAGCCCCGGACTGACGCGGGAACTGATTGCCGCCGCGGCAGACAGCAAGGCGCCGCTGCTGCCGGGCACGATCACGCCTAGCGAAATCATGGCCGCACGCGAGGCAGGCCTGGATTTCCTGAAATTCTTCCCTGCCGAACAGGCCGGCGGCACGTCTTTCCTGAAGGCCCTCGCCTCGCCACTTGCCGGGATCCGGTTCTGCCCGACCGGCGGCATCACCGCAAAGAACGCCCGCGACTATCTCGCTTTGCCCAATGTGGTCTGCGTGGGCGGATCATGGGTCGCGCCCGACGACCTGGTGAAGGCCGGCGACTGGGCCGCCATCGAAAAGCTGGCCCGCGAGGCGGCAGGCCTGCGCAAGGGCCAAGCATAGGCGACAGCCAACTCGACCGCTGCCTGATGGCGCGCGAAGGCCAGCCAGGTATCACCGTCATGCCCCCAATAAAAAAGCGCCGGCTCACCGGCGCTTTTTCATGCGATACTGATTTTGACCCGGCCGGGCCGACTGTCAGAAGCGTGCCACCGACAGGAATTCCACCGCCTTACCGGAGAAGCGATTGGCATCCGCCATCTGATCCCCGGCCTGGAAGCCGGCCGTATAGACTTCACGCGGCGCGGTGCGGACCAGGTTATAGGCGAATGAGGGGGCCTTGGTTCCGGCCGAAGCGTTCTTCACATAGTCCGTATGCAGCACCCAGCGGGCGGCTTGCGGCTGTGCGGCAACCACGACCGGCTTGCGCTCGGGCTTGGAATCGGCGGCGCTGGCGC
>JBARWP010000268.1:0-3559 GCA_049646905.1 Pseudaminobacter sp. | reverse complement strand
GGTCTTTGTCATCCTCTACGACATGGCGCTGCTGGGGCTGCTGGTCGCCGACCAGGGACGCATCGTCAGCGGCGGCGTTCTCGACGCGCTGCTCCTGTTCAACCCGACCGATGCCTACCGCCTGCTCAACCTCGCCGGCTCGGACGAGATCGCGGCCGCTTCGGGCATGGCCGGCATCGTGCAGAATGCGGCGCTGGGCCCGGCGGCGCTGCTCGCCGCACTCGCGGCATGGGTCGTGGCGCCGATGGCACTGGCGGCGGCCGCTTTTTCCAGGAGAGAACTGTGAGAGAGCGCTTGACGATTATGGTCCTTGCCGGCCTTCTGGCGCTCGGCGCATGCCAGCGCGAGGCGGAAGCGCCGCCAGCGCCCTATGCCATGACCGAGGAGGCCATGGGCCGTTATTGCGGCATGAACATCCTCGAACACTCCGGCCCGAAGGGCCAGATCATCCTCGCCAAATACGACGAGCCGATCTGGTTTTCGTCGGCGCGCGACGCCATCGCGTTCACCATGTTGCCGGAGGAGCCGAAGGACATCAGGGCGATCTACGTCTCCGACATGGCCAAGGCGCCGACCTGGGACAAGCCCGGGGCCGACAACTGGGTGGACGCAAGGCAGGCCTTCTTCGTCATCGGCAGCGACCGGAAGGGCGGCATGGGTGCCACCGAAGCCGTGCCCTTCTCCACCGAGGAAGCGGCAAAAGCCTTTGTCGGCGACCATGGCGGCGATGTCGTGCGCTTCGACGCCGTTCCGCGCGACTACATTCTGGAACAGCAGGCAGGCGACGCGCCTGCAACTTCCGGGGAGGTTCACTGACATGATTTCCGGAACGATGACCCGCCGCCGCATGATCGGCATCAGCGCCGCCGCGGCCGGCATGGCGCTGCTGCCGTTCGGGAGCACTGCGGCCGTGCCCGAGGCGGTGACATGGCAGGGCGAGGCGATGGGCGCGCAGGCTTCGCTTGTCATCCATCATCCGGATCGCGCGAAGGCGCAAAAGCTGGTGGAAGCAACGGTCGCCGAAGTACGGCGGCTGGAGCGTATCTTCAGCCTCTACCGTGACGATTCCGACCTCACCTTGCTCAATCGGCAGCACTTCCTGGTCTCGCCGCCAAAGGAACTCGTGGAGATATTGCGCCAAAGCAGTGATACTTGGGCGCTCACCGGCGGTGCCTTCGACCCCACCGTGCAGCCGCTATGGGATGCCTACCGCCGCCACTTTTCAACCCCCGGCGCGTCCGAGACCGGGCCTTCCGCCGAGATCGTGCGCGAATGCCTCGCACGGGTCGGCCTCGCCCGGATCGCCTGTTCGTCGGACCGGATCGAACTGCCGGTTCCGGGCTCCGCGCTGACGCTCAACGGCATTGCGCAAGGGTACATCACCGACAAGGTGGTGGACCTCCTGCGGGCCGGCGGCATCGAGCATTCCATGGTCGACATGGGCGAAAGCCGCACCATCGGCTCCGCGCCGGGCGGCCGGCCGTGGCGTGTCGGCATTTCCGATCCGCAGGACGGCGCCCGCATCCTCAAGGTGCTCGAAGTGGAAGACCGTGCCGTCGCCACGTCGAGCCCGTTCGGCTTCCGCTTCGACGCGGAAGGACAGTTCAGCCACATCATCGATCCGCGCAGCGGGGCGACTCCCCAGCGTCACGCCGGCGTCACCGTCGTGGCCGGTCAGGCGACGCTGGCAGATGCGCTCTCTACCGCCTTCAACCTGATGGATGTCGGGGAGATCGTAGCGGTGCTCGACGGCATGGCCGGCGTCGAAGCCCACATCCTGTCACATGACGGCAAGTGGACTTCCGTGTGAGGGGTCATTTGCTGCGCAACGCGCAGGTTTTCCAGCACAAATGGGAAGCATGTCGGCAGCGGCGCTAGCCGATTGCTGCGGCCACCCATCAGCCCGGTTTTAGCGGTCACGACCCACTCCCGATCAGTCATTGATAGACAGGATGCCAGGAATGACACAAGCAGCGCGCCAGCAAACAGACGCCGCCACCTCCGAATTTCCGCTTCCCGCCGGGGTTCATGCCGAGAAGGTGATGTCCGTTCGGCATTATACGGACCGGCTGTTTTCGTTCCGCATTACCCGGCCACAGAGTTTTCGTTTCCGCTCGGGCGAGTTCGTGATGCTCGGCCTGCCCAATGCGGTGAAGCCGATATTCAGGGCCTACTCCATCGCGAGCCCCTCGTGGGACGAGGAACTGGAATTCCTGTCAATCAAGGTGCCGGATGGTCCGTTGACCCGGCACCTGCAGAAAATCATGCCGGGCGACACGGTATTGCTACGGACCAAACCGACCGGCACGCTGGTCCTGGATGCGCTGACGCCGGGCAGCCGGTTGTGGATGATCTCGACCGGGACCGGCATTGCGCCCTTCGCCAGTATCGTGCGTGATCCGGAAACCTACGACAAGTTCGAACAGGTTATCCTGACCCACACCTGCCGCGAGGTGGCCGAACTGACCTATGGCGAGGAACTGGCGAGGAACTTGGCTGAGGATCCGCTGATCGGAGATTTGGTTCAGAACCGCTTCTTCCACTATGCGACTGCCACGCGCGAGCCCTATGTGCGCACCGGCCGCATCACTTCACTCATCGAGAGCGGCAAGCTGTTCGCGGATCTCGGCGTTCCGCCGTTTGACGCGGGCGTTGATCGGGTGATGATCTGCGGTTCGATGGGCATGATCCGCGATGTCAGGACGCTGGTGGAAATGGCCGGCCTGACTGAAGGGTCAAACTCGATGCCGGCCGAATTCGTCGTCGAACGCGCGTTCGTGGACTGAAGGCGGTCAGTTGTGAATAACCGGTAGGTCTTTGGCTGCCCGTTCGATGCGGGTGCGGTTCGGCGGCCGGGCGAAGACCACGTCCACGACCGATTACAACGGAAGTTTCTTGCCAAAGCAGCGGTTGCCGCCAGTACCCCAAGGAATGCAGGCAGCATCAATGTTTTTTAGTCCCAACTCCTAGGCTACGGTTGTTTATATTGGAAACCGTGTTGTGGCGAACTGACGTGCTCCTGAAGCGTGACAACAATTATTGTCGGCTTTCGATCATAATGGAGAATCGAGGTCGATGAAGGCCGCGAAACCGGCTAGCGGGATTACGATCGATAGTGATCAACCGGGAAAACATAAAATCTCTCCTTCAGAGACCAGGCTCACTGCCGGAAGCGGAGGCGGAGCGTGGGGTCGCCATGCACCCAGGGAGGACGCATGGCGATCCGAACGGCGGCCGACGGTCAGAATGCTGCTGGCCTGGCGGCATAGCCCACCTTGGCGACCGAATTGACCAGAGCGGCCACGTCGCTGAGCGCGCCGATCATGCTCGATCTCGATGCGGCCGCTGGAGAATTTTATCTCGGCCTTGGTTACGCCAGGCAACGCCAGCAGCGACTTCTCGATCTTTGGCACGCAGCTTGGGCAAGACAGTTCATCGCTGCGCAGCAGGGTCCTTATATTGGTCGTGGTCATGGCTGGTTCCTTTCAAGGGATTGGCCGAAGATCGGCATTGTTTCTGAAATGAAGATAGGTACGCTATTGACGCACAGGAATTAGCA
>JBARWP010000267.1:0-1615 GCA_049646905.1 Pseudaminobacter sp. | reverse complement strand
CCACAACCCCGCTGCTGGTGCTGGTCCAGCGCGCCCGCATCCGCCCCGCCGGCAAGGGGGCCGACCTGCCCGAGCCGCTCGCCGACCCGGTGCTCGACCTGCGCGTCAAGTCCGCCACCGCCCAGTCCTATTTCGTCAGGAAGGGCGACTTCATCCAGATCATCGACGTCGACGGGCGCCAGTGCACCGACTTCCAGTGCTTCTCGGCACGCAAGCTCGACCAGGGCAAGGACCACCCCCTCGACGTCACCGCCACCCGCTCGCTGATGGGCCATGCCTATCCCATGCCCGGCCTGCACGCCAAATATTACGACCAGGACATGGAGCCGCTGGTCGAGGTGGTGCAGGACACCTGCGGGCGCCACGATGCCTTCGCGCTCGCCTGCTATGCCAAATATTACGATGACATCGGCTATCCCGGCCATGTCAACTGCACCGAGAACTTCAACGGCGCGCTGGCCGACAAGGGGGTGGGTCCGCGCGGCGGCTGGATGGCGATCAACTTCTTCTTCAACACCGGCATCGACAGCCATGGCGTGATGTTTGCCGACGAGCCGTGGTCCAGGCCGGGCGACTATGTGCTGCTGCGCGCCTTGACCGACATCGTGTGCGTGTCCTCTGCCTGCCCCGACGACACCAGCCCGGCCAATGGCTGGAACCCCACCGACATCCATGTGCGCACCTATGCCGGCGCCAATAAATTCTCCCGCGCCATCGCCACACGCGCCACCCCCGAGGCCGAGCCCAAGATGACCCGACAGACCGCCTTCCATGCCTGCTTTGCCAGGCACACCCGCAACTTCGTCGAATATCGCGGCTACTGGCTGGCCAACTGCTTCGCCAAGGCCGGGCCGCTGGAGGAATACTGGGCCTGCCGCGAGAAGGCCGTGGTGATGGACCTGTCGCCGCTCAGGAAGTTCGAGGTCACCGGCCCCGATGCCGAGGCGCTGCTGCAATATACGCTGACCCGCGACGTCAGGAAGCTGGCGGTCGGCCAGGTCGTCTACACCGCCATGTGCTACGAGCATGGCGGCATGATCGACGACGGCACGCTGCTGCGGCTCGGCAAGGACAATTTCCGCTGGATCGGCGGCGACGACTATTCCGGCATCTGGCTGCGCGAGACGGCGCAAAAGCTGGGCCTCAAGGTGCTCGTGCGCTCCTCCACCGACCAGATGCACAACATCGCCGTGCAGGGACCCAGGAGCCGCGATATCCTGAAACAGATCATCTGGACGGCACCGCACCAGCCCACCTTCGAGGAGCTCGACTGGTTCCGCCTCACGGTCGCCCGCATCGGCGACGACCAGGGCGTGCCCATCGTGGTCTCGCGCACCGGCTATACCGGCGAGCTCGGCTACGAGATCTTCTGCCATCCGCGCCATGCCGAGGCGGTGTTCGACGCGGTGTGGGAGGCAGGAAAGCCGCACGGGCTGACCCCGATGGGCCTGCAGGCGCTCGACATGGTGCGCATCGAGGCGGGGCTGGTCTTTGCCGGCTACGACTTCTCCGACCAGACCGACCCGTTCGAGGCCGGCATCGGCTTTACCGTGCCGCTCAAGACCAAGACCGACGACTTCATCGGCCGCGAGGCGCTGATCCGGCGCAAGGAGCA
>JBARWP010000266.1:0-3003 GCA_049646905.1 Pseudaminobacter sp. | reverse complement strand
CGGCGCGGCGCTCTAGATACTGGCAGACGGGCAAGGTTACAAGACCTCATCGGCCCTTATTTGCGCCTTGTCTTGACTTGCTCGCCTGGCTGCGATAGGCACGGCACAATTCCGGCGTGGGGTGTGCTCCGCGCCGGTCGTATTTTGAACCCCGCAGACTGATAAAAAGACGGCCAGACCGCATTTCGTGCGGACGAAAGCCGGACCGAACAGCGAAAGGCAAAAAATGTTCGCAGTCATCAAGACCGGTGGCAGGCAGTATCGTGTCGCCGCCAATGACGTTCTCAAGGTCGGCAAGCTCGTCGCCAATGCCGGCGATACTGTCGAGTTCACGCAGGTCCTCGCCGTCGGCGAAGGCGAGAATGCGACGATCGGCGCTCCCTTCGTGGATGGCGCGCTGGTGACGGCCGAGGTGGTCGAGCAGGGCCGTGCGCCCAAGGTCATCGCCTTCAAGAAGCGCCGCCGCCAGAATTCGCGCCGCACCCGCGGCCACCGGCAGCACGAAACCACCGTGCGCATCGGCGAGATCCTGACCGGAGGCGCCAAGCCGACGAAGAAGGCTGCGGCCAAGGCCGAAGCAAAGTCCGAGGCCACGCCGGCCAAGGCAGCGGCAAAAAGCGAGGCTGCCGGCGAGATCGTCGACGATATCTCGCTGATCGGCGGCGTCGGGCCGGTGCTGAAGGAGAAGCTGGAAGCGGCAGGCTTCGGCTCGCTGAAGGACATCGCCGGCCTCAAGGCGAAGGACATCGCCAAGCTCGACGAGGATCTGAAGCTCGGCGGACGCATCGAGCGCGACGAGTGGGTCGAGCAGGCCAAGGAATTGCTGGCCGGCAAGCCGCCCCGCGCCAAGACCGACAAGGAAGCTGCTGCTTCCGCGACGGAAAAAGAATAAGCTACGGACTGAAGGAGAAAACCCATGGCACATAAGAAAGCTGGCGGTTCGTCGCGCAACGGTCGTGATTCGGAATCCAAGCGCCTTGGCGTCAAGAAGTTCGGCGGCGAAGCGGTCGTCCCGGGCAACATCATCATTCGCCAACGCGGCACCAAGTGGCATCCCGGCGCCAATGTCGGCATGGGCACCGATCACACGCTCTTTGCGATGGAAGCCGGCGCGGTCGCTTTCCGCAAAAAAGCCAATGGCCGAACCTACGTATCGGTCAACCCGATTACCGAAGCAGCGGAGTAGCCGGTTCCGCACAACAACACCGGCGCCCCATCTCGGGACCGGTGTCTGGCAGAATCCAGAAAAGCATCAGGGGAGATGGGTCGCCATCTCCCCTTTTTCTTGCCTGGAGGACACACGAAATGGTTGCCGAATCGGAAGATTTCGAAGACGAGAGCCTGGCGATCGACTGCCCGGTGCTGATCACCGAGCGCCTGGTCCTGCGCCCGCCGCATGAGGACGACATTCCCGACCTTGCCATGCTCGCCAACAACCGGCGGATCGCCGAAATGCTGTCGCGCATGCCCCACCCCTACGGACTTGCCGAGGCGCGGTCGTTCCTGGCGATGACCGGGCAAAAGCGCTCGGCCGGCTGCATCTATGCGCTGACGCAAGCCGAAACCGGTACCTTTGTGGGCTGCGCCGGCCTCAACGCCACCGAGCGCGGGCTGGAACTGGGCTACTGGGTCGGCGAGCCCTACTGGAAGCGTGGCTATGCCACGGAAGCAGCACACGCGCTGGTCGATCTCGCCTTCCGCGCGACCTCGATCAACGTGCTGCATGCGTCCTGCCGGGTCATCAATCCGCCGTCGCGGCGGGTGATCCACAAGTGCGGTTTCCAGTATGCCGGCCAGGGCATGCTGAACTCGATCGTGGCCGGCCAGGTTCCGGTCGAGCGCTACCGGCTCGACCGCAAGACCTGGGTCAGCCTGCGCACCTGGGCACAGTGACCGGAGCCCGGTGATGGGCGAGACGGATCATCGGCGGCTACGTATCGGCCGGCGGGTGGCCTGCCTCGCCTGTTCGTGCGAACGATCAAAGCCGTGCTCGCGCTTGGCCGCGCTTTGCGCTAAAGCATCGGGCCGGCGGCGCGCCATGAGATCCACAGCAGCGAAACCTTTGTTCCGATGAAATTCCTCGACCAGGCCAAAGTCTACATACGCTCCGGCGACGGGGGCGCCGGCAGCGTCTCCTTTCGCCGCGAGAAGTTCATCGAATTCGGTGGCCCGGACGGCGGCGATGGCGGCCGCGGCGGCGATGTCTTCGTCGAGGCCGTCGATGGCCTCAACACGCTGATCGACTATCGCTACCAGCAGCATTTCCGGGCCAAGACCGGCGTGCATGGCATGGGCCGCAACCGCACCGGCGCCAAGGGTGCCGATGTGGTGCTGAAGGTGCCGGTGGGCACCCAGGTCTATGAGGAAGACAACGAGACGCTGATCTGCGACCTGACCGAGGTCGGCCAGCGTTTCCGGCTGGCGGCTGGCGGCAATGGCGGCTTCGGCAACCAGCATTTCAAGACCGCGACCAACCAGGCGCCGCGCCGCGCCAATCCCGGCCTGCCGGGGCAGGAGATAACGATCTGGCTGCGGCTCAAGCTCATTGCCGATGCCGGGCTGGTCGGCCTGCCCAATGCCGGCAAATCGACCTTCCTGGCTACGGTCACGGCGGCCAAGCCCAAGATCGCCGACTATCCCTTCACCACCCTGCATCCGGGTCTCGGCGTGGCCCGCATCGATGCGCGCGAATTCGTCATCGCCGACATTCCAGGGCTGATCGAAGGTGCGCATGAGGGCGTGGGCATCGGCGACCGCTTCCTAGGTCATGTCGAACGCACGCGGGTGCTCCTGCATCTGGTTTCCGCACAGGAAGAGAGCCCGGCCAAGGCCTACCGCACCGTGCGCGGTGAGCTCGAAGCCTATGGCCATGGCCTTGCCGATAAGCCGGAAGTGGTGGCGCTGAGCCAGGCCGATACGCTCGATGCCGAAGCGCGCAAGAAGAAGCTTGCCGCGCTGAAACGTGCTACCGGCGGTCCGGTCTTCCTGCTCTCTGCCGTCAGC
>JBARWP010000265.1:0-7984 GCA_049646905.1 Pseudaminobacter sp. | reverse complement strand
CAGTTCATTTCGGTGTTCGACTGTGCGGTAGCGGCGCGGGCCGCCTGGAAGGCGGGCGTTCCCAACGAGGCCTATAATCTCGGCTCGCTCAACCCGCCGCCGGTGCGAAAATTGCTCGGCGATCTGGTCAGGCATGCGGGCTCGAAATCCATCCTGCTGCCGACACCGGCCTGGGCGGTAAAGCGCACGCTCGACCTGCTGGACCTTGTCAACATGCCGATCATGGACCCCGAGCAATATCTCATCGCCGACGAGATGTGCATCCTCGATGTGTCGAAGGCCGAGCGCGATCTCGGCTGGGTGCCGCAATACCGCGACGAGGACATGCTGATTGCTGCCTACAAGGAATATCGAGCCAAGAAGGACGGCCATGTGACGGCTGCCGCCCATGTTCCGGCCGAATAGGAGATGTCGATGACTGTCATGACCAAACCGAACACGGCCGATAGCCGCGCTATCGTTACAGCGCCCAGCCTGTCGCCGGCAGCACCGCTCGCCAAGCCCGACTTGCTCAGCGTCGAGCAGGCCAAGGCGATGGATGTCGCCCGGATGACCGACCTGTTCAAGGCGCATCTCAACCCGGGCCAACTCCATTTCATGAAACTGCTCGGTTTCCACAAGGTGAAGATCGAGCATGCCGAGGGCATGTTCTACACCGACCAGAACGGGCGCAGGATCCTCGATTTGTTCGGCGGCTTCGGGTCGCTGGCGCTCGGGCACAACCACCCGCGCATCCTTGCCGCGCGCAAGAAGTTCCAGGACGAGAACCGCCACGAGATCGCCATCGCCTTCATGTCGCAATATGCGGCGGCGCTCGCCCACAATCTGGCGCAGATTTCGCCCGCCGATCTCGACATGGTGTTTCTCGGCTCTTCAGGCTCGGAGGCGATGGAGGCGGCAATCAAGCTCGCCGAACGCGCCGCCGGGCCGAAGCGGCCGAAGATCGTCTATGCCGAGAACTCCTTCCACGGAAAGACCAGGGGCGTGCTGTCGGTCACGGACGGGCAGCTCTATCGCGGTGAATTCAAGCTCATCGACAACACGCTGCGCGTTCCGTTTGGCGACATAGAGTCCGTGGAGAACGCCTTCCGCTCCGATCCCGAAATCGGTGTCATTGTTCTGGAAACCATCCAGGGCGGCGGCGGCATCATCCAGGCGCCGGAAGGCTACTGGCAGAAGCTGCGGGCGCTGTGCGACCAGTATGGTGTGCTGTGGATTGCCGACGAGGTGCAGTGCGGTGTGGGCCGCTCCGGTCGCTTCTATGCTTTCGAGCATTTCGGCGTGGTGCCCGACATCACCGCCGTTGCCAAGTCGCTTGGCGGCGGCAAGTCGGCCATGGCCGCGATGATC
Organism: Pseudaminobacter sp.; assembly: GCA_049646905.1. Taxonomy (GTDB): domain Bacteria; phylum Pseudomonadota; class Alphaproteobacteria; order Rhizobiales; family Rhizobiaceae; genus Pseudaminobacter. Next base: position 6,634 of record JBARWP010000265.1, on the reverse strand, counting down.
GCGCGCCGCGACGTCTACATGAAGGCCTATGGCACGCCAAAGACCGCGATGATCCACGCCGCCGCTACTTTCGGCGGCATCGGCGAAGCTTCGATCACGGCGATCGAGACGCTCAATGTGCTCTATGACGAGGGGCTGATCGACAACGCGGCCACGACAGGCGACTATCTGTTGCAGCGGCTGCACGACCTGCAGGCGAAATACCCCAAGATCATCAAGGATGTGCGCGGGCAGGGCTTCATGGTCGGCCTGGAGTTCCAGGACTTCTCGCAGACGCTGCCAATGGTGCTGCGGCCGATGGTTGGCATGCTCGACGACAAGCTGAAAGGCTCGCTGTCCGGCTTCGTCGGGGCGCTGCTCCTGCGCGATTACGATGTGCTGGTCGCGTTTACCGAATATAACCGCAATGTTATTCGCCTGCTGCCGCCGCTGATCTGCCAGCGCGAGCATGTCGACCAGTTCGCCGATGCGCTCGACAGCCTGCTGTCACGCGGTATCGTTGCGATCGTCAAGGACTTCATCAAAAGCCAGGTACGATAAGGGGCGGGCGCGGCAAGTCTTCTATTGGCTTGACGCGCCGGCATCGGGGGTGAGCGCAGCCGCAAATCGCGGGTGGACAAATGCATCGTAGCAGGCGTCGAGCGTGATGCGGCGGTGCCTGGCCAGGCCTTGCCTGTACATGTCGTAGAGCAGCGCATTGGCGGTTGTCGGCGGGCAGGTCGGGTAGAGGACGAGGTCGGTGCCGGCGACGGCGCTCTCTTCCTGCGAGCCGGGATCGGGAACCGCCCGCATCGGGTCCGCGCCGATTGCGATGTGGAGGGGCGCCGAGCGCTCCATCAGCCATGGAAACGGGTTGACGAAATTCAGGGACATGATGGTCTCGAAGCGGATGCCCGCCTTGGACTCCAGCGCCCGGATGGAGTCGATGGCGTCGTCGATGGCCCTCAGATGGCCGATCTGGAAATCGAAGTCGGAATAGAGCACCGGCGTCGGCAATTCACCCACGGCGACCAGATCGTCGTAGAGAGCCCGGTGTTCCGCGTAAAATTGCAGCATATGGTCGGTGCGCGCCTTGACTTCCTGGCGCATGTCGACGGCCCCGAGCGACTTGAGATTGCGCTGCTCCAACGGGATGTTCTTGATCATGCCGGCATAGGTCCGTGCCGCGCGCTCGATGGTGCGTACGGTCGGCGGCAGGGCTGCCGCGGCGACAAGCCCCATGATCGAAAGCACCAGCATGGGGCGGTCCGCCCGTTTGCCCGTCTTGAGGAAGACGCAGAGAAGAACCGGCCACAGGAAGATGAATGCCTGGCTGCCGGTGTTTTGCGTCTCGAAAAGTATGCCTGCGAAAACGACCGCTAGGATCAGGAAGCCGTCATGCGAGAAGGTGGTGGCGATTGCGGTGAAGCGCGAAGCCCGGGGGTCCGGCATCGTATTGGTTGCCATGCCCCATCGGTCTGCCAGGAACAGCAGGCCGGCCAGCGCCGTCGCGGGCGCCACCACCCCGAAATTCAGCGACGTGGCCTGCAGGAAGCGGGGCAGCAGCGTGCCGCTGTTCATGCCGACGAGGGCGAGGATGTCCGCGACGTATTGGCTGACGAGCCCGTTTGCCAGTTCGATGGCGCCCAGCGCCGCCAGGAAGATGAGGGCGCATGCGATGGCCTGTCTGAGCGTCACCCGCATGGAAAGCAGGGCGTAAGCGGCAATGACGCCTCCGGCGACGAAACCGGTGATCTTCAGGAAGAACAACGCGGTCATCGACAAGGTGACGAGCCACGTCAGCAAATGACGGTCGCGCACGAAGATGAGCGCGGCAACCAGGACATAGAGCACCTGGCATGCCTGGCGGTTATAGATGCCGAACCCGTCCGAGCCGGGGTAGGGATAGAGTTCGCGCGAGTTGAAAGGCAGCAGGGCGAAGATCAGGAAAGGCACCAGCAGGGCGAGGGCGGTGCCGCGCGCGCGCTGGTCGACGTGCCAGACGACCAGTGCCATGAGCGGTGCGGTGACTGCAAGCAGCGACCAGTGCGCCAGAAGCACCGGCTGCGCGTTCGGGAAAATCGCAAGCCAGCCGGCGAACAGATAGTAGCCCAGAGGGCCGACCGGGGTGAAGAAGTCGAGGATCGGGATCTGGCCGTCGAAAATCCGGTTGGCGGCGTCGTAGTAGATATAGACGTCCCAATACATCGGCCCGATCGGCAGGGTTATCGGCAGCGCAAGCAGAATGCACACGGCGACAAGGCAAGCCGCCAGCAGCGCCAACGGGGACTTCAGCGCCCGTTGAAAATTGGAACTTCCGACCGCTGCCGAATTTTCAATGGTCGAGGTCATTACGAGCCCCCGTATCGCATCGGAACCACGATCCTGCACATGGATCCTCGCCTAGCAGCAAATGGCGAGCAAAACGTTAACCCTGCGGGTGGCCACGGCTAGGCCGGGTGCCAAGTCGCGGTGCTTTTGCGCGGTGTCGCAAACAGGCTGTAATCGCGCCGCACGGCTCTATAGTGTGCCGGAAAATTCCACCTCGGAGTCAGGGAAAATGGCAGGATTTCCGGAACAGGCGAAGGTCGTCATCATCGGGCTGGGCGGTATCGTCGGCGCCTCTATCGCCCACCATCTGATCGAGCGCGGATGGGACGATATTGTCGGCATCGACAAGTCCGGCATCCCCACCGATATCGGCTCGACGGCGCATGCGTCGGACTTCTGCTATGCGACCAGCCATGACTTCCTGTCCTGCTGGACGACGCTCTATTCGATCGATTTCTTCGAGAAGATGGGGCATTACGCCCGTGTCGGCGGGCTCGAGGTTGCCCGTGTCGGCGATGATGCGCGCATGGACGAGATCAAGCGCAAGGTCGCCTCGGGCAAGGCCTTCGGGACACGCGCGCGCCTGATCGAACCTGCGGAGATCAAGGAAAAGTTTCCGCTGATCGAGGAAGATATGGTGCAGGGCGGGTTGTGGGACCCGGATGCGGGTCTGGTCATTCCGCGTTCGCAGACGGTTGCCGGCAAGCTGGTCGACCAGGCCGAAGCCTCCGGCAAGCTGAAGGCTTTTGCCAATACGTCCGCCACGTCGCTGCTGATCGAGAACGGGCGCATAAAGGGCGTGGTGACCAATCGCGGCACTATCAAGGCCGATTATGTGGTGGTCTGCGCCGGCATCTGGGGCCGGCTGATCGCGGAAATGGCGGGCGAGGACCTGCCGGTCATGCCGATCGACCATCCGCTCACCTTCTTCGGCCCTTATGACGAGTTCGCCGGCACCGGCAAGGAGATCGGCTGGCCGCTGCTGCGTGACCAGGGCAACTCCGCCTATATGCGCGACACCGGCGACCCAAAGACCGCCGAGGGCGGGCAGATCGAATGGGGTTATTACGAAGAAACCAATCCGCGCCTGTGCCATCCGCGCGACATTCTCGAAAAGGACCAGGCCCGGCTTTCGCCCTCGCAGCGCGACCTCGACATGGAGCAGATCCTCGAGCCGTTGGAACGTGCCATGGAACTGACGCCGATCCTGGGCGAGCTTGGCTACAATGAGAGCCATTCCTTCAACGGGCTGTTGCAGGTGACCACCGATGGCGGCCCGTCGATGGGCGAGAGCCAGAAGGTGAGGGGGTTGTGGTATGCCGTCGCCATCTGGGTCAAGGACGGTCCGGGCATGGGCAAGCTGATTGCCGACTGGATGACGGACGGCCGCACGTCGATCGACCACAACCGCATCGACTATTCCCGCTTCCAGCCGCACCAACTCGAGGAAAAGCACATCGAGGAGCGCTGCACCGAGACCGCCATGAAGGTCTATAATCCGGCGGTGCATCCGCGTGAGCCCTTTGGTGGCGGGCGCAATGTGCGCCGCTCGCCCTTCTGGGAGCGCGAGAAGGAACTTGGCGGCTATTTCATGGAGCTTGGCGGCTGGGAGCGCGCCCATGGCTATGCGGCCAATGAGCATCTGCTGGAGAAATACGGCGAGCGCGTTCCGGTGCGCGAAAACGAGTGGGACAACCGCCATTTCTGGCGCGTCTCCAATGCCGAGCACCTCGCGCTGAGCGAGGATTGCGGCATCATCAACCTCTCGCACTTCGCGGTCATCGACGTCGAAGGCCCGGATCACGTCGCGCTGATGGAGTGGCTGTGCGCAGCCAAGATCGGCGGCGACAATATGATCGGCAAGGGCATCTATACCCACTTCCTCGATGATGAGGGCATGATGCGGGCAGATCTGACGGTGATCCGCATGGCCGACCGCTGCCGCGTCATCGACGGCGCCGATGCCGGCCCGCGCGACTATCACTACATACGGCGGGTGGCGGAAGACAAAGGCTTCGACGTTACCGTCACCGATGTGACCGAGAAATATGTCACCATCGGCATCTGGGGGCCGAATGCGCGCACCACTTTGCAGAAGGTGGTGGAGGACCCCGAGGGCCTGGCGCTGGAAAACTTCCCCTTCGCGGCGATCAAGCCGGTGCGTATCGCCGGCAGGCAAGTGACCGCCTTTCGCATCTCCTATGTCGGCGAGCAGGGTTGGGAACTGCATATGCGCTATGAGGACGGCCTTGCCGTCTGGGATGCGCTGCGCGCGACCGGCGTGATGGCCGTCGGCGTCGAGACCTATGCCAACACCCGCCGCGTGGAAAAGAGCCTGCGCCTGCAGAACGCTGACCTGCTGACCGAGTACAATCTCTTCGAGGCCGATCTGGCTCGCCCCAAGGTCAAGGAAGCGGATTTCCGCGGCAAGGCCAGGCATGTGGAATACAAGGAGCGTGCGCACCAGCCGGCCATGCTGTGCACGCTCGTCATGACAGACAATGTCGATTCCAACGGCGTTGCCCGCTATCCGGTCGGCATCATGCCGGTGATGGACCCGGACACCGGCGAGACGCTGGTGGATGAGCTCGGCCGCCGCTCCTTCACCACCTCGGTGGCCTATGGCCCGACCATTGGCAAGAACATCGCGCTCGCCTATCTGCCCTGGGCCTATTGCCAGGAAGGCCGCAAGCTCACGGTGGAATACTTTGGAGAAACCTATCCGGTCGAGGTTGCCGGCGTCGGCTACAAGCCGCTCTACGACCCCGAGAACCTCAAGCCGCGAAGCTGATCCGGCAAGGTGCTCGCGAAAACGTGAAGAAGCGTGGCCCGGAATTTTTCCGGGCCTTTCTTTTCAAATGTGGCTTTTCACGTACCTTCGTAGGCATGTTTTGTCCGGCTTTCGTCAGGCATGCATTTTCCTGCGGTGCCGCTCTGGCGCTGACGACCTTTCTCGTCTCTCAAAGCCCTGCGGCCGAACCGGTCGATGTGGAACTCGTCCTGGCCGTCGATGTCTCGCTGTCGATGTCGCCGGGCGAATTGGAGATCCAGCGCCACGGCTATGCGGCAGCTCTGACCCACGAAGACGTGCTGCGGGCGATTGCGCAGGGCGCTTACGGCAAGATCGCGGTGACGTTTTTCGAGTGGGCAGGATATTCCTCGCAATACATAACCGTACCGTGGACCGTGATTGCCACGCGCGAGGATGCCGAGCAGGTGGCGCGCCAGCTTTCGGCCAATCCGCCCAACAGCGCACGGCGCACCTCGATTTCAGGTGCTCTGGAATTCGGCTTGGATCTGTTTGCCGAAAGCGCCTATGCCGGCAACAAGCGGGTGATCGATATCTCGGGTGACGGCCCGAACAACCAGGGCCCTCCGGTTGCCGGCATTCGTGACCGGCTGATCGCGAAGGGCATCACCATTAACGGCCTGCCGCTGATGACCAATGGCGGGCTCGCCAGCGCCTATGATGTCCCCGACCTCGACCACTATTACGCCAATTGCGTCATCGGCGGGCCGGGCGCCTTCATGGTGCCGGTCAATGACTGGTCGCAATTTCCCGAAGCCATCCGCCGCAAGCTGGTGCTGGAACTCGCACAGCATGACAGTCCGGCAAACAGCGATGCGGGTGGCGAGGAGGTGACGGTCATATTGGCGGCGGCCACCCCAGCCTATGACTGCCTGATCGGCGAAAAGCTCTGGCGCGACCGTTCTTGGATGTGGGACAGCCGCTGAGGCACCAGAGCACATGCAGGTTCCTGTTGCCGGAGCCCCCAATCTCCGAACAAGCGGACAGGCTATCCCCACGCGAGTCGGCATGCGTAACGATTTGCGCTGACAGCCTCAGCCGTGTGCGTTCTTCGCCTCCTGCGTCAGCGTGGCGATGAAGCGCTTGGTACGTTCGCGCTGCGGATTGGTGAATATCTCGCGCGCCGGCCCGGTTTCCACCACCACGCCGGCATCGAGGAACACGACTTGCCTGGCGATGGTCGAGGCCAGGCGTAGGTCGTGAGTGGCCATGACCATGGTGGTGCCTTCCCGTGCAAGCTGGCTCAGCACCTCGACCACTTCCTCGGCCAGTTCCGGATCGAGCGCGGAGGTGGGCTCGTCGCACAACAAGACCTTGGGCGAGGGCGCAAGCGCGCGGGCGATGGCGACACGCTGCTGCTGGCCACCCGATAGCGTTGCCGGCCAGGCGTCTGCCTTGTGGGCGAGACCGACCTTTTCGAGCAGTTCCATCGCCCGTTCGCGTGCGCGGGCGGCCGGCCATTTCAGCACCGTCGTCAGCCCTTCCATGACGTTCTCGATGGCCGTGCGATGCGGA
>JBARWP010000264.1:0-6748 GCA_049646905.1 Pseudaminobacter sp. | reverse complement strand
CGAGGCCCTGCATCTGGCCTTCGACCTTGCCGCGCGCCTCGTCGTGCTGCCAGCCGCGAAGCTGCTGGCGTTGCCCCTCCAACTCCTGCCAGCGTTCAACGAAGCGGTCGGCCCTCACATTGGGGTTGGCCTGCATGGCGCGCTCGTGGTCCAGCCGCTCGATGACCTGGCCGACGCGCGCCCGGCCGGAAAGCTCGGTCATGCTGCGGCTCATGTCCGGGTCGTAGCGCAGCGCAGAGCGCATCAGCTCGCGCCCGCCCGGCCGCGCCTGGTCGAGCTGCTGCCCCGCAAGGCTCAGCTCCTGTTTCTGCGCTTCGAGTATGGGCAGGCCCTCGCGCCGGTGATTGTGGGCGGATTCATAGGCCCGCGCGTAGCGGTCAACGGCCTGCTCAAGCGGCGACTGCGCCCGCAATCGTTCGGCAAGCCGGTCCTGCGCCGGCCCCTCTGGCGCCAACGAGGCCTAATCGGCCCGAAGCTGCGATTTTGGCCAACTCGCAGAACAATTAAAGAACTTTACGGCTTACTCTGCGCGTGAAGAATCATGGCGACTTGTTCAGCGGCAAATTTGAAGCCTCTGCGGTCGGGAATTCGCTCGGCGGAGATCGGATAGCGTGGCCGCTTGGGATCGATGCCGGTAATCTGGAACCGCTCGCTGCCGGTGCGGAACTCGCGGCCGAAGTCGGAAGGCTGCAAGCCGTAGTGTTCGGCCAGGAACTCGAACCTGTCCTGTTCGAGATTGAATGCCGTACCATCGGAGGCGGGAACGCTGACACGGAATACGAGCTCGAAGGCGAAGCCGGTGTCCATGCCGCGCCATCCGGCGCTCTCGGCTACCAGGCCATGGTTGGCGGCGACCTTCTGGCAGGCCTCGAGCATGTGGGTCTGGATTTCCTCGCATGCCGCTGGCGTCAGCCGGGTTACGATCTTACCCTTTGTCATCCGCTTTTCCGTACTTGATAAACGGTGCCGCGCGAGATGCCGAGATCACGGGCGATTTGCGTCGGACCGTGCCCCTGTTTCAGCCTTTGTCGGATCTCGTTGCGGTCGATTTTCGGTGGCCGGCCCTTGTAGATTCCGCGCTTCTTGGCAGCCACGATCCCCTCGGCCTGGCGCTCGCGCCGCAGATTGGTCTCGAATTCGGCAAACACCCCGAGCATGTCGAAGAATGCCTTGCCGGCGGGCGTCGAGGTATCGACGGGTTGCTCCGTTGCGAAGAGATGGGCGCCCTTCACGTTGAGGCGATCGACGATCACCTGAAGGTCGTGCAGAGAGCGAGCCAGCCGGTCGATCCTGGTGACAACAAGCGTCTCGCCGGGATGGATGAAGTCCAGGATGGTGTTGAGTTGCGAACGCCCATCGAGCGACGTCCCGCTCTTTTGTTCCTCGCGAATGACCTCGCAGCCCGCGGCCTTGAGGGCGGCAATCTGCGCGGCGAGGTTCTGGTCGGCGGTGGAGGTGCGGGCATATCCGATGCGGGTCATGCAAAACTGTTCATTTTGGGTGTGCCGACGCAACGATCTGTTCAATAACGCAGATTGAGCCCAAAATATACATGCTTTTCCGGTCGCGGCGTGTTCATGGCGGATGTTCAGGCCGGGTATACCCAAATTAGCCGCCAGCACTGCCCCGTCGTCTGCGCGGTTTCAATTTCCTGGTCGCTTCCACCAGCCACTCGACAGCGCCGGGCGTCGACTGCCAGACCTTGCCGTTTTCCTCGACGTAATCGGCGGCCTCGTCCTCGCCGCCCATGGTGATATACCCGTCCATAGAGGCCACCAGAGGCTGCTTGCCCGATAGGACGCCAGGCACATGGCTGTTGGCCAGCCAGGCTTCCTCGGCCAGTTTGCCGGCATCCGGGTCGTTTTCCCGGAAGGCGAGAAGCGCCTGCGTGTAAAGCCACGCGGCAGCGCCATCGTCTTCGTATTGCCTGATGAGCTTTTTCAAGGCCTTGATGTCTTCGCGGGCCAGCAGATGCCCGGCCAGCACGTAGCGGATGCCCTGATTGTCATTGGGGTTGAGCTTGAGCATGGCCTGATAATGGCCGATCGCCTCCTTATGACGACCAAGCCGCCAGAGCGCAGCGGCAAGACCTGCCCGCGCGCGCATGTAGGGACGAGTTTCGAGAAAGCCCCAGAAGTGACCGGCATATTCCTCGAACCCTTCCGAACCGAGGGCCATCTCCCCTGCCTCGACACCCTGCTGGTAGTAGTCCAGCACTTCCTCGCCAGACCGCGCTTCCTCTTCGGCTAGCAGCACATAGGCGTCAGCGCAGAGCGGCGACACTTCAAGCGCTTTCCTGGCCAGCGCGATACGTTTGCTGCGAGTGGTCGCCTCCCAAGCCTCATACATGATGTCCTGTGCCGCCTCTGTCGGATCGCTCCCATGGCGCCCGCCGAAAAGGCCGGCCATGAATCCCTCCATGCCGCGCCGGTCCGGCAACGGTGGCCGTATGCTGTCATCTGTCGGCTGCTTGGGAGTCGCCGCTTTCTTCCAGGGCTTCTTTGAGATGGGCATTTTGCTCCCTCCAACTGTGATCACGCCGCCTGCTTCCACTCGAAATCGATGCGGCGCTCGAGATCGAGGTCGAAGCGGCCGTAAGGATTGACATGCCCATAGATCAGCGGTGTAAGGCCACGATAGTCGTCAGGCGTCAACCGCACCGACCATTGTGGCTCGCTCAGCACCGACTGCATCATCCGGGTGTTCACGTAGACCAGCGATGCCTGCAAGAGATGCAGGGCGAGCGCCGAGACCTCCTGATCGTCGAGCCGGTTGGAGGCAATCTCGCCGCCCTTGCCGAAAAATACGAAGCTGGTGGCGCTGTTCCAGTTTTCGACCACGTTGAGGCCTTCGTGGATTTCGCGGCGGAACGCCTCGTGGCGCAGATAACGGCACAGGAAGATCGTCTTCACCGCTCGGCCGAGTTCGGCAAGCGCCTTGTAGGTCGGATGCATCACCTCGGCACGGGCAAAGCGGCGCAGGATCGCTTCCGGATCGGCGATCCCGCTGTGCATGGCGGCGGCATATTTGACCATTTCGTCGTACTGCCGCTCGATCTCATCCCAATTGACGACATTGGAAAGAACGGGCAGCAAATTGGGCAGTTCAGCTCGTAGACCCGGATGTGGCAGCGCCAGTTTCTGGCGTGCAATCGCCTTCAGGCGCGGCGCTAGCTCAAACCCGAGCAGGCGGCAGAAGGCAAAGCCGACAGCACTCTGACCATGGCTGTCGACATATTGCCGCTGGATCTCCATGTCGGTGCAATGCCGCAGCACACCCTTAATCATCGAAGCGACTTCCGAAGACGAGCACCGCTTGAGCTGCGAACAGATGCAGGTCGAACCCTTCTCGACATGCCAATAGATCATTACACCCCGGCCGCCGTAGCGGACATGCCATTCGGTCATCAGATTGCCGTCCCATGCGCCGAACTTCTTCGAATCCGACGCGCAGGCCGTGCCGGTCTCGCCCCAGATGGCGGTGTTGCGGACAGCCAACGTTGCATTGGCGACGCGCCCGCATGCAGTTTCGAGCGCCTCGCGGTGGATGAAACGCCGGCCGACGTGCAGCAACTCCTCGTAGCTGACATCCGAACATCCGGCTGCAACCCGTTTCAGACCGGCATTCGTGCCCAGTCCGTAGAGACACAAGATCAGGCGCCGGTCGAGCGCACCGCGTGGAAGCGCCACGCGAGAAGCTGACGTTTCAAAGGCGTCCAGGAAGCCGGTGTCGAGCGCGGCCTCCTTCAACACATCCAGGAGCTCCGTCATCGGCCAGCGTCGGCCGATCTCGGACTTGACCGATTGAAGGCCGTGCGGTTCCGGCAGCGGATCGAACGGCGTGATCGAGATGCGGTTTTCACCGCGCCAGAGAATGCGCACCTTGTCGTTACGGGGGATTTCGGCGTTCAGCAGCCGCAGTTCCCGTTCGAGCTCCGCCTGGATTTTGCGCGTGAAGGCCGGCGCGTCCGGTGTCAGGTTCAGCGCGCCGTAGTAGGCCGCGCGCCTGGTCTCGAAATCCTTGGGCAGGTCATCGTCGGGATTGCGATAGCGATCGGCGCCCACCACCCAGATTTCCTTGGCCCGGATGCGGTCGCGCAATTGGCTCAGCACGCAAAGTTCATAGCTGATCCGGTTGATGCGCCCGTCCTTGCCGACGATCGCACTGCGCCATTTCGGCGGGATGACGCCGTCGATCGGCACGCCGTTCCTGGGAACGATGCGGCATCCGCCGGCGAGCGTCCGCCTGATCCAGTCCAGAGCTTCGAGCACCGGCCGATGCACGGCATTGTTCGAGCGAAACTCCAGCACCGAAAGCAGCCTCGGCAGGATCCTTCGATAGTGATTGGCATAGGAGCCGCGCATCACTTGATAGATGCGGCGCTCGAGCGTGCCTTTCGCCCGATGCTCCTTGATGATCGCCGCAAGTTTTTCCTTGCCCGCCACTGGAAAGATCACATCGCAAACCCGGCCGTCCGGCGTCTCAATCGCTGCACCCGCGATATCGACCAGAAGCCGCTCCTTGCCGTAAACCTTCTCGATATCGCGGGCGATCCCGGCAACGACTTTGCGTCTCGACCGCACACCTATCTTGTGCACGGTCTCCACCAGAAGATCGATCATGCCGTCGATGATCTGCGCTTGCCGCACCATGAGGAAGACAGCATAGAGGCCGAGTTGCCGCCTTGGCGCATGGCGGCGCATCTCGGAGGCTTTTTCAGCGCCGACCCGCCGGACAATCTGGTCGATCCAGGTCTTGCCGGCGCCCGTCAGCAAGTCCCGCGGCAATTCCAGCTTCTTGATGAATGCCAATCGGTCGGCGAGGCCAAGCATATTGTCCAGCGTCGCCGCCCCGGCATCGCCCTTGATCGTGTGGAACCCCGTCGGGCTTTCCGGATCGGCGAGAGAGGCTTCCATCAGAGCGGCCGTTTCTGGAACAAGCCGATCCTCCACACGGCCGAGAAATGTTTCCAGGAAGCGTTGCCGTTCGGAGCGCACCAGCCGCTCGATCTCCTTGCGCGAGGAGCCGTAAATCTTGTGGTCGCGACACCAGAGAAAGGCAGCATCGAGCATCGCGCCGACCGATGCCGCCCCTGGGCAAACCTCTGTAGCCATCCACTCGACAAGCGCCATGCGATCCGAGCGTTTCATACGCCGAAAACCCAGGTGACGCAGTATTTCTGCACAATGGCGACGTCCCGAGCGCCCCGAAAAATCGTAACCGTCAAGATCGGTCTCGCCGCCGTCAAGCTGGTCGGCCAGATACGAAACCGACTCACCGGGAACCTCATCCGCCGTGGTGGCGAAATATCCGAAGGCTGCGAAGAACTTCAACTGCACCGCCAGTCCGAGCCTCGAACCGGCCGGCTTGGCGTTCACAAAGTCGATGTCGGCAAACGACAGGCTCCATTCCCTGGCCAACGACTCAGGCGAAACACGCAGGCCCATAAATCCGCTCCCTGTTCCAGGAGCAAATTGTCAGGCGAGGAAACCATGGTGGTCAATCCGTTCGCGCAACGTTCCACAACTTGGCCAAAATCCCAGCTTCGGGCCGATTAGGCCAACATGCAAGGATTGGCTTCAAAATGACGCGCAGTGATGCGTCCCGCTCGCGTCGCGATCCAGCCACTCCCTGATTGCGCCCTCCGCTGAGCAAGCAAATTGGCAGGAGGGGCGGCCGTTAACTTTGTCGCAGATCAAACGAAGGAGATTTCTCGTCCGAAAATCGATCGCGCACGAGAACCAAGCTTCGGGGCCGTCGCACTGGTAGCAATCGGAGGCGGTCTGTCTGGCTTCGTACTGCGTAGGGGGTAACGAGATTGGCAACTCCGCTCCGTGATGCACGAGAGCCTTTCGCGCGCTGAGCCCAGCGGGATGCATGCTTTCGGTCAGCTTTGATGGCATGTTAAGTGCCATGCCAGTTTTCGTTGACCGGGATCAATGACCGTTAGGACAACTGCCTGTTGGATGCCTTCAACCCATTGAAGGAGGAAAACAATGCGCAGTTTCACCAGACGCTTTTTTCTGTCTGCCTCGGCCCTTGCCATGGCCTTTGCAAGCCGAAATGCTTTCGCCAATGATGAGACAGGTCTGCCGGCGGAAACGAGCGGAGGGATGTCTCTGCTTGAAGCGCTGTCACTGAGACGTTCGATCAGGCTCTACTCCGACAAGCCTGTGGAAGAGGAGAAACTCTCAACGCTGCTGTGGTGCGCCTTCGGCATAAATAGGCCCGACAGCGGCGGTCACACTGCGCCTTCCTGGCACGGCTCCGTGGAAACCGACATTTATGTGGCGGACGCCAAAGGCGTGCGCAAATTCGATCCGGCCACGCAAGCGACTTCCGCCGTTCTCACTGAGGATATCCGCACGAACACCAGCCCCGAGCCCTTTGTCGCAGTTGCACCTGTCGTGCTGATTTATGTCGCCGACCGCGCCCGTATGTACAAGGCGAGCGATGAAGAGCAGATCCAGGCGGCGCATGTCGACGCAGCGATCGTGGCGCAGAACGTCTACCTGTATTGCGCTTCCGCCGGTCTCGGCACCTGCCTTGTCGGCGGCGCCGACAAGGCAGCTCTGGCGCGAATCCTCAAATTGCCTGAGACCCAGATCGTCACTTTCGTCCAGCCGGTCGGATATCCCAAGGCAAGCTAAAACCCACCGAAGCAGCGTGATTGGGGGTGGCTGCCCTCGTTTCGCTGCCGCGACCAAGCGCTTGAAGGACGAGGTCATGCAGACGAACGAATTGCCAC
>JBARWP010000263.1:0-1518 GCA_049646905.1 Pseudaminobacter sp. | reverse complement strand
AGCCGGGACAGATAGGAAGGGTCTTCGATCGACGGATCGCGGTAGTTGAGGCTACGAAACAGGCGTTTTCCGCCCAATTGCAGCGCAGCAGCCGCCAGAAGCGCGAGGAAAGTCGCCGTCAGGACCGCATTGTATTTGAACTGCACGACGAAGCGCAGCCAGGACGACACCGATTTGTAAAGCGCGCCGAATTCATGCCGGATCGCTGCTCCGACCTCGCCGCTGAATGCGTCACCAAGCTGATAGCGCTTGGTCAGCCTGCTGGTGAACAGATCGCGTCGCAATGTGGAGATGGTGTTGATCAACCCATTGACGCGGACCGACAGGTCTTCGGCATTTCCGAGGAGAACGTTGATCTCGGCCTTCTCGGTCGTCAGCGCCTGACGGTCCCCTGCAACCAGTTCCGGCTCGGCGGGCTGCCCTTCGGCCGGTGGAGCACCCAGTTGCTCGATGCGCGAATTGATTTCCGCCAGCCTGGGCCTGAACGCAACACCGCTGCCAAGCAGCGCCTTGTCGATCGCCTCCAGTTCGGCCCGGCTCTTGATAAGGCCTTCCTCATCCTCGCCGCCGGTCTCGATCTGTTTTTCGATCGCTTCGACCTGGGCTGCCAGCCTCTCTATCGCCTGGCGCTGTTCTGCGACGATTCCGCCAATAGTCCCGTTGGCCGGCGCGGCATTCTGGGCAATGGCTGCAGCAGGCCAGGCGGCCGTCACAAACAGCACCGCCAGAAGCGCAACAAGGCGACACATAAATCCGGGCAATCGTCTGTCGGGGCGACTCACTGGCTCACGAACCGGCTGCAAAAGGTCCGATAGTGATAAAGATGGCGAGGGAGCGGGGCAAGCGGCGCCGACAGGTCGGCCTCATGAAAAGCCATGGCGCAATATTGGCTTTCACTTCCGTGCCTGCTCTATAGTCTCCTCCCACCTTATCTGGATGACGAGAGACATGGCGGAATATTCGGCTTTCGCGCTGCTGAAAAATGCGCTGAACGGAAACCGGGACTGGAAGCCCGCCTGGCGCAAGCCCGATCCCAAGCCGTCCTATGAGGTGATCGTGGTCGGCGGCGGCGGGCACGGCCTGGCGACTGCCTATTATCTCGCCAGGGAACATGGCATCGCCAATGTCGCCGTGCTCGAAAAAGGCTGGCTTGGCTCCGGCAATGTCGGCCGCAACACCACGGCGGTGCGCTCCAACTACCTCCTGCCGCAAAACAGCCGGTTCTACGAGCATTCGATGAAGCTGTGGGAGGGCCTTTCGCACGAGCTCAACTACAATGTGATGTTCTCGCAGCGCGGCTGCCTCAATCTGGCGCATACGCCCGGCCAGCTCGACGACTATGCGCGCCGCGGCAACGCGATGCGTCATGAAGGCATCGACGCCGAATTGATGACGCCGGCCCAGATCGCACGGCTGGTGCCGGGTCTCGACATGTCGGCATCGGCGCGCTTCCCGATCATCGGCGGACTGATGCAGCGGCGGGCCGCCACGGCCCGGCACGACGCGGTCGCCTGGGGC
>JBARWP010000262.1:0-1538 GCA_049646905.1 Pseudaminobacter sp. | reverse complement strand
GTGCGGGCGAGCGGCCGAGGAAGCGGTCGCGGGTTTCGGCCCAGACGCGCAGGCAAGAGGCGTCGCTGGCGGCGGCCTCACCCAGTTCCTGGCACCGCCGCTGCTCCAGACGCAGCGGATCGGTTGCCGGCTGGAGCACCGGAGCGGCTGGCAGTGGCCCGGCTTTCTCCTCGCGGGTCATTTCGATGATCGTCGCCGTGATGGCGACAGCGACGAATATGATGGCCGCAATCCTGGCCAGCACCTTGCCTTCCATGATGTCCCCCTTCCGGCCCGTCAGTTGTTGAACATCTGCGCGCTGCCCGGCTGGTAGCCGGAGCCGGGCGTTAGGAAGCGTTCGCGCTGAATGCGGCCCTGCTCTGCCGCCGTCGCGCGCTCGGCTTCAGCAAGGGCCTCGGCGCGGCCGTTGGCGGAGCTGACGGCAATGAGGTCGGAGACCTGTTGCGACAGAAGCCCGAGGAGCTGGTTGCCGGCCTGGGTGGCTTGCAGCGCGCCGACGGCGCCCTGGCTTTCGCTGATGAGCGCGCTCATCTCGGCGCGATTGCTGTCGATATTGCCGACCACGCCTGCCTGGACGCGCATCGCATCCTGCAAGCCGCCCACGGTATTTTCCCAGCGGCCGCGCGCGTCCGCGATGAGCTGCTGGTCGGTGGCGTTGAGGGAGAGATTGCCGTAGTCCTGCTGGAACATACTGTCGATCGACTGTACGTCGAAGGCGATGTTCTGCGCCTGGGCGAGAAGCTGCTGGGTTCGCTGCACGTTCTGTTGAAGCGCCTGAAGCGAGCTGTAGGGCAGGCTCGCGAGGTTCTTCGCCTGGTTGATGAGCATCTGCGCTTCGTTTTGCAACGAAGTGATCTGGTGGTTGATCTGCTCAAGGGTGCGTGCCGCCGTCAGAAGGTTCTCGGCGTGGTTGGTCGGGTCGTAAACGATCCGGCCGAAGCCGAAGAGGGCGTGGGCCGGCGTGGTGAAGACCGGCGAAAGCGCCAGCGGCGCGGCGAGGGTGAGCGCAAGCAGTGAAGCGCCCGCGAAACGGGGGAAGCGGTGTCGTGTCATGGCATGATCTCCTGTGGGTCGAATTCGAGGGCTTCGGTGAGGTCGAGGACCGGCGCCGGCGCTTGCGGCGCGGGTGTTTGAGGGGCGAGTGCGACGGCGATGTTGGTGAGGTTGGGAATGAGATCGGCCGCCCATTCGACGCCGCGCGCGGTTAGCCACGCGGCGAGGAAACCGTCGCGGCCATGTTCGGCGAGGATGTCGGCGATCAATGCCTGGTCGGACTTGGAGGAAGCCGCGCAGAGCGCCAGGCCGACTTCGGACAGGCCCAGCTCGAACAGCCGGTTTCCCCGCCGGCTCTGGCAGTAGTAGTCCCGCTTGGGGATGGCGCGGGCGTGGATCTCGATCTGCCGGTCGTTCAGGCCGAACCGCCTGTAGATCGCGGTAATCTGCGGCTCGACGGCGCGATCGTTGGGCAGGAGCAGCCGGGTCGGGCAGCTTTCGATGATTGCAGGCGCGATCGTGCTCTTTTCGAGCTGGGCGAGCGA
>JBARWP010000261.1:0-5572 GCA_049646905.1 Pseudaminobacter sp. | reverse complement strand
GGCTTAAGAATGCCGATCCAGGCATAGACGCGGATCAGGAAGCTGGTCCAGAATGGCAGGATGACCAGCATCAGCAATGTCGGACGCCAGGATTCGGGTGCGCGCGCCATGCCGTAGGCGACCGGATAACCGACCAGCAAGGTCAGGAAGGTCGAGACGGTGGCGATGAGCAGGCTGGACACATAGGCGTTGAAATAGAGCGCGTCCTCGGTGAGCCAGAGATAGTTGTCGATGCTGAGTTGCTTCAGTTGGTCCCAGAGTCCGCCAAGGCCGTCATTGAGACTGAACACCGGCGCATAAGGCGGCATGGCGATCTGCGTCTGCGACAGCGAAATCTTGAAGACGATGACAAACGGGATCAGGAAGAAGACCAGCAGCCACAGATAGGGAATGATGATGACCAGGCGGCCATAGATGGCCTGGAACACGCGCGAGAGCATGGAAGGGCGTGAAGCGACTGGCCGGGCGGTTGCAAGGACGGTGTCGGTCATGGCCTATCTCGTCAGGACGACACCGGCATCGGGCCGGAAGGAGATGAAGGCCCGGTCGTTCCAGGTCAGCGGATCATCGGTGATGCGCGAGGAATTGAGGGCGCTGGCCTTGACCACCTGCCCGTCGGCCAGCTTGACGTGATAGACCGTCATGTCGCCGAGATAGGCGATGTCGTAGATCTCGCCCTCGACGACATTGACACCGGGGTCTTCCGGCTCGCGGGACGAGACCTTGATCTTTTCCGGCCGGATCGCGAATGCCACCGAACTGCCGGTCGTGGCATTGCCGGCGTTCTCGGCCTTGATCGTCAAGCCATTGCCATCGGAAATGCGCGCGGTTCCGTTCTCCTGCCCGGACACTGTGCCCTCGATCATGTTGACGTTGCCGACAAAGCCGGCGACGAAACGCGAACTCGGCGCCTCGTAGACCTCGGCTGGGGTCGCCACCTGCATGACCTCGCCCTTGTCCATGATGGCGATGCGGTCGGCCATGGTCATCGCCTCTTCCTGGTCGTGGGTGACTATGACGAAGGTCAGGCCGAGTTCCTGTTGCAGGTCCATCAGCTCGAACTGGGTTTCCTCGCGCAGTTTCTTGTCGAGCGCGCCGAGCGGCTCGTCAAGCAACAGCACCTTTGGGCGCTTGGCGACCGAACGGGCAAGCGCCACACGCTGGCGCTGGCCGCCTGAAAGCTGGTGCGGCTTGCGCTTGGCGAACCGCTCGAGCTTGACCAGCTTGAGCATCGCGGCCACGCGCTTTTCGATATCGGCCCTGGCCATGCCTTCCTGCTTGAGGCCGAAAGCGATGTTGGCCTCCACCGTCATATGCGGAAACAGCGCATAGGACTGGAACATCATGTTGACCGGCCGGCGATAGGGCGGGATGCCGCGCAGGTCCTGCCCGTCGAGCAGGATGCGGCCGGCCGTCGGCTCGTCGAAGCCGGCCAGCATGCGCAGCAGCGTGGACTTGCCGCAGCCCGACGCGCCGAGCAGGGCGAAGAACTCGCGCTCGTAGATATTCAGCGACAGATTGTTGACGGCGGTGAAATCGCCGAAGCGCTTGGTGACGTTTTCAAAGACGATATAAGGCCTCGCATCCGGATCGTTCCACGGCGCGAAGCTTCTGCGAATGCTTCCAAGCGATTTCATGCACCTCTCCGCCTCATTCGCTCGTCGCCTGCGACAGGGCCCCGCAAAACCGCGAGGCCCTTTCGCCGATGCTTACTGACCGGTCGTGATCCTGGTCCAGCTGCGCGTGAACAGACGCTGCGTCTTGGGATCGAGCGTGGTGTTCACGAAGAGCTTGGCCAGCACGGCTTCGTCGGGATAAACGGCCGGGTCGTCTCGGACCTCGGGATCGAGGAATTCCTGCGATGCCTTGTTGCCGTTGGCGTAGTAGACATAGTTGGAGGACTTGGCGATGACTTCCGGCTTCATCATGTAGTTCAGGAATTCATGCGCCTCGGCCACA
The DNA here is from genome assembly GCA_049646905.1 of Pseudaminobacter sp. Lineage (GTDB taxonomy): Bacteria > Pseudomonadota > Alphaproteobacteria > Rhizobiales > Rhizobiaceae > Pseudaminobacter. Next base: position 3,613 of record JBARWP010000261.1, on the reverse strand, counting down.
TGCGGCGCATCGGCGGGAATCGCCATCTGGTCGAACCACATCTGCGTGCCTTCCTTGGGAATGATGTAGGAAAGCTCGACGCCCTGGTCGGCCTCGTCGGCACGGTCACGCGCCTGGAACACATCTCCCGACCAGCCGACCGCAATGCAGATGTCGCCATTGGCCAGCCCGTTGATGAATTCGGACGAATGGAACTTGCGCACAAAGGGGCGAATCTTCAGGAACGCCTCTTCGGCCTTGGCAATGTCCTCGGCCTCGTGGCTGTCGGGATCGAGCCCGAGATAGGCCAGCATGACCGGGATCATATCGGTCGGAGAATCGAGGAAGTTGATGCCGCAATCCTTGAGCTTGGCAGCGTTCTCGGGGTCGAACACCGCACTCCAGCTATCGATCTCGTCGGTGCCGAGGGCTTCCTTCACCTTGGCGATGTTGTAGCCGATGCCGATGGTGCCCCACATATAGTTGATGGAGTATTCGTTGCCCGGGTCAAAGGTCTGCGTGCGTTCGGTGACGACGTCCCACATGTTCTCCAGGTTGGGCAGTTTGGACTTGTCGAGCTTCTGGTAGACTCCAGCCTGGATCTGGCGCTGCAGGAAGCTTGCCGTCGGCACGACGATGTCGTAGCCGCTGCCACCGGCCAGCAGCTTGGTCTCAAGGATTTCGTTGGAATCATAGACGTCATAGACGACCTTGATGCCGGTTTCCTTGGTGAAGTCGTCGATGATGGAACTGTCGATGTAATCGGACCAGTTGAAGACGTTGACCACGCGCTCCTGGGCGCTGGCCGATACGACGAACAGTGCTGCCAGGGCCGAAGAGGCGGACAGCAAGAGCGCCTTGTGAACCATTTGCGGGATCTCCCTTTCAGTGTTCCGTTTTCCCGGTTTGCGGACCGTTCCATCCGGGATGTTGAGATTTAGCCTATTGGTGTTCACTGGTTGCGACAAGCGGGAAACGGCGTGCGCCAATCAAAGGTATGTGGTGCGCTCGAGCTGGGTGATCTCGGCCCAGAAGGCGAGGATTTCCGCGCGCTTCAGGTCCTGGTAGACCTTGGCCATGAGGGGTCCCAGCGCCCGTTCCACGAACGAGCTGCGCGCCATGAGCTGGAGCGCCTCGTCCATGTCGTCGGGCAGGAACAGCCCGCCATCGTCATAGGCGTTGCCGATGACCGGCGGGGGCGGCACCTCCTTGCTCTCGATGCCTTCCACGATGCCCTGGATAAGGGCGGCCATGACCAGATAGGGATTGGCATCCGCACCGGCGATGCGATGCTCCAGGCGCCTGTTCTCCTCCGAGGAAACCGGAATGCGCAGGGCAACCGAACGGTTGTTCTCTCCCCAGACAGCGCGCGTGGGCGCATAGGAGCCCGGCGTGATGCGGCGGAAGCCGTTCCAGGTGTTGATGAACAGAAGCAGCGATTCCGGCATGGTCTTGAGCAGGCCGGCAATGGCCGATTCCAGCCTTTTGCGTCCCTCGGTCCCGCTGAAGATGTTGTTGCCGTCGCGGTCGAGGACAGATGCATGCACATGCATGCCATTGCCGGCATATTCGAGGAACGGCTTGGCCATGAAGGTCGCCGTCAGGCCGTGGGCGCGGGCGCAGCCCATGACGATGCGCTCCAGCATGATGACATCGTCAGCCGCCCGCAACGGATCGGCGCGATGCTTGAGATTGACCTCGAACTGGCCGGGGGCGGCTTCCTTGATGATGGTGTCGATCGGCAGGTTCTGCGTGGCGGCGGCATCGCGGATCATGTCGAACAGTTCGGCATGCTCGGCCAGATCGTCGAGCCCGTACATGCGAAGGCGGTCGGGACCGGCCGTTGCGCCGACCGGAGCCGGCATGCCGTCATCCCATTCGACCTCGGGGTCGAGCAGGTAGAATTCGAGTTCGAAGGCGACGACCGGGAAATACCCTCTCTCGTTGACCTCGGCGACCTTGCGCTTCAGCACCTGGCGCGAGTCGGCCATGAAAGGCTCGCCCTCGGGCGTGAAGGTCTGCAGCAGCACCTGCGCCGTCTTGCGCTTGGCCCAGGGCACGATGGAGAGCGACCCGCGCGTGGCACGGCAATAGCCGTCCTTGTCGCCGGTTTCGATATGCAGGCCGGTCTCGCTGACCTCGCGGCCCCACACATCGAGCCCGTGCAGCGACATCGGGAAGTTCACGCCATCCTGGAAGGCCTTCTTGAGCGCGTCACCAGGCGCCCATTTGCCGCGCAGCATGCCGTTGGGGTCGACGATAAGAAACTCGACCGCCTCGATATCGGGATGCGCTTCGACGAAGGCTCGGTATTCGGCCTCGTGTTCGTCGGAAATGAAGAGGGATTTGCTGGCCGTGTCGGCCGGGGGAATTTCGGGCAATCGCTTTTTTCGGACGGCGTGCGATGAGGAAAGAGATGTACCGCCGATGGGAAGAGTCTTGGTTCCGGTTTGTGCGCTTCCGGCTAGTGTTTCTCGCAAGATGTACCTGTTAAGCAGTTTCAGATCACATAACCTGCCTACAGTGTAACAGTTCTGTCAATGGGGAGACGGGATGCCGGTGACGCCCGGCTTGGCGGGCCGCGACTGGCGCTTGAACTCCAGCCCGATATGCACCAGCAACGCGGTGAAGACCACGGCGCCACCAACGATGGTACGGGTGCTCGGCACCTCGCCATGGCTGAGCCAGACCCAGATCGGCCCCAGGATCGGTTCGAATGTCCCCAGCAGCGCGGCAACGGCGGCCGGCACCATCCGCGCCCCTGTAGCGAAGAAGGCAAGGCCGACGCCGAGATTGAGCACGCCGAAGGCAAACAGGAAGCCCATGTCACGCGGCGAGACCGCCGCCACCGCCTCGGCCTGGCTCACCGCAAACAGCGCGGCAAAGACGGTGCCAAGGCAGGTTGCCGGCGTCATGCGCACATGGGCGAAGCGGCGCGTGATCACGGTGGCGATGGAAAACACCACGGCAATCAGCAGCGCCAGCCCATCGCCAACCGGCGAGACGTGGCCGCCAAGCGATTCCGAGACCATGATGGCAACGCCGAAGATGACGGCCGCAATCGCGATCCAGGTCGGTCCAGACACCCGTTCGCGAAACAGCACCCAGGCAAGCAGTGCGGCAATCAGCGGCACGCCAGCCTGCATGAGCAGGATATTGGCGACGGTGGTATAGGAGAGTGCGACAACGAAGGAGGTGGACGCGGTGGCAAAGCACAGCGCCACAGCCAGGCCCGGAAGGCCCATGCCGGCAAACAGCCTCATCGTGCCGCGCCCGCCATCGCGCCAGAGCATGAAGCCGAGCAGGAAGATGGCCGCCCAGACGGAACGCCAGAACACGATGGTCCAGTTGTCCGGCATCTCTATGAAACGGGCGATGGCGCCACCGAAGCTCCAGCACAGTGCAGACAGGAAGACCAACAGTGCGCCAAGCCGCTCGGCATTGGGCGATGTCTGTGCCGCGGCAGGAGGTTGGGAAACAGCAGTTTGTGTCATGGCTCGACTATCGGCTCAGCGAAACAGCGGCGCATGTCGGCAAGCGACCGAAGCGTTGCCAATCGCGTAGCCGAAAGGGCGGGAAGCGGCCTGATCCAGCCGGCGCTTATGGTTGTGTCACCCTCCGAGCAGTCCTATGC
>JBARWP010000260.1:0-5593 GCA_049646905.1 Pseudaminobacter sp. | reverse complement strand
GTCCATTTCGGGGTCGTGATGACCGCCAATCTTGAAATCGGCTATCTGACGCCGCCTGTCGGGTTGAACCTCGTGGTGGCCATGGTCGCGTTCAAAAAGGAATTCGGCGAAGTGGTCCGCTCGATCCTGCCATTCCTCGTCCTGATGCTGATCTGGCTGGTGATCGTATGCGTGTATCCGGCGCTGGTCATCTGACGTCGCCCGCGTCACGCAGTTGGTTCGACGGTGATGGATCGGCGTCAAGGTTGGCACATATGACCAATTATACCGTGGTAACGGGTGCCGCGAGCGGCATGGGGCGGGCTATCGCAGGGGCGTTGGCGGAGAATGGCGAGCGGCTCGTCCTGATCGACATCGACCCGCGGGTGCACGAGTTGTCCTGCACCGCAGGAGGCGACGCCATCATCACCAGGGTCGCCGATATCACCGATGCGCAAGCTATCGGGTCGATCATCGATCAGGTCAACCGCGAGCATGGCCCGACATTGAAGCTGGTCAACAACGCGGCAATGATGAAAAACAAGCCGCTGGCCGAAATCTCGCTTGGCGACTGGCAGGACCTTCTGAATATCAATCTTACCGGCGCGTTCATAATGTCTCAGGCCGTGGGACTTCACATGCGCAGGCATGAAGCCGGAGCGATCGTACATATCGGCTCGGTCGCAGCCGCGTTCGGGCGCAATGGTGGCGGGGCCTACAGTGCGGCCAAGGCCGGCATCGTAGGCCTCTCCAACACGATTTGCGTCGAATGGGGAGCCCATGGCATCCGTAGCAATGTGGTGCATCCGGGGCTGATGCGAACCCCGCTTTCCGAAGCCTTCTATCAGGATCCGGACGTGAACGAGCAGCGTTGCGCACAAATTGCCCTTGCTCGCCCGGGGGTGGCCGAAGATGTCGCGGACATGGTTCGGTTCCTGCTGTCCGACGGCGGGCGATATGTCAGCGGCGCGGAAATAACGGTCGATGGCGGCTTCTCTCGGATGGCGCTGAAGAACTATCCGGTTCCCAAAACCTCGCCAGAAAAATCCTGACATTGGCTCAGAAACCCGGTTTACAGCGACATGGCCAGGCATTAGTATTAATACTAACGAACGTAAGTTACTATTCGGCAGTCCGCCGATGAGGACGAGGAGGAAAGAATGTTTAAATTCAGAAGCATCGTAGGAGGCGCCGCGCTTGTCTGGCTCCTCGCGGCCGCGCCGGCGACGGCGCAGGAAGCCTGGAAGCTCGGGCAGGTGGGGGCTCCAGGCAGCGGATTGGCGGTGATGGGCGACAAGTTCGCCGCTGCGGTCACCGAAGCTTCGGGCGGTGCCTTCAGCGTTGAGAGGCAGTTCATCGGCAATGAGCAGGAGATGGTCCAGCAGGTGCTCCGCGGCCGCATCGAGATGGGCGTGACCTCGCCGCAGGGCATGGGCGTCGCCATTCCGGCCGGTACGGTTCTCGGTCTGCCTTTTCTGTGGGAAAGCGACGAGGAGCGAGACTTCGTCGTGCAGACGAAAGTGAAGCCCGTTCTGGAGGAAATTTACGAGAAGGCGGGCCTCAAGCTGCTGCAGATATCTTCTGCCGGATATTATGGCGTGTTCTGCAAGATGGACTGCTCCGATCCAGCGGCGCTGAAGCAGCAGAAGGTCCGCGTTTCCGCAACCGTTCCTTCGCGCGTGTTCTGGGAAAGCCAGCAAGTCAACCCTGTTCAGCTTCCAGTTTCGGAGCTGTGGCCGGGGCTGGAGCAGAATCTTGTCGTCGCCGCCGATATCCCCCTGCCATACTATGTTACGACTCCGGCAGTTGAATCGGCGCCCCACTTTGTGGCCGCCAAGCATTTCCATGCTGACTGGATCTATTTCATGAACCTGCGCAAGTGGAATGGGCTGACGGATGAACAGCGTGCCTCCGTCCTTGAAAAGATGCCCACCTCTCGGGAACTGACCGCGTTCTATGACAGCGAGGTGGAAAAGGCGCGGCTTCAGCTCGTGAACGAATTCAAGGGCCACTACTACGAGCTGGATGAAGGACTGCGCGCCAAATGGCACAACAATATTGAAACGAAATATCCGGAAATCCTGGCGTCCATGCCGGAAGAGGCGCGCGCTCTTTACGAGGTGATCGTGGCTGCCAAGAAGGAATTCGCAGCTCGTTGAAGCCTGAAGGCCGACATTCTTGGGGTGTCGGCCTTCATCACCATCCCCGGAGACAGGACCATCATCTTGCCCTCGACCGGACAAGTTGCGCAGCAGATTTCAGTGGTTACCGGATGCGCATCCGGGCTCGGGGCAGCCCTCGCATCGACCCTGCTGGAGCAGGGGCATCGCGTTCACGGCATCGATGTGAATGCTGCAGAAGATCCCCGAATATGCTTCCACGCCTGCGACATTCGCTGCGCCGACGCAACCGCAGCCGTCTTCGCCAGGATCGCCCAGCAGGATAGCGCTATCGACAATCTCTTCAATTTCGCCGGCATCCGTGGCAGCAGGGCCACGGTCGAGCAGCTTCCCTCGCAGGATTTCTCAGCCGTTCTTGAGGTCAATCTGTTCGGGACATTTCACGCCACGCGCTTGGCCATTCCGCTGTTGTCGAGGCGTGGCGGCAACATCATCAATGTCGGGTCCATTCTCGGGCGCAGCATCGTCGCCGGCGCGTCGCAGTATATTGCTTCCAAGTTCGCCATTGAAGGCTTCACCAAGGCATGCGCGCTTGAGCTCGCTCCGCGCGGTATCCGGGTCAATGCGATTGCGCCCGGAACCGTCGCCACGCCCATCAATTTGCAGGCGTTCGGGTCCTATGACGCGCTGATGCGGGCGTATGGGTCCCGCTATCCCATGGGACGCATCTGCGAACCGGGGGATGCGGTGCAGGCGGCTTTATGGCTTACCAGCCCGAATGCCGCTTTTGTGACCGGTCAGATCCTCTATGTGGACGGCGGCTTCACCTTGGCAAACTGAGCCGCGAGGAAAGGCCGGATACGGCTTTCCTTATACAACTTTCCCTGGGGACAGGGGCGGATTGCACCGCCCCTCCCAGGCAGGCTTCAGCTTGCCGATTTGATATAGGCCATTTCATCGGACGCGTTGGAAAAGGTCTTTCTCCCGCCTTCTTCCGATAGAATGGCATCGATATGCCGCGCGACAAAGTCCGGTGTAGGCGAGACGCCGTCGGGAAGAAAAACGCCGGCGGTACCCGAAACCCGCGCCGCGCCATAAAAGCCGCCCGCCGCCGACAGGATTATGCCCGTGTGATCGCAAGCCTCGCTGGCGAGATAGGCCAGTGCTGCGCTCGGCACGGTCGGGCTGAACTTCTGCTCCATCTCTCCGGTGAAGATGGCTTCCGTCATCGCCGTCGCGGCCATGGGGGCAAGGCAGTTTACGCGGATGCCGTATTTGAAGCCCTCTTCCTTCAATGCGTTCATCAGGCCGACGAGCCCCGCCTTGGCGGCAGCGTAGTTCGCCTGTCCGAAATTCCCGTAGAGGCCGGAATTGGAAGTGGTGAACACCACGCGGCCGTAGCCCGCGTCCCTCATGTGGTTCCAGGCCGCATGCGTAACGTAGGCGGCTCCATCGAGGTGCACGCCTACCACGGAGTCCCAGTCCTCCAGAGGCATCTTGGCGAAGGTGCGGTCGCGTACGAAACCGGCGTTGTTGACGACGATATCCACCCGCCCCCAGGTGGCAATCGCTTGATCGATAATCTGCGCCGCCTGCTCCGGCACCATCACCGACGAAAAATCGGCTATCGCCTCTCCGCCCACCGCGCGAATCTCGTCCACGACAGTTTCAGCCGGGCGTTGACTGCCGTCACGGGAGGGAGCCGGGTCATTGACCACGACTTTTGCGCCGAGGGCGGCAAGCAGCAGCGCGTGGCTGCGTCCCAGACCCGTTCCGGCGCCGGTTACGACCGCAACCCGGCCATCAAAGCGGATAGTCATTCATTCAACTCCATCATATCAATCTGAGTTCTTTCTTCTGGATCTTTCCTGAAGGCCCCCTGGGAAGGGGATCCGCCCGGAAATCGGCGGTTTCAGGAATCTTGTAGTCGGCAAGCTGCGCTGCGCAGAAGGCTTGCAGGGAGGCCAGGTCGAGGCTCGAATCCGTGCTGTAGATCACCGCATGAACGCGCTCGCCCAGCACGTCGCATCGTTTGGGAACGACTGCGACCTCGACGACGCCGGGCATGCCTTGCAAGACGTTTTCCACCTCGGCCGAATAGATCTTGTAGCCGCCGCGATTGATCACATCCTTGATGCGGTCCATCAGCACGACGTATCCGTCCTCATCGATGCGGACCACGTCGCCCGATCGCCAATATCCGTCGATGAAATTGGCTTGCGTCGCTTCCGGATTGCCGAAATATTCGTGAGCCAGCATGGGACCCTTGATCCACAATTCGCCGGCGTCCCCCTGTGGAACTTCATTGCCCTTGTCGTCGACAACGACAATTTCCACGCAGGCAAGCGGCTTGCCGATGGAGTAGGCCCGTTCGACGCCTTCGCCCGGACGGATCATGATGGCGGGTGAACTCGTCTCGGTCGCGCCGTATCCGTTCACCAATTGCAGCCATGGCATTTTCTGCGCCAGCGTCCGGATGACGGTTTCCGGCATCGGCGACCCGCCATAGTTGCCAATCCGCCAGGCGCTCAGGTCGAATTCGTGGAAGTCCTCGACCATCAGGCAAAGGGAATACATGGCTGGGACCATAACGGTCCAGCTCATGCGGCTGCGGGCGGCGAAATCGAGAAAATCACGCGCCTTGAAGCGCTCCATGAGCATCATTGAAGATGCGTTCTGCAGCGCAACCAGAACACCCATGATGAGCCCCGTGACGTGGGTTATGGGCGTCACCACGCCAATCACGTCGTCCTGCGTGAGGCCGACGTTGTCCCAGAAATGCAGGCACGAATGGATGATGCCGAGATGAGTGAGGACAGCGCCCTTCGGTTTGCCGGTGGTTCCTGACGTATAGACGATCAAGGCCGGTTCATCCTCATTGAGGGCAACCGGGTGGAGGCTGTCGGCAGGCGACGGGGGAACCGCATCCAGCGCCAGCAGCCGGTCACGACAGAGGGCCGTCTGCATTGCAGCGATCAGGTTCGGCGCGGCCATGACCAGCCGTGCGCCGGAATCACCGACGATGAAGTCGACCTCCGCAGGGGTCAGGCGCGCGTCCACCGGTATCGCGACTATCCCCGTAGCAAAACCCGCGTAGAGGGCGGCGATGTAGTCTGGCCGATTGCCGGAATAGATGACGACCCGATCTCCTTTGCGCAGGCCGTTTTCACGGTAGCAGCCTGCAAAGCCGGCGATCATTGCGCGCAGGCGATCATAGCTGATGAGCGTATTTTCCGTGATGATGGCGGCCTTGCTCCCGTCTTCTGGCAACGCCTTGAGAAAACGGCTGAAAAGGTCGGAATCCCGCCCGGCATAACAGCGAACCAACCGGTTCCCATAATGAAGCTCGCGCAAGATCTGCGTCATTGTCCGTGGCTCTCCCAAATCCGCATTCCGGCCATAACGCGAATATCCTCTTGATATCACAATCTAGTTTAAGCTAACAATCGTTAGTAAGTTTCGCAAGTTTCTTTTTGGGGTTCTCACCCGTCAGC
>JBARWP010000259.1:0-11627 GCA_049646905.1 Pseudaminobacter sp. | reverse complement strand
TATAGCCCGGGCTCGGAGGTCGAAGGCCTCTTCTCAAATGCAGTTAATTTGAGAATCCGACCGTCTTTATTCTCGCAATTAAATGCCAAGCCTAGACCAAACCGCCGCATTCTTACAATTAACTGCCAAGCGACAACTGGACCTCCCATCAAATGGAGGTCCATATGAACACCGATATCATCTTCAGGCGTGAGGAGGCATGCTCACCGTTGCGGCCGTCATCCTCACCTGCCTGTCGCTCTCCGCTCGACGGGGATACCATCAAATGCGACCACCAGAACATGCGGATCATGGGTCCCAGTGTGCCCACAAGTCAGGTGTTGACGCGTCCAGGCAAACGTTGCTTTCGCCAGAAAGCGGACTTTACGCTGAGACCAGCGAATGACGACAGTACACCCCAGTGCTGTCGAGACGCATCAGCTGCAGAAAAAGGTGACCCTGCAGGGGAAATCCACCGAGCACATCGATCGATGCCACCTAGCCAGCGCTATTCTTGTAGAACCTGCCGCATGGTCTTGAGGAAGAAGCCGCGTGACTGCTGGAACTGGTCGGCGGGCGCCGACATGCAGATCGCGTAGGGCATCGACCCATCGTCAATCGGCATCGCGATACAGCAAAGGCCTGGCGTGTACTCCTCGTTATCGATCGCGTAACCGTCGGTCTTGATTCGCTCGAACTCACGCAAGAGTTCGGCCATGTCAGTGATCGTGGCCTCGGTTCTGCGCCGCAAGGGATGGCTGGTCAGGTAGCGTTCTCGGATAGGCCCATCCGCCATAGCCAGCAGCAGCTTACCCGATGCGCGGGCGTGGGCGTCGGTCGTAAGCCCGTGCGGCACCTCCGCGGCTTGGTTGGCATTGCGGCCGCGAACCACTGCCAGGTTAGTGATTTCACCTTCCCACCAGCCCGACGCATAGCACGTTTCGCCCGTGGCGTAGGCTATCGCTCTGAGGTAGGGCGACAGACGCTCGGGAGGCGCCAGGTGGCGCGGAAAAGCTTCCGCGAGAATGCCGATCTTGAGCCCGAGCAGATATTTCTGGTCCGGGCCGCGGGTGAGGAGTCCCAAAGTGACCAGCGTGTGGACCAGATGGTAGGTCGCTTGGCGCGGGAGATCGAGCTTTTCGCTGACATCCACCGCGCGAAGCCCATCGCTACTCTGGGCTACAGCAAACAGGATCTTGGTCGCCTTGGCCACCGACTGTACACGGGGTTCACGGGACTTAGGTTTGTCGCCCTGAGAGGCCTGGCCGTCTCCCAACCGTCGGACAGCGAATTCTGAATCGTGAGCTTCCATCTGGTTCCCTCGTCCCGAATCTATGAACCAGCCTTGCCCCCGCGACCCATCAGCATCGTGACCACGGCGATCGTAAGGCTGCCTATTACCAACAGGGAACTTACCGCAGCGACTGTCGGATCGATCTCGTCGCGCAGCGATCCAAACATCACCTTGGTCACAGTCGTATTGTGGCCGACCGCTATGAACAACCCCAACACCACTTCGTCAAGTGACGTTACGAAGGCAAACAACATCCCAGACATAACGCTGCCCTTTATCTGGGGGAGCGTTACGCGAAGGAAAGCGCCGAGACGGCTGCACCCCAGGCTGCGCGCCACCATTTCCTGGTTCATGTCGAACGAACGTAGCCCCGATAGACCTGTGGTCACCACGAACGGCACCGCCAGCATCGTGTGGGCCAGCACGAGGCTCGCGAAGTCACCGAGCCAGCCGATGCGCACATAGATGTAAAAGATGCCGATCGCGAGAATGACATTGGGCACGATCAGCGGCAGTAGGAGCGCATTCCTGATCCATCTGAAGAGCCGATACTCGCCGCAATGGATTGCATAGGCAGCAGCAATTCCGATCGGAGTGCTGATCAGTACTGTGGCGAGCGCGACCTTTAGGCTGACCAGCATCGACTCGTACCAATCTGCCTTTGTGAAGAACCGCTCGAACCAGCGCAACGACCAACCCGGAGGCGGAAAATCAAGATAGCGCGAACTTGAGAACGCCATCGGCATAACGACGAAGACCGGCAGCACCAAAAACAGCAGTATTAAGAATGCCAGGACATAGAGACCAATACGACTGCGAAGGGAAATCAGCTGCTGCATCAGGCACGCCCCTGAAAGATCCGCTCGATCGAAAGAAATCGCCCGATGACGGCGAATAACCCAACCACTGAAACGAGAAATAATACGGCGATGGCACTTGCCGGACCCCAGTTCAGGTGAAGGTTGACATCGCGTTCGATAATCATCGCGATGACCATCACACGACCGCCCCCGAGGATTGCCGGCGTTATGTAGAAGCCGAGGCTGAGCACGAAGACGAGGACGATTCCCGCGGCGAGACCGGGCAAGGACTGGGGCAGGTACACGCGTCGGAAGGAATAGAAGACGGAAGCGCCCAAACCGAGAGAGGCGCGCATGAGATCGGCATCTATACGCTGCATCGCCGCATAGAGGGGGAACACCATGAAGGGCAGCATAATATGTACCATGCCTATCATTGTGCCCATCAGGTTGTGGACGAGGTGGAGCGGTTCGGCAACCAGATCGGAGCCAACGAGAAGCTTGTTAATCACGCCTTTGCGCTGCAGCAGAACGAGCCAAGCATATGTTCGTACCAAGGCACTCGTCCAGAACGGCAGCGCCACCAGCGCCAGACTGATCGTCTGCAGCCACCTGGGCATCAGCGTTATCGCGTAGGCCAGGACATAGCCGACTAGAGCGCAGATGAAGGTGACGCCAAACGCGAGTTGCAGCGTGAGGGTCAGGCTCTTGAACAGCGATCCATCGATGAACAGGCGCGAATAGTTCGTCATCGTCAAGCCGCCTTGCTCGTCGATGAAAGACAGTCCCACCAGCCAGGCCAGCGGCACGAAGAGCAACGCACCCATGACCGCCAGAGCCGGCAGGCTGAGGAAAACGAGCATGAACTGCTCGCGCCTTGCATCCTGCCGTATCTCGCGGTCACCGAAGTCGACGGGGAGGTCGCTGTGAAGGACGACCTGCGTCATTTGATGAAATCTGCCGACGGATGGGCGCAGGGGTATTCGCGCACATACTTGAGGAAGCGCGACAGGCTCGTATCGCCGCGGGTCATCACGCCCTGCCGATAGCGGATGGTGTTGAGGATGTCCTTGTCCTCCAGCACGGTGCGTCGGCTGACCCGGATCGTCTCGGCTAGGTTCTCCTCTGCGCCCGGCCCGCGCAGGACGGCCTGGCACGCATAGACTTCGTGCTGACCCGGCCTCGGCAGACCGAAACCGACCACACCGGCTCTCCAGAAGCTGCCGTACTGCCCCCACCGGTAGAATACGCTCGTACCTAAAATGCCGGCCGTGTTCTTCATCGGGACGTCGCCCTGATGGACGCCGGCATAGCTGAACTCGAGTCCGAAGTCGTGCCACTTGACGAGGTCATGCGGATCTTCGACCTCGAACTTGACCTTGTGCACAACCTTCAGGTGCTGCATGTCGGGCGTGTTCGCTGCAAAGACCCACGGATCGCAATTGAACGGCTCGTCCGCCTTGTATGTCGACATCAGCAGATCACTGTCCGGATATGGCAGTCCCGGAAGCTCGAACAACGGTTTCTCACCGTTGAAGGCCCAAATGATGCCGAAGCGTTCGCTGCTCGGAAAAACGAAGAGGCAGGCGCGCTTCGGCGGCGCATCGCCTATCCCGGTCTTCACGCATTTGCCGGTAACGTCGTATTCCCAGTGATGGAAGGCGCACTGGATGCGGTCACCCACCACCTGACCGACCGACAGATCGGCGCCTACATGAGGGCAATACGCGCTCATCACCCGGACGATGCCGTCGGAGCCGCGGAATATGACGATCCGTCCGTCCAGGAAATCCCGCCCTATCACCTGGCCCGACGCGACTTCGCTAGAAAGAGCAACCGGGAACCATGACTGACTGAACTGACCATTCTCACCTTCCGCCCGAACCGGCTGCCAGCGGGCAACCGGCGCCTCGGCGATCACATTTTCCATCTTCTGCTCCCTCACGTTCTTGGAACCACAATTACGTCCTCGGGATCGATTCCGAGCATCAACTTTTCTCCGGTGGCCGGAACGGACCCCCCAAGTCCGACGCGCAGCGAGCGGCGGATCGACAGGCGCTGACCGCCCCCTACATCGGCAAGCACCAGCATGCTGTCGCCCTGGTAGATGACGTCCGCTATCCGCGCCGGTATGCGATTGACGTGCTTGCCGCATTCTTGCGGCAACAGGAGACGCTCGGCGCGAAGCGCGACCGCCAGTTCGCGCCCGACCGGCAGCGGCCTGGCCGAGCGGATCCGGCAATCGTTGCAGACGATCGTTCCCTGATCGACGGCCGTGCCGGGCAATAGTGTAGTCTCTCCGATGAACTGCGCCGCGAACGCCGAGTTCGGAGTGTTGTAAACTTCCTCCGGCGTGCCAAACTGAACGATGTGGCCCTTGTTCATGACCGCAATGCGGTCGCTCATCGTCAACGCCTCGCGCTGATCATGTGTGACATAGACCGTCGTCGCGCCGATCTTCTTGTGCAGCTGTCTGATCTCGACCTGCATTTCCTCGCGTAGATTCTTGTCCAGCGCCGATAGGGGCTCGTCCATCAGCACGATCTGCGGCGAGAACACCACCGCGCGGGCCAGCGCAACGCGTTGGCGTTGACCGCCCGAAAGCGCAGTGACCGAGCGCCCGGCCAGATGCTCGAGCTGGACCAGCCTGAGCACCTCCTCGACCCGCTGCCCGATTTCCTCCTTGCCGACGCGACGCACCTTGAGCGGAAACGCGACGTTCTCGCCGACCGTCATGTGCGGAAACAGGGCATAGTTCTGGAAAACCATGCCCAGGCCTCGCCGGTTCACGGGACGCAGCGTGACGTCTTCATCGCCAAACCGCACACGGCCGTGATCGGGACGCACGAAACCGGCAATGATGTTGAGCAGCGTCGTCTTTCCGGAGCCGGACGGGCCGAGCAGGGTCACGAATTGGCCTGCGGGTACGTGCAGAGAGACGCCATCGAGAGCTCTAAAGACCTCGTATGACTTGCTGATCGCCGAAACATCGATGCTGAGCGGATCCCGGCCGGCGGCCGGGGTCAATTCGACCTCCGGCCGCTCCAAGGCGGGCAGGCTGCGAAAAGGCACTACCTGGTTCACCCTCGGGTTACCTCTTACTGGATGAATTTGCTGAAGCGCTCGTAGGCCGCCCGGGCGGCATCGGACGCATACCAGGTCGGATCGACGAGCACCTGCTTTGCCAGGTTCTCCGGGGCGGTCGGCATCCAGGCCATCAGATCTGCCGGAATGATGCCCGTGTCGAAAGCCTTGGGATTAGCCGGCCCGTAGCCGCTCTTCACCGCGAAGGTCGCCTGGTTGACCGGGTCGAGCGCGGAGTCGATCAGCTTCATGGCCGCTTCCGCATTGGGCGCGTTCTTAGGCAGGAGCCAGCCAGTCATGTCCAGGAAAGCCTGGTTCCACTGAAAGCCCACCTCGATGCCGTCCAAAGCCAACGTCATCGCGCGCCCGTTGGGGAACACGGCCATGTCGACCTCGCCGTCACGCATCAACTGCATGGCATCTGCCGGCGAGCGCCACCACACGGCAACCGCAGGCTTAAGCTCTTCCAGCTTCTTGAAGGCCCTGTCGACACCGTCTGATGTCTTGAGCGTTGCATAGACATCCTCGGGCTTCACCCCGTCGGCAAGGAGCGCAGCCTCGAGTGCGTAAAGCCCCTGGGCGTTCATGCTGCGGCGGCCGGGAAACTTCTGCACATCCCAGAAGTCGGCCCAGGTTTGCGGAGCCTCGTCATAATTGCTCTTCTGGTAGGCAAGGCCGTAGGAGAACGTGTAGGTCCCGATGTAGTTCTCCTGGGCGAGCGCCGCAGGTATCTTGGACTTGTCGATGATGGAATAGTCGATCGGCAGGAGCAGACCGGCTTGCGAAGCCTCCTCGCAGCGCGCAAATCCGATATCGGCGATGTCCCATCCCGGCGCTCCCGACACGAGATGGGCCTTGATGCCCGACCAGCCGCCGCTGAGTTCGTCGCGCACATTGACGCCCAGCTTCTCGGCATCTGCGAAGAGGCCGGTCAGGACCGACTCCGACGTATGCCCGCCCCAGCCGGCGTATGTCACTATGGTCTGGGCCTGCGCCTGGAATACGGCGCCTGCCAGCAGCGTCGACGCCACTGCCATTGTTCCGAGAATTCTGCTCACGTTCGACATCATGATTCCCCCCGATTGCTTGTCTTCGTTGTTATGTCGGAGCCAACACCGACGGCTCCAGGTCTTGAATTAGCCGACGGCACGAGTGCCACCGGCCTTCACTCGGCCACGGCAATCGCCTCGATCTCCACCAGGAGTTCCGGCTTCACTAGCTGCTTGACCACAACCAGCGTGGAGGCAGGCTTGGTGGTTCCGAGTATCTCGCTGCGGACCCTGGCGTATTCCGGGTAGTCGGCAAGGTTGGTAAGGTAGATCGTCGTCTTGACGATGTTCTCCAGATCCATCCCGGCGCTCTGCAGCACGCTTCTGAGATTCGCGAACGCCAGCTTCGTCTGCGCGGCGATACCGTCCTCTATGTTGCCGTTGGTGTCCCAGCCGACCTGGCCAGCCGTGTAGAGCGTGCGCGCTCCGGTGGGGACCTCGATGCCATGGCTGTAGCTTGGCGGCACGCCCAAGACTTGCGGGTTGTGGATGATGGTCATGGCTTCAGCCCCTTCGTCTTTCCCACCGGTCAATTGATGAACCCGGCAGACGGATGCGCGCGAGGGAAGTCGCGCACGATCGACAGGTATTTCGACAGCGTGCGGTCAGCCTGCGTGAAGTAGCCTTGCCGGTAGTGGATCGTATTGAGGATGTCCTTGTCCTCTTCGATCGTGCGCTGCGACATCGCCTTCATCTCCGCCATCTGCGCCTCCTGATGCTTGCCCTTCAGGACAATGGTCGCACCGAAAATCGTGTGGACCCCCGGGCGGGGAATGCCGAAACCGGTCACTGCCGCGCACCAATAGTCCTTGTAGGTGCCGGTCCGGCAGAAGAAGCTGGAGCCTCGAATCCTGAGCGTCCAGTCGATGTCCACGCCACCCTGGTGGCGAGCCTGAACACGGTATTTCAGTCCGAATTCGTCCCATTCGACGAGATCGTGCGGGTCCTCGATGTTGAACTGGACCTTGTGCACCACCTTCAGATGCTGCATGTCCGGAGTGTTCGCGGCAAACACCCAAGGGTCGCAATTGAGAGGCTCGGGAAGCGTGTAGTTGAAGATGTGCATTTCATCTTCGGGATATTCCATGATCGGCAGCTCGAAGAGCGGCTCGATTCCGTTGAACGCCCATATGATTCCCCAGCGCTCGATGGTCGGAAACCTGAACAGCTGGGCGCGGCGCGGCGGCGGGTCACCGATGCCGGTCTTCACGCACTGGCCGGTCCCATCATATTCCCAATGATGGAACGCGCACTGGACGTTGTTTCCCACCACCTGGCCGACGCCGAGATCGGCGCCGACATGCGGACAGTAAGCGCTCATCACCCGCGCCGCACCGTCCTCGCCGCGGAACACCACGACCCGACCGTCGAGAAAGCCGCGACCGAGAAGCTGGCCCTTCGGCAGTTCCGAGGAGAGGCAGATCGGGTACCAGGACTGACGGAATAGTCCATCCTGACCCTCTGCGGGTATGGGCTTGGCGCGTGCTTCGCCGGGGTTCTGAGCGTTCATGCGTATTCCCCTTCTTTCTGAATGCTGCGTAACGCAGCTTCGACAATCTTCTCTGGGCTGGGCAGGAGGGCCGCCTGCAACACCGGCGAGGCAGGCATGCGCGTGTCCGGTGCAGCCACTCGCTCGACTGGCGACTTCATCTCGGTCCAGTGGCGCTCCATGATCCTGGAGGCTATCTCGGCGCCCATGCCTCCCGTCCGGTTAGCCTCATGGACGATCACGATCCGGCCGCTTCCCTGCTTGACGGCTTGCGCGATCGCCTCGTCGTCGATCGGCGACAGCCACCGCAGGTCGAGTACCCCCGCCTCCACGCCGCGTACCGAAAGCATATCCGCGGCTTTCAGCGCGAGCGGCACGGCCGTGCTCCAGACTACCAGCGTCAGGTCCCCACCCCTGCGGCGCCACCGTGCGCCGCCAACGGGTTCAGGCGAACCGCCCACTTCCACAATCATCTTTTCCGGATAAAGGGCGCGGGCCTCGATGATGATCGTGGGGTCGGGATCGGCGATCGCGGCGACGAGCATCGAGTAGGCGTCCTGAGCGTCCGCCGGCAGCCCGACCTTCAAGCCTGGCACATGGCACAGCAGCGCCTCGAGGCACTGGGAGTGCTGAGCGCACGAACCGGGCGTGGCGCCATGCTGCATGCGAATGACAAGCGGTGCGCTGCACGCGCCGCCGGTGACATAGCGGATGTTGGCGGCCTGGTTGACGATCTGGTCGAGGGCGACGAGCATGAAGTCTGCCCACATGATCTCCACGACCGGGCGCATACCCTCCATGGCCGCGCCGACCGCAGAACCGAGGATCGCGCTCTCGGCGATAGGGGTGTCGAAGACACGCGCCGGTCCGAAGTCGCGCTGCAGGTAGCGGGTGGCGGCGAAGATGCCGCCAGCGCCCCCGCAATCCTCGCCGTAGACCACCACGTCTGGGCTCGCCGCCAGAGCGTGGCGCATGGCCTCGTTGACTGCCTGAATGTAAGTGAGTTCCCGCGCTTCGATTGCTGCTGTTGAGCGAACCTTCACCCGCAGCGCCTCTTGCACGATGTGGCGCCGGGCCGAACGCGGGTCGGGATCAGCCGCACCGCGAACTCGTCCTGTGAGATCGTCAATCTCACGATCATTCTGCGCACGCAGGCTTGCCAGCTCATCGACTGTGCAGATCCCGCTTGAAACAAGCCGCTCCCCCAGAAGCGTCAGCGGATCTAGGGCTGCCGCCACCGCCTTGTCGGCCTTCGAACGGTAGTGCTCGATGTCGCGGTTGTAGTGGCCCCATAGGCGCGATACCCGGCATTCAAGCAGGATCGGCCCCTCGCCCCGACGTGCCCTTTCGACCGCTGCCTGCATCGCATCACGCACCACCAACGGATCGGCACCGTCGATCGTTTGCCCTGGCATGCCATAGGCCTGTGCCCGACGGGCCAGGTTGTCGAGGGGAATGATGCTCTCCGTAGGCGTCATTTCCGACCAGCCATTGTGCTCGACAACGAAGATGACCGGCAGCTTGCGCGACACAGCGAAGACCATTGCTTCATGGACCGAACCTTGACTGGTCGCTCCATCACCGATCGTGACCACCGTGACGCCACCGTCGCCGCGATGCAGCTGCGCCATGGCGACGCCGGTGGCAACGGGGCAGCCTGCGCCAACGATAGAATTCTCGCCGATGAAACCGGAGCGGGGCGCCATAACCAGTGGCGAACCCGCACGCCCGCCGTTGACGCCATCGGCCTTGTGGCAAATCTCCGCCAGCAGTTCGTATGGGGTTACGCCGAACTCAAGTGCCCAGCCGTGACCGCGATAGGTCGCGACGACTCGGTCCCGCTCCTCCAGCGCCGCTGCAGCGCCCACGGGGACGGCTTCCTGACCAGCGCACAAATGAGTAGAGCCCGCAACGAGTGACGGCTTTTCCGCGCTCAGATCCCAGACGCGCTGTTCGAAGGCCCGGATGAAATGGATGCGCTTGTAGAATTCAAGACCCCTGTCGGGCCGGTGCGACACGACACCCGCGCCTCCGCCCGCAGCACCGCGATCACCCTCGACGTATCCGTTCATCTGCCCCCCAAAAAGACTCGACCTGTTGACAGCTTCAGGCTTGCAGGAAATAACCATAGTGTCAATATATGTTTCTTGTATCAAATAGTGATAATTGCTGAGGGCAGGATGAACTCCAGAGGCGATACGATGATCGAGGCCAGGCTGACGGCGATCCGCTACGCGGCCCGCGACATCCGCATGTTTGAATTCGCCAAGCCGGATGCTTCGCCGCTGCCATCGACCACACCCGGAGCCCATATCGATCTTCATCTGGCCAACGGAATGGTAAGGCAGTATTCGCTGGTGGAGACGGGGGATGCGCCGTCGTGCTACACAGTTGCTGTCAAGCGAGAAGCGAATAGCCGCGGCGGGTCGAGCTTCCTGTTTGACCAGATGAAGGTCGGCAGCATCGTTTCGATCGGGAAACCGCGGAACAACTTCCCCTTGGACGAGTCGGCGGCCGAATCGATCTTCATCGCCGGAGGGATCGGAATCACGCCTGTCCACGCCATGATGCGCCGACTATCTACCGCAGGCAGACCCTGGAGCCTCTACTACGCTTGCCGCACCCGCGAGGAGATGCCAGCATTGGAACTGATGAAGCCGGCTGCGAACGTGCACCTTCACTTGGACGACGAGGCAGGCGGCAGGTTCCTCGATCTCGGAAGCATCGTTCGCGACGCGCCAACCGGGGCGCATCTCTATTGCTGCGGGCCGTTGCCGATGCTCGCCGCCTTCGAAGAGGCGACGAGGGAATGGCCGTCCGACCGGGTTCACGTGGAGTACTTCGCCGCGAAGGACGTAGCGAAGCCCTCAGGTGGCTTCAAAGTTCGGCTGGCGCGCAGCAACAGAGAGTACGTGGTGCCGGAGGGGCAGACTATCCTTCAGGTCTTGCGCCAGGCGGGTCTGGATGTGGCTTTCTCGTGCGAGGAAGGAATCTGCGGCGCTTGCGAGACGCCGGTCTTGTCGGGGATTCCGGAGCATCACGATGCCATCCTGACCGAGAAGGAGCGGGCCGCGAACGACACCATGATGATCTGCTGCGGCGGCGCTAAATCCGATACCCTAGTGTTGGATCTCTAGTCGCCTTGCATTCAAGCGACTTAGATCTGGCCGGTGCCTCCGACCGTCGCCGCAACTGCGAGCTTTGGTGGTCCACAAGGTCCACGCCCACCTGAATCTCCGTCGCAGAAGACCTGCGACCTGAAGCTGACGGTTCGGCGGCATTCTACCGGTGCGCAAGCCACTCCTCAAGCATGGGTGAAGGCCTGCACCATCGTCCACGGACGCTATCAAATGGTAGCTCTCCCAAAGCCGTTCCCGAACCTGTCCAATCCTCTTCCGACCCCCCAAGAGCGAAATCTGCCGATTGATTCAAGGAGGCCCGCTCATGGATCAACTCAGGTTTGCGGCAAAGACGAGGAAGCGCGCCGCCATGCGCGGCTGAAGAGTAGAACGGCTCGCGGCGCTTTCTGACCGTGTAGCATCGCGATATCAGGTCCGCACCCGACAAGTTGCGATACGCGCGTGTGTGGCCACGTGTGTCGGATTTGAGGGCCAAATGATCACTTAATCCGGCCGCCATTCCGACCTGTTAGCCTCACCGCCGATAGTGACCTCGTCCCGGGGCTGTCCGGGACGGCCGCATTCGCCGACCGGCTTCGAGGTAGGATGTGGGAATTAATACTCGTAGCTGCTGGCACACTGCGCTGCGCCGCCCCGTGTTGCATCCAGGGTGCCGGGAGGACCCGTGTCAACGGCGGAGCAAAACCAGGCCACGCGCCGGAGTAATAGTCGGCCACGGTTTGCGAATGCAGGAGACCGCCGGGAGGGCGTAGCCCGAGCGGGGGTTTCCTGCATTCGTGGCGGTTTTGCGAG
>JBARWP010000258.1:0-8920 GCA_049646905.1 Pseudaminobacter sp. | reverse complement strand
CGGTGTGGCAGATGCCTGTCGCCTTGACCTCGACCAGCACCTCGCCCGCGCGCGGCCCCTCCAGGTCAACCTCCATGATCTCCAGAGGCTTGCCCGCCCCAACGGCAACCGCAGCACGCGTTTTCATCGTTGAACTCCTTGCAAAAAATCGGGGCCAAACTTTCAGGTTTGGCGCGAGCTATCAAGCCCGGACCAAAGTATGGAGCATTTGGTCACATGATCCTCTTGCGCGGCGAGTCCAGAGGGCGGGAACGCTTATTTTGAAAGTTTGACGGCTGTCTTGAGCGAAGTCGGCGAACTCCATAAAAGAGATCATTACCGGAGGGAAGTCGCTTTCATGTTCAAGAAGATACTGATCGCCAACCGTGGCGAGATAGCGTGTCGCGTCATCAAGACCGCGCGCCGGATGGGCATTGCGACCATAGCTGTCTATTCGGATGCCGACCGCAATGCCATGCATGTCGAAATGGCCGATGACGCCGTGCATATCGGGCCGCCCGCTGCCGCGCAAAGCTATCTCGTAGCCGAAAAGATCATCGAGGCGTGCCAGCAGACCGGCGCCGAGGCTGTCCATCCGGGCTACGGCTTTCTTTCCGAGCGCGCCAGCTTCTGTGAAGATCTCGAAAAGCAGGGCATCGTCTTCATCGGTCCCAAACCCAAGGCCATCCGCGCCATGGGTGACAAGATCGAATCCAAGAAATTTGCCAACGCCGCCAAGGTCAACACCGTGCCCGGCTTCCTTGGCGAGATCGAGAACGCCGAGCACGCCGAAAAGATTGCAGGCGAGATCGGCTATCCGGTCATGATCAAGGCTTCCGCCGGTGGCGGTGGCAAGGGCATGCGTATTGCCTGGTCGCGCGAGGAGGTTCGCGACGGATTCGACCGTGCGCGCTCCGAGGCGAAGAGTTCCTTCGGCGATGACCGCGTCTTCATCGAAAAATTCATCGTCGATCCGCGCCATATCGAAATCCAGGTGCTGGCCGATGCGCATGGCAATTGCATCTATCTGGGCGAGCGCGAATGCTCGATCCAGCGCCGCAACCAGAAGGTCGTGGAGGAGGCGCCGTCGCCTTTTCTCGATGAAAAGACGCGCCGCGCCATGGGCGAGCAGGCCGTGGCGCTTGCCAAGGCTGTCGACTATCAGAGCGCCGGTACGGTCGAGTTCATAGTCGATACGAACAAGAACTTCTATTTCCTTGAAATGAATACGCGTTTGCAGGTCGAGCATCCGGTGACGGAACTGATCACCGGCGTCGACCTGGTCGAGCAGATGATCCGCGTCGCCGCCGGCGAGAAGCTTGCCATCAGGCAGAGCGACGTGAAGCTCAACGGCTGGGCGGTGGAAAGCCGGCTCTATGCCGAGGACCCCTATCGCAACTTCCTGCCTTCCATCGGCCGGCTCACCCGCTATCAGCCGCCGGCCGAGGGAAGGCATAGCGATGTCATCATCCGCAACGACACCGGAGTGAGTGAAGGCTCCGAAATCTCGATGTTTTACGATCCGATGATCGCAAAGCTGTGTACCTGGGCGCCGTCGCGTATGGAGGCGATCGACGCCATGTCGGACGCGCTCGACAATTTCGTGGTCGACGGCATCGAGCACAACATCCCTTTCCTCGCCTCGCTGATGCAGCATCCGCGCTGGCGCGAGGGCCGCCTTTCCACTGGTTTCATCGCCGAGGAATATCCCGACGGTTTCGATACGATCGAACCCTCTGCGAAGGACCGGAAGATTTTCGCCGCCATTGCCACCGTGGTCGAACTGTTGCGGCGTGACCGGCTCGACCGGTTGACGGGACGGCTGGCGCCGCATTCCGGCGTGCTCAAACCTGATTGGGTGGTGAAGCTTGGCGATGCCTATATCCCGGTCTCCATCGGTGAGGGCATGGTGTCGATCCCGCTGGAACTCGATCTTGCGATAGACGGAGCCGCCTCTGTGACTGTCGCGTCCGACTGGCGGCCGGGCGAGCCTGTCTGGCATGGCACTGTCGGGGGCCGCCATGTCTCGGCGCAGATCAGGCCGTTGGATAATGGCATTCGCATCGCCTGGAAGGGCATGTCGGTCACCGCACGCACCATGCTGCCGCGCACGGCCGAACTCGACCGCCTGATGCCGGTGAAGGCGGCACCCGATACCTCCAAGCTGCTTCTATGCCCCATGCCTGGGCTGGTGGTTTCCATCGCCGTCATCGTAGGCCAGGAGGTGAAGGCCGGCGAAACGCTTGCCGTGGTCGAGGCGATGAAGATGGAAAACGTGCTGCGCGCCGAACGTGATCTCGTCGTCGAGGCCATCAACGCCAAGCCTGGCGACAGCCTCGCCGTCGATGCGGTGATCATGGAATTCGCGTGACGGAAAGGGTGGCGGTCGCCAATTGCTGAGGGAGCGGGGCACTGCGTTTTTGCAGCGTCCCGGTTCCCTTCCTCGATCTGGGTTAAATTCAGTGGAAACGCCGATAGCGAGCAAATAGCTGGAGACAAGCTCTCTGCGCTCTGGACGCGCACTGTCCATTTCCCGAGAATGGGTCGAGCAGCGGCGAGTCTCGCAAATCACCTTGGCGAGTCTCCTGCGGCACCAGCCGAGCGAAGGATTTTGGGATTATGAACAGGCTTGCGCCGGCAGATGGTGCTGTGACAGGCGAAGGAAACGCAGCACGCAAATTCATCCATTTGCGTGTCCATTCGGCCTATTCACTACTGGAAGGTGCGCTGCCTGTAACCAAGATCATTGCCCATGCCGTCAAGGATACCGCGCCGGCGATTGCCATCACCGACACCAACAATCTTTTCGGTGCCCTCGAATTTTCCCAGAAGACCACCAAGGACGGCATCCAGCCGCTGATCGGCTGCCAGGCCAGCCTCTGCTTTACCGGCGAGGCAAACGATTCCTCGCGCGGTAACGGCCATCGCCGGCAAGGACCGGAACTTCATCCCCTCGTGCTGATTGCCGCCACGCAGGAGGGCTATGCCAATCTCGTGCGGCTCGTCAGCCGTAGCTATCTGGAGACGCCGCCTGGCGAGCCGGTGCATATGACGACCGACGGCCTGGCTGCGCTTTCCCGGGGGCTGATCTGCCTGACCGGCGGTCCGCATGGCCCCATCGGCACAGCCTTGAAGACCGGGCATGCGGAACTCGCCGAAAGCCGGCTTCTGACGCTTCAGTCTCTGTTCGGCGACCGGCTTTATGTCGAACTGGAGCGGCTTGACGGCTATGACCGCGCGATCGAGGCCGCGAGCATCGAACTGGCCTACCGCCATGGCCTGCCGCTGGTGGCGACAAACGAGGCGTTCTTTCCCACCCGTGAAGACTATGAAGCCCATGATGCGCTGATTGCCATCGCTGAGGGCTCGGTGATTGCTTCAGATGAGCGCCGCCGCCTGTCGCCCGACAATTACCTGAAAAGCCAGGCCGAAATGGTCGCGCTTTTCGCCGATATTCCCGAGGCGCTCGACAATACGGTAGAGATTGCCATGCGCTGCTCCTACTATCCGCAGAAGCGCAAGCCGATCCTGCCGCATTTCACCGGCGATGCCGCCGACCCAGAAGCGGCCCAGAAGGCGGAGGCAGAGGAACTGCGGCGGCAGGCGCGCGAAGGCCTCCAGCACCGTTTCGATACAGCCGGGCTCTCCGAAGGCTTTACCGAGGAACAGTATCGCGAGCGGCTGGAATATGAGCTCGGCATCATCGAGCGCATGAAGTTTCCCGGCTACTTCCTCATCGTTTCGGACTTCATCAAATGGGCCAAGGCGCATGACATCCCGGTCGGTCCCGGGCGTGGCTCCGGTGCCGGCTCGCTGGTCGCCTATGCGCTCACCATCACCGACATCGACCCGCTGCGCTTTTCGCTGCTGTTCGAGCGCTTCCTCAACCCCGACCGCGTGTCGATGCCGGACTTCGACATCGACTTCTGCCAGGACCGGCGCGAGGAAGTGATCCGCTACGTGCAAAGCCGCTACGGGCGCGATCAGGTCGGCCAGATCATCACCTTCGGAACGCTGCAGGCGCGTGCCGTGCTGCGCGATGTCGGGCGCGTGCTGCAGATGCCCTATGGCCAGGTCGACCGGCTGTGCAAGATGGTGCCGCAGAACCCGGCGCACCCGGTGTCGCTTCCCCAAGCGATCGAGGGTGAGCCGCGCTTTGCCGAGGAGGTCGAGAAGGAGCCGGCCGTCCAGACCCTGCTCGACATGGCGCAGAAGCTGGAGGGGCTTTACCGCCATGCCTCCACCCACGCCGCCGGCATCGTGATCGGCGACAGGCCACTGTCCGAGTTGGTGCCGATGTATCGCGACCCCCGCTCCGACATGCCGGTCACGCAGTTCAACATGAAGATGGTGGAGGAGGCCGGGCTGGTGAAGTTCGACTTCCTCGGCCTGAAGACGCTGACGGTGCTGGACAAGGCCGTGCGCCTCATCCGTCGGCGCGGCATCGACATCGACCTGGCGCATATCCCGCTCGATGACGAAAAGACCTACGCCATGCTGTCGCGCGGTGAAACCGTCGGCATCTTCCAGGTTGAAAGCGCCGGCATGCGCAAGGCTCTGGTGGGCATGAAGCCCGACCGCATCGAGGATGTGATCGCGCTGGTGGCCCTCTACCGGCCCGGCCCGATGGAGAATATCCCCACCTATAACGCGCGCAAGCACGGCGAGGAGGAGATCGCCTCCATCCATCCCAAGATCGACCATCTGGTGAAGGAGACGCAGGGCGTCATCGTCTACCAGGAGCAGGTGATGCAGATCGCGCAGGAGCTTGCCGGCTACTCGCTTGGCGAAGCAGATCTGCTGCGCCGTGCCATGGGCAAGAAGATCCGCGCCGAGATGGACAAGCAGCGCGAGCGCTTCGTCTCCGGTGCAGTCGAGCGAGGCGTGTCCAAGCCGCAGGCCGACTTCATCTTCGATCTTCTGGCGAAGTTTGCCGACTACGGCTTCAACAAGTCGCACGCTGCCGCCTATGCCGTCGTGTCCTACCAGACCGCCTATCTCAAGGCCCACTATCCGGTCGAGTTCCTTGCTGCCTCGATGACGCTCGATATGGGCAATACCGACAAGCTCGCCGATTTCCGCCAGGATGCGCTGCGGCTCGGTATCGATGTCGTCGCGCCGTCTGTCATGACCTCGTTCCGCGACTTCGAGGTCGGTGAGAACCGCATCTTCTATTCGCTGGCGGCGCTGAAGGGCGTGGGCGATGCTGCAGTCGAGCATATCGTCACCAAGCGTGCCGAAAAGCCCTTTGCCAGCCTTGCCGATTTCTGCGAGCGCATCGACCCGCGCATCGTCGGCAAGCGTGTCTTTGAAAGCCTGATCATGGCGGGCGCCTTCGACTGCTTCGGCCATGACCGTGCCGCCCTGATGGCCGGCGTGGAACGCATGATGGGCATGGCGGCGCGCGCGCAGGAGAATGCCGCCTCCGGCCAGGTCGATATTTTCGGCAGCGCTTTCAGCGGACAGGCGCAAACCCTGCACCTGCCGGCTGCCGAGCCGTGGCTGCCGGCCGACCGGCTGCACCGCGAGTTCCAGGTGGTCGGCTTCTATCTCTCCGCCCATCCTCTGGATGAATACAAATCCGCGCTGGAAAAGATGCGGGTGCAGAATTGGGCGGAGTTTTCCGCAGCGGTCAAGCGTGGTGCCACCGCCGGCCGGCTCGCCGGCACCGTCACCGCCAAGCAGGAGCGCAAGACGCGCACCGGCAACAAGATGGGCGTGGTGATGTTTTCGGATACCACCGGCCAGTTCGAGGCCGTGATGTTTTCCGAAACGCTGGCGCAGTATCGCGACCTGCTGGAAGCTGGCAAGTCGGTGGTCATCGAGGTCGCCGCCGAGGATCGGCCCGAGGGTATCAATCTGCGTATCCAGGCCGTGAAGTCCCTCGACGATGCGGCCAGCCAGGTCCAGAAGCACCTGCGCATCTTCGTTCGCAATGACAGCCCCGTCGCCGCATTGCAGTCGCAGCTTGGCCAGCGCGGCGAGGGCCAGGTCAGCATCGTCGTCATCAAGGACGGCGCGCAGGGCGAGGTGGAGATCGGCCTGCCCGACCGCTACCGTATTTCGCAGCAGATCGCGTCGGCCATGCAGGCAGTGCCCGGCGTTGTCGAGGTCGAGTTGGTTTAGCGCCGGTCAGTTACTGACAGATTTCATGGTCATCTTGCGGCGGCCTTTGGACCCGCCGGATTTGCCATTTTGGCCACGTCGCCTATAAGGCCCGTTCCCGACCTTGTAACGACGCCGAGCCGATGACCGAACTTGCGACACCCTATTATCTGATCGACAAGGCGAAACTCCTGCAAAACATGGAGAAAATCGCCTATTTGCGTGAGAAATCGGGCGCAAAGGCATTGCTGGCGCTGAAATGCTTCGCGACCTGGTCGGCTTTCGAGACCATGCGCGACCATATGGACGGTACCACCTCGTCCTCGCTCTACGAGGTGCGCCTTGGCCGCGAGAAGTTCGGCGGCGAGACCCATGCCTACAGTGTCGCCTATGCCGACAACGAGATTGACGAGGTCATTTCCTACGCTGACAAGATCATCTTCAATTCCATCGGCCAGTTGGAACGTTTCGCAGACAAGGCGTCTGGCATCGTTCGCGGACTTCGGCTCAACCCGCAGGTCAGTTCCTCCACCTTCGACCTGGCCGACCCGGCCCGCCCGTTCAGCCGTCTGGGCGAATGGGACGTGGCGCGCGTCGAGGCCGTCATGGACCGCATCAGCGGCTTCATGATCCATAACAATTGCGAGAATTCCGATTTCGGCCTGTTTGACCGCATGCTCTCGCAGATCGAGGACAGGTTCGGCACACTGCTCCAGCGGGCTGAATGGGTCAGCCTCGGTGGCGGAATCCATTTTACTGGCAGGGACTATCCGCTGGATGCGTTTGCCGAACGACTCAAGGAGTTTGCCGGCCGCTATGGCGTCCAGGTCTATCTCGAGCCCGGCGAAGCCTCGATCACCAAAAGCACGACGCTGGAAGTGACCGTTCTTGACACGCTGTTCAACGGCAAGCATCTGGCCATAGTCGATAGCTCGATCGAGGCGCATATGCTCGACCTCTTGATCTATCGCGAGAGCGCGCGGATGGAGCCCGATACCGGCCCGCATGAGGTGATGGTGTGCGGCAAGTCGTGCCTTGCCGGCGATATTTTCGGCACGTTCCGCTTCGAGCAGGAAGTGAAGGTCGGCGACCGGATTTCGATCCAGGACGCTGCCGGTTATACTATGGTCAAGAAGAACTGGTTCAATGGCGTGAAAATGCCGGCCATCGCGATCCGCGAACTTGACGGATCGGTCAACCTCGTCCGCGAATTCACCTATGCGGACTACGAGCAGAGCCTGTCTTAGGGCACTGGAACTGTCACCCATCAGAAGAAGGATGCTTGTCAGCGAATGAAGAAAAACGTGCTCATTATCGGCGCCGGCGGTGTGGCGCAGGTCGTGGCGCATAAATGCGCGCAAAACAACGATGTATTCGGCGATATCCACATTGCCTCGCGTACTGTGGAAAAATGCCATGAGATCGTCGCTTCGGTGCACGAGAAAAAGAGCCTGAAGGCCGAGGGCGTCATCGAGGCCCATGCACTCGACGCGATGGATGTGGCGGCAACCAGGGCGCTGATCGAACGGACGGATGCGCGCATCGTCATCAATGTCGGCTCTCCCTTCGTCAATATGTCCGTGCTCTCGGCCTGTATCGAGACAGGGGCCGCCTATATCGACACCGCCATCCATGAGGACCCGCTGAAGATCTGCGAGACGCCGCCGTGGTATGCCAACTATGAGTGGAAGCGGAAGGAAGAGTGCAAGAAGGCTGGCGTCACGGCCATCCTTGGCGCAGGTTTCGATCCCGGTGTGGTCAATGCCTATGCAAAGCTCGCGGCAGACGATTATTTCGATCGGATCGACACCATCGACATCATCGACGTCAATGCCGGCAGCCATGGCCGCTATTTCGCCACCAATTTCGATCCCGAGATCAATTTCCGCGAGTTTACCGGGCAGGTCTGGTCCTGGCAGGATAGCAAGTGGGTGACGAACAAGATGTTCGAAATCCGTAAGGAGTGGGATCTGCCCGTCGTGGGCAACAGCACGACCTACATGACCGGGCACGACGAGATCCATTCGCTGGCGCATAACCTCGACGTGCCCACCGTCCGCTTCTGGATGGGCTTTGGCGACCACTACGTCAGTGTCTTCACGGTGCTGAAGAATCTCGGCCTTCTGTCCGAGCAGCCGATCAAGACGGCGGAGGGACAGGAAGTCGTGCCGCTCAAGGTGGTCAAGGCGGTCCTGCCCGATCCGTCTTCGCTGGCGCCCGACTATACGGGCAAGACCTGCATCGGCGACCTGGTCAAGGGTGTGAAGGACGGCAAGGAGCGCGAGGTCCTCATCTACAACGTCGCCGACCACAGGGAAGCCTATGAGGAGGTCGGCAGCCAGGGTATTTCCTACACGGCCGGAGTGCCGGCCGTTGCCGCAGCGATGCTGATCGCCTCGGGCGAGTGGGACGTCAAGACCATGGCCAATGTCGAGGAATTGCCGCCGCGGCCGTTCCTCGATCTGCTCGGCAAGATCGGCTTGCCTACCCGCATCCGCGAAGGTGAGAACGACCAGCCCTTCGCCTAAGCCTGACCTTGGTTCCTCGCCCCTCTGGGGCGAGGGGTTTGCGTAGGCAATCGGGAGAGGGCACGTCAGTATCGAGGAGGTGAGATGATTGCACTCCGTCGCACCCCCCTCTGTCCTGCCGGACATCTCCCCCTCAAGGGGGGAGATCAGCCTTCATTCCTGTCGCCGATCCATTCTGCACCAACCGCACGATATTCTGTAGTAGCTGGCCGTATTCCGGTTCGAGTGGAGACGCCGGCGATAGCGTGATCTCCCCCCTTGAGGGGGAGATGTCCGGCAGGACAGAGGGGCGTGAAGAAACGCAGTCC
>JBARWP010000257.1:0-4890 GCA_049646905.1 Pseudaminobacter sp. | reverse complement strand
CGATAATTGGGGCGTGACTCACCGAGCCCACGCCGGTTAAATGCCGACGCCGGAATAACGGTGCGAAGGGAGAGGCAATGCGCCGTGTTGCGCCGCTGATACTGCTTGCAGCCGCGCTGGCCGCCTGCACGACGATGGACGACCTGGCTCCTGGTGGCACATCGACCACAACCACCACCTTCACCCACGGCGAGGTGATGGTGCGTTATCCACGCTTCGACGACAGCGATCCGCACAAATGGACCGCGCGTGCGCCCTGGCAGCACCCCGTCCACGGCACCGACGTTTCCAAATACCAGACCTCGGTGGATTGGCGGAAGGCAAAGACCAGCGGTATTTCCTTTGCCTTCATCAAGGCGACCGAAGGTGGCGACCGCGTCGACGACTATTTCCATGAGCACTGGCGCGAGACCAAGGCGGCCGGCATTCCCCGCAGCGCCTATCATTTCTACTATTTCTGCCGCACGGCAAAGGAACAGGCCGAGTGGTTCATCCGCAACGTGCCGCGCGAGCGCTCTTCCCTGCCTCCCGTGCTCGACATGGAATGGAACCCGCAATCGCCGACCTGCAAGCTCAGGCCGCCACCGGCGACCGTGCGCAGCGAGATGCGGACCTTTCTCGAAATCGTCGAGAAACACTACGGCAAGAAGCCGATCATCTATACGTCGATCGACTTCTTCGACGACAACGGGCTGTCCGGCTTCCACGGCTACCCCTACTGGCTGCGCTCGGTCGCCGGTCATCCGGGCGAACGCTATGGCAGCCACCCCTTCACCTTCTGGCAATATACCGGCACCGGCGTCGTGCCCGGCATCAGGGGTAAGGCCGATATCAACGTCTTCAACGGCAGCGAGTCCGCCTGGAAGAAATGGCTTAAGGAAAACACGCATTAAGCATGCTGTTGCCTGTTTTTCGCCATGTCTTTTGGGCAGACGGTGATATTGAATTCACCGATAGGACTTGGAGCGGGAAAGATGCTACGGCGCAGGCGGCTGGTTGCGGTGTTTATGGTGGCCATGACGGCGTCGCCTGCCATGGCGCAGGAATGCGGCATCGATTTCTCCACCTGGAAAAGTGCACTTCGAACTGAAGCCGTCGCCGAAGGCGTCGGGCAGACCGGGCTTGCCGCATTGGAGCAGGCAGGCATCGACCAGAAGGTGCTGCAACGCGACCGCGCGCAAGGCGTGTTCACGCAGACCTTCGCCGAATTCTCGGCCCGCATGATTTCGGACTACCGCCTGAAGCAGGGTGCGGCAAATCTCAAGAAATATGCCGATGTTTTTGCCCGTGCAGAGCAGGAATTCGGCGTTCCTGGCCCGGTTATCGCGGCTTTTTGGGCACTTGAGACAGATTTCGGCGCGGTTCAGGGTGATTTTCACACATTAAGTGCGCTGGTGACGCTCGCGCATGACTGCCGCCGGCCGCAGCTTTTCAGGCCGCAGATCATCCCGCTATTGAAACTGATCGAGCAGGGAACGCTGCCGGCCGACGTCAAGGGCGCCTGGGCCGGCGAGATCGGCCAGACGCAGATGCTGCCGTCCGACTATCTGCTGCGCGGCGTCGACGGCGATGGCGACGGCATCGTCGACCTGCGCAACAGCGCGCCCGACGTCATCATGACCACCGCCAGGAAGATCCAGTCGCGCGGCTGGAAGCGCGGTGAGCCCTGGCTGCAGGAAGTACGGGTTCCCGAGCATATGCCCTGGGAGGAAACCGGCCGCACCAACAAGCTGCCGATCTCGCAACTCGCCGAATGGGGCATCACCGACCGCGAGGGCAAGCCGCTCGCCAACATCGATCTGAAGGCGGGTGTGATCCTGCCCATGGGCCACAAGGGGCCGGCCTTTCTGGGCTACGACAATTACGACGTCTATCTGGAATGGAACCAGTCCATCACCTATACGCTGACGGCCGCGCATCTGGCCACGCGCCTGGCCGGCGAACCGCCCTTCGACCATGGCCGGCCCGAACAGGGGCTGACTGGCGACGCGATGAAGACCTTGCAGCAGAAACTGCATGACAAGGGCTATGATGTCGGCGGCATCGACGGCATTTTGGGA
This sequence comes from Pseudaminobacter sp., assembly GCA_049646905.1. Lineage (GTDB taxonomy): Bacteria > Pseudomonadota > Alphaproteobacteria > Rhizobiales > Rhizobiaceae > Pseudaminobacter. Next base: position 2,830 of record JBARWP010000257.1, on the reverse strand, counting down.
ACCAATACCCGCGAAGCCATCCGTCAGGAGCAGATTCGTCTCGGCCTGCCCGTCGATGGCTGGCCGACACCCGACCTGCTGGCGAATTTGTGAGATTAGGGGCCAAGGGAGCAAGGCCGCCCCTACTCCCTTCCCTCAGTCCGCCATCGTCTCCAGGCTGGCAAAACCCTGCGGCGCCTCGCCCTCATCGAACGGCGTCGTCACCTCGACAAAGGTATCGGGATAAAAGCCGTTGAAGCGCGTGCGCAGCGACAGCGAATAGGCGCCGATATGGCCGATCTCGATCCAGTCTCCGGTATCGATCGTCTCCGGCAGCCAGAACGGCCGTGAAAGGATATCGACGGAATCGCAGGTCGCGCCGCACACCTTGAACGGCACGATGGTGTCAGCCGCCCCATTGCGCGAGCGGATCGCCGGATCGGGGATGAAGCGCGCCGGCAGGGTGATCTTGCCGGTCCAGGAATCCGACAGCGAGGCCCAGATGCCATCGTTGATATAGAGCCGCCTGCCCTTGCGCAGCAGCACGCGCACGATCAGCGAGAAGGCGCGCGCGACGATCACCCGCCCCGGCTCGGCCACAAGCGGCGTGGTGTCGAACTGATATTCGGCGATATCGCCACGCAACCGCGACATGATCTGCCCGAGCGAGGGCATCTCGACCTTCTTGCGGTTGGGGTCGTGCCCGTATTCGGCCGGAAAGCCGCCGCCCACATCCAGCCCCGCTATGTCGAAGCTCAGGCGGTTGCGCACCCAATCGGCTGAGGCCAGCGCCCGCTCATAGGTGTCCGGATCCTCGATCTGGCTGCCGACATGAAAGCAGATGCCCACCTTGTAGCCGCTCCTGTTGAGCCGCTCGGCCAATTCCACCGCATAGGCGGGACCAGCGCCGAATTTCTTCGACAGTTCATAAGCTGCCTGCCCCTTGGTCTGGATGCGCACGAAAACCGTGATGGCGCCGGGATCGATGTCGAGTGCCCGCACCACGCGGGTAAGCTTGGTAATCTCATCCTCATGGTCCACCGCAATGGTGCGGATGCCATATTGCTCCAGCGCCAGCCTGATATCCGACTGCGCCTTGACCGGATGCATATAGAGCATCTCGGCATCTTTCGAGACGGCGCGCACGGCCGCGAACTCACCCGGCGAGGCGACATCGAATGCCATCACGCCCGCTTCCACCAGCGTCTTCAGGACCATCGGCTCCCCATTGGTCTTGACGGCATAGGCCGTCTTGCCGGGAAACATCTCCATGAATTGTCTGGCGTCCGCCTTCAGCACCTCGGGTCGAAAGCAATAGACGGGATCGTCAGGGCGAAGGGTTAAGGCTGCTGCTTTCGCATTGTCGAATCGCTGCATGCATCCTCCTCGGACTGCGGGCCGCAACCTACCGCACAACCTTGCGGATCGGAATCGATTTCTGGACGGAAGTGATCGGAGGGGAGCCCGTATATCGGGAGTGGCACCCATGCCACCGTCCGTTACCTGACAGGCCAGGGAGGAATCGGGTGGCAAGGCGTCCGGCCGGAGCATAGATATGGCGCGGCGACTTCTGAAGGGACACCCTGTGGCTTCGATCTCGGCGACGGCAACGCAGCGCTCCATGGGCGCCAGGCAGTGGGGACAGCTCTTTCTGCTCGGCGCGATATGGGGCGGCTCGTTCTTCTTTGCCCGCGTCGCCGTGGCGGAAATCGATCCGTTCGCACTGGTGCTGTTCCGGGTATCGATCGCGGCCATTGCGCTGCATATCTATCTGGCCTGGCGCGGTCCCTCCTTCCGGCTCGCCCTGCCTCACATCGGCAGCTTCTTCATCCTGGCGCTGCTAAACAACGTCATTCCCTTTTCGCTGATCTTCCTCGGGCAAACCGAGATCGGCGCCGGGCTGGCCGCTGTCCTCAACGCCACGACGCCATTCTGGACGATGCTGATCGCCAACGCCGCAACGAGCGACGAGAAGTTCTCCGCCAACAAGATCGCCGGGATTATGCTCGGCATTGCAGGAACCGCGGTGATGATCGGTCCCGGCCTGCTGGCCAATATCGGCGGACCCGTATGGGCAAAATTCGCCCTGATAGGAGCAGCACTCTCCTATGGACTTGCCAATGTGTTCGGCAAGCGCTTCCAGCAGATTCCACCCGCCGTCGTCGCCACCGGGCAGATGACCGCCGGAACCGTCATCATGATCCCGGTCGTTCTCTTGCTCAACGTCCCGCTCGATGTCTCCGGCGTCAGCGCCCCGGTGCTGGCTTCGGTGCTGGCACTGGCGCTGCTCTCCACCGCCTTTGCCTATATCCTGTTCTTCAACCTGCTCGGTTCGGCCGGTGCGACCAATACGTCGCTCGTCACTTTGATCGTGCCTGCCAGCGCTATTTTGCTCGGGATAGCCTTTTTGGGCGAGCGCCTCGACCTGTTCGAACTATGCGGATTCGCCCTGATCGCGCTCGGGCTGGTGACCGTCGATGGGCGTATATTACGCCGGCGCTGACGCAGATTCGACGCGATTCAGCCACAATTTATTCACAGGCCGCCGGCGAGTTTTTGGTAAATAATTTCAAAAACTAATGCCCGATCGGGGATGAAATTTCCGGTTCCGCTATCGCGATGCAACATGTTTTCTGCTTGCGTGTTGCACAAAGTCCCCTAGAATCCGCTGTCTAGCTCAACTTTAGGAGGCTACGCATGGGACTTACACGGCCAATCAACGCATTGATGATTTGTGCTGCGTTCGCTTTTATCGGCGCCCTCATCATGGGAGTTCTACCATAAAGCCACCGCGAGCAGTGGAGGACCAGAGTAATCTGGTTGAAGTCAAGAAGAAAGGCCGGGCCCACAC
>JBARWP010000256.1:0-4231 GCA_049646905.1 Pseudaminobacter sp. | reverse complement strand
AAGCCCAACCGCTGGATGACCTCGGGCGGGCTGGGCACGATGGGGTACGGCCTGCCGGCGGCCCTCGGCGTGCAGATCGCGCATCCTGGTGCGCTGGTCATCGACGTTGCCGGCGATGCATCCGTGCAGATGACGATCCAGGAAATGAGCTCGGCGGTGCAGCACAATGCGCCGATCAAGATATTCATCCTGAATAACCAGTATATGGGCATGGTGCGGCAGTGGCAGCAGCTCCTGCACGGCAACCGGCTGTCGCACTCCTACACGGAAGCCATGCCGGACTTCGTGCTGCTGGCGCAAGCCTATGGCTGCCATGGCATACGCTGCGAGAAGCCGGGTGAACTGGACGATGCGATCAAGGAAATGATCGAGGTGAAGAAGCCGGTGATCTTCGACTGCCGCGTCGCTGCGCTCGCCAATTGCTTCCCGATGATCCCTTCGGGCAAGGCGCACAACGAAATGCTGTTGCCCGACGAGGCGACGGACGAGGTCGTGGCTAATGCCATCGATGCCAAGGGCCGGGAGCTGGTTTAGGAATTGTCCTGCGGGATCAGGCCATTATCGCTGAAATTTGAGATCGGGATTCATAGATGAACGCGCAACTTCAACCGACCGGCTCGGCCTATTTCATCTCCAAGGAGACGGAACGGCCCGAGCATCACACGCTTTCGGTGCTTGTCGACAACGAGCCGGGCGTGCTTGCACGGGTCATCGGCCTGTTTTCCGGCCGGGGCTACAACATCGAGAGCCTGACGGTTTCGGAAACCGAACATGAAAGGCACCTGTCGCGCATCACGATCGTGACCAATGGCACCCCGCATGTGCTGGAGCAGATCAAGCATCAGTTGGAGCGCATCGTACCGGTGCACCGTGTCGTCGATCTCTCGGTGCGGGCGGCCGAACTTGGCCAGGAAAGACCGCTGGCGCGGGAACTGGCGCTGGTGAAAGTGGCCGGCACCGGCGATTCCCGCGTTGAGGCGTTGCGATTGGCTGGCGCCTTCCGCGCCAACGTGATCGACGCCAATACCGAGCATTTCATCTTCGAGATCACCGGCAAGGTGTCGAAGGTCGAGCAGTTCATCGCCATCATGAAACCTCTGGGGCTGGTCGAGGTGTGCCGCACCGGCGTAGCAGCGATGAATCGCGGCCCTCAAGGGATGTAGGTCCTTCGTATTGAAATTTTCCAATCGACCCTGTATATACATCGGATATACATATGGATTCCGATATGGCACAGGTGCAAATTGCGAAATGGGGTAACAGCTCCGCCATCCGCCTGCCAAAGGCGATGCTGGACGAACTCGGTCTGAAACCAGGTCAGAGCGTGGAACTCAGCGTCAAGGACGGGAAAGGCATTATCGAGCCCGTGGAGCCTAAGAAGATCACCTTGGATTGGATTATCTCCGAAACCATTCGACTGGGCGTTGAAAATGTGCCCGAAACGGTCGATTGGGGGCCGGATGTCGGCGAGGAAATCATTGACGACGACTATGCGCGCAGGGAACTGACGATTGACGACACCCTTAAAGGCCGGTGACATCGTTTGGGTCGTTTTTGATCCGGTCGTTGGCAGCGAGCAGAGTGGGCGTCGACCTGCAATCATCCTGTCGGATACGCACTACAACTCGCTTTATCCGCGCTCCATAGTTTGCCCGATAACAAGCAACCTAACGCCTTGGCCGACCAAAGTTCTGTTGCCGGACGGCATGAGAACCGTGGGTGCCGTTCTCGCTGACCAACCTCGCACATTGCATCGTGACGGGCGTGGCTTTCGTCCTATCGAGGAGACGCCGGATCACATTCTGGCCGATGTGCGGGCAATCGTTGGCGCCATTCTTGGCATAAGCGGGTAGGCGACCATGGAATGGTGTCTGCCAGCCAATGGTCTGGCATGATAAGACAGTGTTGCTGACCTATATTGAGGATCCATGCCGGCCGAAACATTTCTCGCATTGCTGGTCTATGCCTTCGTGACCTCGATCACGCCGGGGCCGAACAACCTGATGCTGCTGGCATCGGGCGTGAATTTCGGCTTTGTGCGCACGGTGCCGCATATGCTCGGTATCGGCTTCGGCTTCCTGCTGCTCCTGCTGGGCGTCGGCTTTGGCCTGGGCGCGGTGTTGAGCGCATTCCCAGCCTTCCATCTGCTGCTCAAGATAGCCGGTGGCTTGTACCTTCTCTATCTTGCCTGGCGCATCGCTATGTCGCGCTCGATGGACGGCAGCGGCAGTGGTGGGGCGAGGCCGATGTCATTCTGGGAGGCGGTGGCTTTCCAGTGGGTCAACCCCAAGGCCTGGGTGATGGCCTTCACCGCCATGGCCGTTTACACGAGTCCTGAGGCGCCGTTCCTTTCCGTGCTGCTGATTTCGCTGGCATTCGCCGTAGTCAACTTGCCGAGCGTTTCTTCGTGGGCTGGGTTCGGTACGGCTCTGCGCAGCTTCCTTTCGGACCCGATGCGGCTCAAATGGTTCAACATCATCATGGGGATGATGCTCGCCGCAACGGTCTGGCCGATGCTGCGCTGATCCGCTTGCGCGGCTTGGGTGGCAGGCCTAGTTTTTACGCATGAGCCACGACCACGATCACCACGACAATGAACTCGATCCGATGGCGGCGCGGGTGCGGGCGCTGGAGACGATCCTGACGCAAAAGGGTTTGATCGACCCTGCTGCCATAGATGTGATCGTGGAAACCTATGAGACCAAGGTTGGTCCGCGAAATGGCGCGAAAGTGGTCGTAAAGGCGTGGAGCGATCCGGATTTCGCTGGCTGGCTGCAACGCGATGCGACAGCAGCCATCGCGTCGCTCGGCTTCACCGGGCGACAGGGCGAGCACATGCAGGCGGTGTTCAATACCGCCGATACGCACAATCTCGTCGTCTGCACGCTATGCTCCTGCTATCCATGGACCGTGCTAGGGTTGCCGCCGGTCTGGTACAAGGCGCCTGCCTATCGCTCGAGGGCGGTGATCGATCCGCGCGGCGTGCTGGCGGAATTCGGCGTCGCGCTGACGGCGGAAACGAAAATCCGTGTCTGGGATTCGACTGCCGAATTGCGTTATCTGGTGGTGCCGATGCGGCCGAAGGGCTCGGAGGGACTGGACGAAGAGGCGTTGGCAGCATTGGTAACGCGCGATTCCATGATTGGTACCGGCCTTGCCCTGGAACCTGGTGCAGTATGAACGGGCCGCATGACCTTGGCGGACAGATGGGGTTCGGGCCTGTTGCGCCCGAAAAGAAAGAGCCGATCTTCCATGCCGAATGGGAAAAGCGCGCGCTGGGTGTGACGCTCGCTGCCGGCGCACTAGGGGCGTGGAACCTCGATGAGAGCCGGCATGCGCGCGAAAGCCTGCATCCGGCAGACTATTACTCATCCAGTTATTATGAAATCTGGATCAAGGCGCTGGAAACGCTGCTGAAACGGCATGGCTTCGTCACCTCTGAAGAACTGGCGAAGGGTGCTACCAGTGGACCCGGCCCCGTACCGAAGCGCGTGCTGAAGGCAAAGGACGTGGCGGCGACGCTGGCCAGGGGCGGGCCTTGTGACCGGCCGGTGATCGGGCAGCCACGCTTTGCGCCCGGCGACCGGGTGCGGACAAAGAATTTTCATCCCCAGGGTCATACGAGGCTGCCGCGTTATGCACGCGGCAGGGAGGGTGTGGTCGAGGCGGTACGTGACGGCTTTGTGCTTCCCGACAGCAATGCGCATGGCAATGGTGAGAGCCCGCAATGGGTCTATACCGTGGTGTTTACAGGCACGGAAATCTGGGGCGAGGGCGCCGACCCGACGCTGACTGTCTCCATAGACGCCTGGGAGAGCTATCTTGAGCCGGCCTGATATTGCCGAACCTCTACCAGAACCGGGTGGCGATGCGCCGGTATTCGCCGAGCCGTGGCAGGCGCAGGCCTTCGCCATGGTCGTGGCATTGCATGGCCGAGGCTTGTTCTCCTGGAGCGAGTGGGCCGAGGCGCTGTCGGCTGAACTGAAAAAGCCTGACGCAGCCCAGGATGGCAGCGACTACTATGTGCATTGGCTGCGGGCGCTGGAGGTGCTGATCGCCAGGAAAGGCATTGCCGCGCCGCCGGATGTCGATGCGGTCGCCGCGGCGTGGCGGCGCGCTGCTCATGCGACACCGCACGGCAAGCCAATCCTGCTGGAGAACGATCCGGTTCGCGGGCGGAAATAGGTCAGGTCAGCGGCTTCAACTCGCCAAGCACGGTCGGTATCAGTTC
>JBARWP010000255.1:0-11066 GCA_049646905.1 Pseudaminobacter sp. | reverse complement strand
GTCCGGCGGAATGCCGGTGCCGGTGTCCTCGACCTCCACCATCACATAATCGGCCGGCACCAGTTCGCGGTAGCCATAGGCGCTGCATTCATCCTCCCGCACGTTTTTGGTGCGGATGACGAGTTCGCCACCGTCCGGCATGGCATCGCGCGCATTGACCGTAAGGTTGACGATGACCTGCTCGAACTGCCCGAGATCGACCTTCACCGGCCACAGGTCGCGGCCATGCTCGACCTTCAGCGTCACAGACGTACCTACCAGGCGAGCAAGCAGCATACGCAGATCGGCAAGCACATCCGTCAGGCTGAGCACCTCGGGCCGCAGCGTCTGCTTGCGCGAGAAGGCAAGCAACTGGCGAACCAGCGAGGCCGCGCGGTTGGCGTTCTGCTTGATGTTCATGATGTCCGGGAAGGACGGATCGGACGGCCGGTGATTGGTCAGGAGCAGGTCGGACGCCATGATGATGGCGGTCAGCACATTGTTGAAGTCATGCGCGATGCCGCCGGCAAGCTGGCCGACCGCCTGCATCTTCTGGCTCTGCGCCATCTGGCTTTCCAGCGCCTTCTGCTCGGTGGTCTCCACCGCATAGACGATCGCCGCCTCTTCCGCCCCCTGGCCGGCGGTGCCATCGGCCACCGCGTTCACATAAACGCGGATATGGCGTTCCTCGTCATTGGGCAGCACGGTGTCGATGGGAGCGATATCGGCCTGTTGCAGATGCGCCTTTTCCAGCGCCGCAGCGAGTGCGGGACGGTCGCGTTCATGAATGACGGCGTCGAGGCGGATACGCCGGTCGACTGCATCGCGATCGACCACATTGGCAAACAGCGACAGGAAAGGTGCGTTGGTCCGTAGGATGCGGCCGTCCTGATCGACGCCGGCAATGGCCATGGGCGTGGAATTGAAAAAGCGCGTGAAGCGCACTTCCGCCGCCCGCAGGTCGGCCGAGGAGTCCTCGCCCTCCGTGCGGTTGAGCACGATGGTGCGCGTCGGGCCGTGCAGCCCTTCGCGGCTTGCCGACACCCGATGCAGGAAACGCACAGGCAGCGCCTCGCCCTTCACCGTGGTGAGGTCGAGGTCGATCACCGCATTGCGCGTCGTGCCCGGATCGGCCTTGACCGAGCGGATCAGCGCCATCCCGTCACCGGCAACGATCTCGTGGAGGGTCGTGGCGCCCGGCGTGAAACTGGCAAGGTCGATGCCCAGCCACTCGGCAAGGGTGGCGTTGATATAGGTGACGCGCCCTTCCTGGTCGGCGGAGAAGAAGCCGGCGGGCGCATGGTCGAGGTGGTCGATGGCCTTCTGCAGATCGAGGAAGAAGCGCTCCTGCTCGGCACGCTCCCTGGAAATGTCGGCAAGCTGCCAGGCAAACAAGGGCTGGCGCTGCCCGGGAACATTGAAGGTGCGGGCTCTGGCGCGATACCAGTGGGCGCCTAGTTCAGCGCCCGGTCGGACCGCCTGCGAAAGCCTGAATTCGCCATCGCCGGCCTGGCCGTCACGCAGGCCGGAAGCCAGGCGATAGATAGTCGGTGATGCCTCGGGTATATCCGACAGGAGCCCTTCCACGGTCTTCAGGTCGGCCGGCGTCATCGCTCCGGTCATATCGGCATAGGCCCGGTTTGCGTAGACGATCCGCCCTTTCGCATCGGTGACGACCAGTCCCTGCGACATGGAATCGATGAATGCCTTGGAGAGTTCGTCAGTGGTCGAGCGGCGGGCAAACTCGATGAAGCCCATGGCAGTGGCAAACAGATAGCCAACCCCGATCATCGCCAGAATGCCGAGCATGCCGAGCAGGAAGGGATCGCCGAAGCGCTCGCGGAAAATGCCGAACACGACCGCAGCGCCGGTCAGGACCACGGTGAAGATGATCAGCCGCGTGATCGTGCCTGGACGCGACTCCTGGTCGACCATCGGTATGGGATAGAACTCACCCCGCTTTTCGTTTCCCATCCGTCTCTTGCCCGTGTTCCCGCTCTCCCGGCGCCTGACTGGAACGCCTGTCTGCTTGAATCACATTATGGCAGACAGGCATAGGCCTAGAGCAAGATAAGATCAGATGGAACCGGTTCCGTTCTGCTGGCCGGTTTAAAGACGTGACACCATGTAGCGCAGCGCCGAACGGCTCGGCATGAAGAAGTAGCCGCCGCCATGCATGGTGACGAAGCTTGGCAGGCCTCTCAGTATGATCGCGCCGTCGTGGGTGGGGATGGAAAAACGGCCGCTGCTGTTCTGGTAGCCGATCGTCGGATCCTTTTCCTGCGGCAATCCGTGGAAGGAGCCGGACGACACCCAGGTCTGCTGCATGAACTCATATTGCCGCTCGATATCGGCATTGAGGCAGATGAACAGCAGCCCTTTTTCTCCGTCCTTCTCATAGGTGCGGCCACGACGCAGGATACGGTGCCGCCTGCTGATCCGTAGCTGGACTTCACGGTCGGGACCGAGCGAATCGCGCGGGTTGGCACGCCGCACATGCGAGCCCAGCGGACAGTGGAGACCTTGCGGATCTTCCGCACCATAGGTGAAATCATTGTCCGGCTCGCGCCCGGGCCGACCATTCGGATTGCGCACCAGCGAGGTGCCGTCGCGCCAGCGGCCGACCATCTTGGCGGCTACCCACTGCGCATCGATCGCATCATTGCCGGTCCTCTCGCGCACCTGCGCGGCTGCCGTGCAGCAGAAATCGTCGAACAGTTCGACATGCTGCTCGAGTTGCCGAATGACGACGAAACTTCCGTTTCGGCCGAAATCCCGCAAATGCGCTTCCGAACCGGGTAGCGGTGCTCCCTCCCCGCTGACCGACGACAGTAGGCCATCCTGGTCTCGCGATGCAGGGATCGTCGGTGTCGGCGGATAGCGGCCGTATTCATCCTTGTAGCCGAAGATGAACTCGCCCGGCGCAATGTTGTGCATGTCGGGTCCGGACGACCCGCCACGCAGCCCCTTGATGGCAGGCTGAGAAACACCGTCGGCGAAGCCGAAATGCTCAAGCGGAAGCTTGCCCTTGCGCCGAACCACCAGCGGCAGGCGGGCGGTGACGTCCATGCCCGCTGCCTTGGTGACATGTTCCAGTTCGGCCATGTCGGCAACCAGCGCATCGAGATCTGCCGCATAGCTGACTATCACCGCGTCGGCGGGCTTTTCGGCCGAACCCCATTGCCAGCGCTCCGGCGCGTTCGAGCCGATATCATCGAGCATCCGGCTCCTGGCGGCATTGGCCATGCCTTGCCGGAATGCGGATGGAAACGTCGCGAGCAGGTCGCGGCCATCATCCTTCAAACCGAGATGCTTCAAACCCTCGGGACCGAATACCGCCATCATCGCACGACCGGCCGGCAGCCGGTCACCGAAGCTCGTCCGGGCCGCGACGAATTCCAGCCAGGCCCGACATCCGGCACGTGGAAGCCCATCGGGAATGCTCACAGCCACCATTGCAGCATGTTTCAACGGACCGAGCGCACCGAACACGATCGATTGCATCTCCTCGGTTTCGATGATGCCGGCCGGCCGCGGCAGCGAGCCGAAATGTGCCAGCCAGTCGCGCGCCTCGCTCTCGGTTCCTATCCTGGCTATGCCCTGGCGCACTCGCGAATTGATGCGGATGCGAGCGGTGTTGAGGTCGGGATAGGCGCTGTACCAGAACAGCGTCGGTATCTGCTGCGCCCTCGCCCAGCGCTTGAACCGGTCGCCGTCTGTCGCCCCATCGAGGAACAAGGCGCGTGTCCTGGGAAAGCCCAGCGTATTGCTCCACACCCCGGTCAGGCCGGCATGTGCCTTGACGATGAAATCTTCCAGATAGCTTTCCCAGCCGCCGCCGAAATTGCTGAAGAACATCAGCTTGTCACTGCCGGGCAGAAGCACCCACCGGGCGAAATGAATGGTGTCGATGCTGGCGAGCATGCCGGGCCGGAAGATGTTCCGGGCCGAAATGGAAATCAGGTAGAACGCAAGGCGCAATGCAAGCCGGCGCAGCGAACCCGGTTTTAAGGTGGAGATTGCGGTAAGGTTGTTCTGGGCGCAGCGATTTTCGCGCGAAAGTATGTCATCCAGCCGGTCGATATCGACAAGATCCGCACCGACGGCATCGCGCTTTTCCAGCCGCCGCAGCGCAAAAAAGAAAAGCAGCGCGATAACGGCAATCAAGAGAGCCAAACCTGCCAGTGTCAGAACCAACGCGGTGCCGCCGACCAGCAGATTGCGGAAGATGCCCGGTCGATAGTCGAAAACCAGCGTGTAGGTGATCCACCAGCAGACAGCGAGCACGGCAACGACGGCGGCCAGGACCGGCGGCGCCATCAATGTCGCCTTGACGGCCCGCCACGCGCTGCCTTTTGGCTTTTCCAGAAGGCTGTCCGCCGGCTCGAAAGCCCACGCCCATTTGGCCTCGTCGGCAAGACGCTGCCGCACCAAGGCAAGCAAGGCGCCGGCGCGGCTTTCCTTTGCCGGCCCGGCTTCATTGACGATCTCGCGGACGGCATCGGCCAGTTCGGCTTCCGCGTGGATGCGCATCACCGAGTGGCCCGGTGTCCCTGAAAACACCAGACCGGAATTGCTCCCGAACGAGGGAGATATCTTGAGCGCGTGCTTCTGCAGGAATTTTTCCAGCGGCTCGATCCCCTCGAAGCCGGACGCAGACCGGAATATCTCGCCAACGAGGGGTCCAGCCTGGTGGGCAAATGCCGCCAGCACCTCTTCGTGAGTGCCATCGCCGGACAGTTCGAGCACGAGATGGGCAACATCGTCCGGTCCTTCCTGCGCCGGGTCAGCCTTGCAGGCGACGGCAAGGCTGGCGAAATGAATGATGCCGCTTGCATCGAGTGCGCTGGAGACCTGCCCCCCCGCCGGGTTGCCGAGCTGTTCGACCTTCGCACGCAGTTCGGCCAGCGATGTGTCACGCTTGACTTCACAGACCACGGTGACCATCGCGTGGGGCACGGTCTTGCTCAGCGGTGACTGTTCGAACTCGACCTTGAGATGCTGCGGATAGGCCCCGAGGCGGACAAGTCGGCCCGCCTTTCCCTTGGCGCGCCTTACACCGACCTTGGCAAACAGGGCACGAAAGCACTCGCCGATCTGTATCTTGGCAATGGCCGCACCGATGCACAGATGGATGCCGTGGCCATAAATCAGATAATCGCGCGCTGGGCGGTCCGGGTCGAACATTTCGGGCTCGGACACAGCATCGGCATCGAACATGGCCGACAGGGTGGACGGCATCACCGTGGTGCCCGCCTTGACCAAGCGCTCGCGCTTGGTCCCCCGTGCGATGACCGCATCGCGCGTCACATAGCGAAATGGCCCCATCCAGATCGGCTTGAAGCGCATCGCCTCCCTGATCGCACGGTCGAGCGCTTCGGTGTCATTTGCCCCGACAGCCGTTTCGATGGCCCTTTGCGCCTCCGGCCGCGACAGGACCACATCGAGGCAATTGGCCGAGGCAAGCAGGTTCGTCGGCGTGAAGCCGGCAATCATGCCCATCATGATGGAATGAAGTTCGCCCAGGCTTATCTGTTGTGGCGGCGATAGATCGAGCATGGCGACCAGCCGCCCGAGTGGGGTGTTGCTGCTCGTCCGCCCTGCACGTATCGCCTCCACGGACCGATCTATCGCCTTGGTCACGCGGTCGGCCGCGACCATTGCCAGTTCCCGCACCACAGGGCTTGCGGTCGGATCAGCAAAGAAAATCCCGCTCAGGGCGTTGGCCCAGTCACTGAACTCCCTCTCGTCTTCGATCACCATGCCGAAATAGTCCCGGCAGATACGCACCGGAACGACCCGGAGCAGACCATCCACCACATCGAAGCCGGGGGCGGCAGCACGCATGATATCGCTGGAGTGCCTTGCCGCGATCGGCCGCACCAATCGTGCGACCTCATCGACCGGAAAGGCGCTGAGCACTGTCGATTTCATGCGGCGATAGGCAGGTCCATCGCGCATGCCGAGAATGAAATTCGAGCCTCCGGCCATCTCGGTCATTTCGGGACCGTAAGGCGTCTCGAACTCGTCCTGCCGCTCCAATATGTCGCGGACATCCTCGTTTCTCGTGACCAGCAGGAAGCTGCCAATCTTCAGGTTGGGCCAGAACCGCCTGAGAAAGGCCAGCGCCCAGCGCGGATTTTCGAGAAAGCGGCTGAAAAGCCGGCTGCCAAGGCTTTTTGAGCGCAGCCGCTGGATGTCGAAATCCGGCAATTCGTCCACCGGGCGCCGGTTGGCCTGGGCCTGTCGGATTGCCTCGTAATATTTCGTCTTGATCATCGGCGTCCCAACCGTGGCGCGGCCCGGTGCTGGATTTCAAATCACTGCAATCTGCTCACTCTCATTCAACCTGGCTGCGGTCTGTGAACGGCTTCACAAACGTCGGCCGTTTCACGGCTCGTTGGCGTCCGCATCTCGGGCCAATTCGAAATTGGCGATTATGAATGCGTTCGCGGATTTCTCGGCATAGGGGATCCACTCGATCCGCTGGTTTGAAAATTCGGGATGCCTGGCCTGGAAAATGGCAAATTCCCGCCTTCCCTCCTCTGTGCGGCCGCAGCGCATGAGCGCCCCCACCTTCAGGTAGCGCGAATAGAAATAACCGGGCGACAGGCTGAGTGAGCGATCGGCCACGGCAATGGCGGTATCCCAGTCCTGGATGAAGCAATGGGCGGCGGCCAACTCGCCGAGATTGTGGAACCGGTAGATGTCGAACGGGCTCAACCTTTCGGCATTCAGCAGGAAGGGTATGGCCGCCTTTGCATCTCCCAGAAGCAGATAGGCGCTGCCGAGGCCCGAATGAGCGAACGCAAAGCTCGGATTGATGTGAAGCGCTTCGCCGAGATGTTCCAGTGCCGCCTTCGGCCGGGCGCGCATGATCTCGGTTACGCCGAGATAGGCGTGCGGGCGCGCATCCTGGCTGTCCATCAGCAGTGCCTTGCGGGCATAGTCCTCGACCTTGTCGAGATCGCTGCTGTCGCCTGAACGAAGCCAGGCGCGCCAGAAATACCACCACGCAAGTTCGTTGAGCACGGCACTGGAATTGGGGTCTTCCTGATAGGCCTTCAGGAAGAATTCCAGCGCAAGTTCGGTGTCCTTGCGGGTCCGGCGCTGCATATGCCAGCGCCCGCGCCGCACCAGTTGCCAGGTTTCGAGGCTTTCCCAGGGTACCTGGAACGTCCTGACCTGCTCGACCCGATCGACTTCCTTCTCCAGTATCGACACGATCTCGCCGCCAAGCTCGTCCTGTAGGTCGAAAATGTCGGTAAGCGGCCGCTCGAACCGCCGCGACCAGACCAGCCGGCCATTCGACGCATCGGCAAGCGTGGCGTTCACGCGAATGCGCGCGTCGTTGCGGATAAGGTTGCCGCTGACGATGTAGCGCGCGCCGAGCGCCGTACCGACCGCCTTGGTCCCCAGCGTATCGTCGCGGAACTGGAAACTCGAACTCTTGGCGATGACCGCAACCGAGCGCGTGTTCGACAGGCCATGGATGATGTCCTCGGCAATGGCATCGGCCATGTAGTCGACATCGCGCTCGCCGCCATCGTTGCGGAAGGGCAGCACGGCGATCGTCGGCAGGCCGCCCGAAGGGGTGTTTTGCTCACGCATTGCCTGCGTCAGCGTCGCCGGCCGGGCCACGGCGGATCCACTCTCCCCGCTGGCGACCAGCACACGTACGGGCAGCGCAATGTTCTTCAAGGTGAACTCGCCAAGGTCGGTGAATACCGTAGCGGTCTTGTCCTTGACGTGATGCCAGGTCGTTTCCGAAATGGCCACGCCGTCCTGGGGGGCAAATTCCTGGATCCGCGCCGCTATGTTGACGTCGTCGCCATAGAGGCTCTCGTCGCGAACGATGACATCGCCCGTATTGAGACCCACCCTGAAGGGCATTCGCATGGTTTCGCCGACGCTTCGATTGAGAGCGGCGATCTTGCCTTGGAAGTCGAAAGCGGCGCGCAGGGCCTCGATGGGGTTCCCGAACTCGGCCATGATACTGTCGCCGGCGGCGCCGAATGTCCGCCCGCCATAGGCTTCGCAAGATTCGGCGATCAGCGCGCGCCGTTCCTCAAACGCAGTGACTGCCGCCTCGTCGTCAAGGCCCATCAAGCGTGAGAAACCCACGGCATCAATAGAAGCGATTGTCGCAAGCTGACGGGTGTAGCGCCGCTCAGCCATTATCCCCATCGCACCCCCGCCTTGCAGAGCCTCAGCGGGTCGTTTGACCAACCAGCTTCAGTTTATCCGCGCGGCACCAAACTTGTCGACCATTCCGCATGGTCTCCCGCGCAGCACAATAGCGGAATTATCGGCTACGCGCAAAAGTTGAGACTGAGTGTAATTTCCTTCACAGACCACCGCTACATCCTGCAGCAGCATGTGCCATCGAGCGAGACTCTTGCTCGGCGTTTCAGGTTCTATCTTCAGAGGGATCACCAGGATGATAACGGCCTCGACAGCAACCACCCATTACAATCACATCAACGATATCAGTGATGCCGCAGCCCCCATCGTCATGCCGCCAGGCGAACCCAAAACCAGGGCGATGCAATGGGAGCAGTCACTCGTCATTGTGGACAGCCGCGCGCTTGGGCGGCAGTGCCTGACACAGAGCCTGAGAGCGAGCGGCATCTGCCTCGATGTCGTCGCCGTGGGATCGATGGAAGAATGGCGCGGCCTGGAAGCCCAGCATCCGCCCCTGTCGGCCATTCTCGTCAATGTCGGCGGACGCAGGATTACCGACCCCGATATCACGGAGGACATAACGCGGCTGGTATCGAAGTTCCATTCGGTCCCTGTCATCGTGCTGGCCGACAACGACGACCTCACGCAGATATTGAAGGCCCTCGAATGTGGCGCCCGTGGCTATATACCGAGCTCGGTAGGCATAGAGATTTGCGCCGAGGCGATCAGCCTGGCACTGGCCGGCGGCACATTCGTGCCGGCAAGCAGCATCGTGGCAATGAAGTCAGCCATCAATAACGGCATGCAGGAAACCAACCCGATCCTGAGCATGTTCACGCCGCGCCAAGCCGAAGTGGCCAATGCATTGCGGCGAGGAAAAGCCAACAAGATCATCGCCTACGAGCTGGATCTTCACGAAAGCACCGTCAAGGTCCACATCCGCAACATCATGCGGAAGCTGAAAGCCACGAACCGCACCGAAGTGGCCTACAAGATCAACGACCTGTTTCCCCTGGACACCAGGTCATAGGGTGGCGGGTACCAAGCCCGCTTCCTTTTTTTGCGATTTCCGGTTTCGCAGCCGCCTGCGCCTATGCGCAGCCTGATGCCCCCGCGGCAGCGCACCACCCGGCCTCTGCACGGCCGCATACGCAACATCCCGCTCGACACGCGACGCGCGCATAGCCCAACAGCCGCTTCGGCCGCCCGACGCGCTCGCTTCGGCCAGCTATAATGATTTACCCACCGGGAAAACGACACGTACCGGGCCACGCTTCCGCAGCCCGATACGCAAGAGATCAATAATTTTTACCCGGATCAGCTACGGAACCCGAGAGGATCTTCTTCCAGCGGGAAAAGATCATTGATCTTGTAAGCCACTTCGGTGCGGTTCGTGGCTTTCAGCTTCTTCATGATATTGCGGATGTGGACCTTGACGGTGCTCTCCCGCAAATTGAGTTCGTGGGCGATGATCTTGTTGGCCTTGCCGCGCCGAAGCGCGCCGACCACTTCTGCCTGGCGCAGCGTGAACATGCCGGCCATGGGATGAGCTTGCTGGCTGTTCGATTCGACAACCTTGCGCATGGCCAGCAGGCTGCTGGCCGGAACGAACACCCCTCCCACCAGGGCCAAGCTGATTGCTTCCGCGCAAACGCCGATGCCGACCGATGAAGGGATATAGCCGCGAGCCCCGCAATCCAATGCTTTGACGACATGGGAAAGTTCATCCGTGTCGGCCAGCACAACTACAGGCACCGGGCTGAGATGTGATACCAGCTGCGAAATTTCATTGGCGACAGCCTGGTCGGTAACTTTGCGCCCGCCCACATTGAAAAGGACCGCCGCAAGCGGCGGATGTGATTTTTCGATTGCCTTCCACTCTTCGATCGACCCGCAGGCGACGACATCCATTTCGATGTCATGGGACGCGAGGCTTTCGGCCAGGCATTCCCGGTCCAGCGCCCGGTTGTCGATGATGACGAGTGTCGAGCTGTAGTCCAATGGCCGGTTGTGCAGGGCTATGTCCACCCGTGCATTTTGACCATCGATCCCCTCAGATTTTGGAATTCTGATGGGTACCTGCTCTCCGTTCGATTTAGCCATAGTCTCCATTGTAAGACTCCACCCAATTGGATGTCGTTGACCTAACGACGTGCCCACGACCCCTATTAATTTTTTTACGCCATTAATGTTCTTCGTGCGCCCACACCCTAAACCGGTCGCAACTCTACGTCGCGACACGCCGCCCTTCAGCACGGCTAACGCATTGACGAGTCAGAACAATGATGATGATAGGTGTCTCGAAAACTTTTACGCTAATCCAGGTTAGCCCTTCCCTAACAAATCGTTACGATCAGGCTTTTCGAAAAGTATTGATGCAACCCGGCAACATCTGAAAATTTTTTTTCCTGCCCCTCAGGCGAAGAATCTGCGCCTTATCGTGCACATATAGTACAGCAAGAATTATCATCGCCGGCTCAACGTTAACCATACTAGCCGGCAGGGGCCTTATAGCAACGCCGTACCGTCTCATACTCAGGAAAGAGTTTTGAGCACGAGATAATCCGGATCAAAGTTGGACAGGGCCGCAAGCTCATACCAGTCGTGGATTTTCACGACCCCGTTGCGAAAGGAAACGAGCTGCCGCTCCCGCAACTCCCGCAGCATTCGATTGACATGGATTGGCGTCAGGCCGAGCGCATCGGCGAGTTCGTATTGCGTGAGCGGACATTCATAGCTGTTTTCGCTGAGTGCGCCGAATGCCTCCAGCCTCGCAGCAAATTCCAGGAACAGATGCGCCGTTCGCGCAAGGGCGCTGCGCCTGCCGCAATTGGTCAGATGCTCGATGACAATCGAGCGCTGGCGGCTCACAACCCGCAAGAAATAGCTGCTCAGCCTGGGGG
>JBARWP010000254.1:0-3087 GCA_049646905.1 Pseudaminobacter sp. | reverse complement strand
CCTCATGGCAGCACAGCCGGGCGGCAGCGCCTGGCTGTGCAAGCGCGTGGTTCAGGCAAGGCCTTCCGCGCGCAGGGTCTTCTGCACCGCAGGCCGGGCGGCGACGGTTCCGATGTATCGCTGGATATTCGCAAAGGGCGAGAGGTCGAAGCTGATGAACTTCGCCCAGCCGAGAATGGTCCATAGATAGGCGTCAGCGGCGGTGAAGGCATCGCCGGTGAGATACGACCGGCCCTCGAGCTTCTGATCGACATATGCCAGGCGCTTCGAAAGATGCGCGCGATTGATCTGCTTGGTCGCCTCGGGCGTATCCGGCTTGAAGAAGGCGCCGAAGACCTTGTGCAGTTCGGTCGCCACAAATGCCAGCCATTGCTGGACGCGGTAGCGGGCCATGTCGCCGGCTTTCGGCATCAGGCCGCTCTCGGGCTTCTGGTCGGCGAGATACTGCACGACAACCGACGCCTCGGTCATGAGTTCGCCGTCCGGCAGCACCAGTGCCGGCACATAGCCGTTCGGATTGGTGGCGAGGAAATCCTGACCCTTTTCGGTCTTCTTGCTTTTGCCATCGACACGGACCAGATCGAGGTCGATGCCAGCTTCATTCGCGACGATATGGGGAGCCAGAGAACAGGCTCCAGGCATGTAGAACAATTTCATTCCGGGACGCTCCGTAAAAGTGCAACGTTCCGTTGCACAGGCGGTTCTGCTTGCAAAGAGCAAAGCAGTGAACAGAGCGTTCCACTTTCAGATTACAAATATGGGCGGCACTGCGGCGCCTGTCCTTGAAGATCAGGCCACCCGCTCAGGCTCCAGCCGGCTGGGTTCCTTCGCGAAGGGGCTGAGCCCCAGCCATTGCTGGATTGCGCCGGCAATCGAAGGATCTCCGTCAAGCTGGAGATTGCCGGCATCGATCTCGCGCCGCAGCTTGGCCACGCCCATCCAGATCGCCGTCATCGTCCTGAGCGGCGATCTCACCAGCAGATCCACCTCGAAACCCGGATCGAACGCGCACAGGTCGACGACACTGCCATCTATGACCAGCCAGTAATTTTGCCTGGCGGTGGGCAGTTCCGGGTATTGAAACTGAATCGTGCATTTGCGCCGCGGCAACGGCTCCAGCACAAGATTGCGCCGCATGTCCCACATCAGCAGCGAGGGATCGAGATTGCGCAGCGAAAGCTGGGATTCCACCCATCGCGCGCCCCAGAAGCCGAGGCCCATGACGACCTCGCGCAAATCCTCGCCGGCCGTCGTCAGCCGATATTCGACGCCGCTGGCATGACGCTCGACCGAGACCACACCGGCTTTCTCAAGTTCCTTCAGCCGCTTCGAAAGCAGCGCCGGCGACATGCGCGGCACGCCGCGCCGCAGATCGTTGAAGCGGGAAGTCCCATTCAGCAACTCACGGATGATCAACGGCGTCCAGCGCGAGCAAAATATTTCCGCAGCCATGGAAACTGGGCAGAACTGTCCATATCCGCTGCGTTCCGGCATTGTCGGCCACCATTCGACGCCTGTTTGGACAGTCTAGCATCTCGCCGCTTACGCCGCAAAAACCCTTGGTTGTCGGCCTTGCAATCGCTGCGCCTGGTGGTCAATGCGGCCTCGTCTTCGCACCAGTACAGTTCTGGAACTGGACCGGCCTCCTTTTCAGGCTCACGCTCAGGACCATCAATAACAACAACGGGAACACCATCATGACACTTTCCACCAGGCTCAAAGACCCCGAAAAAGGAACGGCTGCGCCTCAGACCATCGTCGAGACCGCGCGCCGCCTTGCCGCGGACTTCGCATCGCGGGCCGCAGCCTTCGATGAGAACGACCGCTTCGTTGCCGAAAACTACCATGCCCTGAAAATGGCCGGCCTTGTCGAGGCGGCCGTGCCGGGCGAACTCGGCGGGCGCGGAGCCGAAATCGCCGAGCTTTGCGACATGCTGCGCGAAATCGCCCATGGCTGCGGCTCGACCGCGCTCGCATTTTCCATGCACACCCATCAGGTCGCCATCCCGGCATGGCGCTGGCGGCATCAGAAGATCGCGGCGGTCGAGCCACTGCTCAAGCGCGTTGTCGCCGAGCAGATCATCCTGCTGTCGAGCGGCGGCTCGGACTGGATTCCCGGCTCAGGCAAGGCGGTAAAGGTCGAGGGCGGCTATCGCATCACCGCGCGCAAGGTCTTCACCTCCGGTGCCGAGGCCGGCGACCTGCTGATGACCGGCGCGATCCTGGCCGACGAGCAATCCGACAAGGTGCTGCATTTCGCCGTGCCCATGAAGGCGCCCGAGGTCAGGGTCGTCCCCACCTGGCGCACCTTGGGCATGCGCGGCACCGGCTCCAATGACGTGGCGATCGAAGAGCTCTTCATCCCGGATGCCGGCATTGCCTTCTCGCGTCAAAGCGGCGAGTGGCATCCCGTCTTCCAGATCATCGCGACGATCGCATTTCCGCTGATCTACGCTGCCTATCTCGGCGTTGCCGAGAAGGCCCGCGACATCGCGATCGACCTTGCCCGCAAGAAGACGGCGGCAAACCCGCATCTGGTCGAGCTGGCCGGCCGCATGGAGACGAGCCTGCGCGCCGCTCAACTCGCCCACCGGCATATGATCGCCACTGCCGAGGAGAACGCACCATCGGCGGCTTCGGTCAACGAAATCATGATCGGGCGCGCCCTGGTGGCCCGCCACGCGATCGACGCCGTTGAACTGGCGATGGAACTGGCCGGCGGCGCCGGCTTTTACCGGACAAACGGGCTGGAGCGGTGTTTCCGCGATATCCAGGGCGCCCGCTACCACCCGCTGCAGCAGGGGCCGCAGGCGCAATATGCCGGCTCCATGGCGCTTGGCCTGCCGGTGGACCGCGTCTTCTGATCCTCGCGGCTTCGCGCTGCGCCACACCGAAAATGAGGAGGCCTACGGGAGACCGTGGGCCTCTTCTGCGTGTCCAGGGTTCCGGCCGGCGCGCCTTCCCGAGCCGGCCTGGCCCGGTCCTGGCGACCTCCTCGCTTGACCTCCAACGACACCGCGCCTAATTGGCGAGTGCAGCCAACCAGCACTTTTCACGGAAATGCCCGTTTCGTGCGACCTGCAATCC
>JBARWP010000253.1:0-11761 GCA_049646905.1 Pseudaminobacter sp. | reverse complement strand
AGCTCATTGATCTCGGTGGCCGCGATTGCCGCAGTGATGTCGGCGACTGCCGTGCCGTGCAGCACGGTTTCGACGCCGGCAAGCCGTCTGGCAACGGCCGAGCACGAGCCCACCGCCACCATGGCCTGCTCGATGGCACCGTTCGCAACGACGAGGCGGGCGGCGGCCATGGCGATGGAAATGACCAGATAGCGGCGGGCGCCCAGCTTGAAGAAGGCGGACGTGCCGGCGGTCGCTCCCTTGGGGATGCGGATAGCCGTCACCATTTCTCCCGGCTGCAGGGCGGTGCGCCGGTTGCCGAGGATGAAGCGGTCGAGCGGCAGCAGCCGGATGCCGCCTGTCGAGCGGATCTCCACCTCCGCATCGAGCGTGAGCAGCGGCGGCACCCCGTCGGCGGCTGGCGAGGCGTTGCACAGATTGCCGGCGACCGACGCCATGTTCTGGATCTGCACCGAGCCTACTTCCCGCGCGGCAAGCTTCAGCCCGTCGAAGGCGGCAGGCAGGTCATGGCGGATAAGGTCGGTCCAGGTGGTGCGGGCGCCGATGATGATATGGTCCGGCGTTTCCGAGATGCCCCGCAATTCGCGAAGGCCGTTGACGTCCAGCACATTCTCGCGGGGTACTCGGTTGCCGAGCGCGGGGTAGAAGTCGGTGCCGCCGGCAAGGACGCGCCACGATCCTTCAGCGAGCAGCGCCAGCGCTGCTTCGAGCGAGGTGGGTTTTGCGTAACGGATCACGCACGGCCTCCCGGTCGCGACGAATCCGGCGGCATGAGGCCGATCCGCTCATAGTGGCCACGTTACGCGTTCTTTGCGTGTGCAAACGACACATGCGCGCCGCGCGGCCATCGCCAAATTCGTTCGTATACAAATGATACCAGTGCCGGGGGCGAATTCAAGGCGCTGTTTCATGTCGATTGGGGCTGCGACAGGCCGTTTTTGGCCGATTGGCGGTTGACGTCGGGGTGCTTCTGGACGACTTTCCGGGCGGCGAGACGAAGGGGTGGTTGCATGGCCGACGAGGCGCTGGTCGTCATAGACGTACAGAACGATTTTTGCCCCGGCGGCAGCCTTGCGGTCGTGGGGGGCGACGAGATCGTGCCGCTCATCAACGAGATGATCGCCCGCTTCGAGCATGTGGTCATGACGCAGGACTGGCATCCGGCCGGCCATTCGAGCTTCGCCTCGAAACATCCGGGCAAGCAGCCCTTCGAGACGATCGCCATGCCCTATGGCGAACAGACGCTGTGGCCAGATCATTGCATCCAGGGGTCCGGCGGCGCGGCATTCCATCCAGCACTGAAATGGGCCAAGGCCGAACTGGTGCTGCGCAAGGGGTATCATCGCGAGATCGACAGCTATTCCGCCTTCTTCGAGAACGACCGCACGACGCCGACCGGGCTGGCAGGCTATCTGCGCGAGCGCGGCATCGGTCGGCTCACGCTGGCCGGGCTGGCGACCGATTTCTGTGTCGCCTATTCGGCGCTCGATGCGGTCGCGCAAGGCTTTGAAGTCACCGTGCGGCTCGATGCCTGCCGCGCGATCGACCTTGCCGGCTCGCTGGACCGGATGATCGGCGAAATGAAAGTGGCGGGCGTGACGCTCGCCTGAGGCAGGTCGATCCGGAGACAGGAATTTCCATCCAGGCATGATCCCGAAGAGCGGGGGACCGATTTTTCGGAAGCGATCATGCTGACAGAGTGACGTGAGGGGGACGATTTCATGCGGCCATCAAATGCTGCGGTGGCAGGCCTTGCCGGTGCCGTGCTTCTGGCAACCACCGGCCTCGGGCTGGCGGCGGAAGAACATGGCTTGCCGGGTGCGACGATGTCGCTGTGGTGGGCGCTTCCCTTCGTCGGCCTGCTTCTGTCGATCGCGACCGGGCCGCTATTCTATCCGCATGTGTGGGAGCACCATTACGGCAAGATCACCGCGGCCTGGTCGGCGCTGGCGGTCCTGCCGATGGCCCTGTTCTATGGCCTGCCGGTTTCCGCCGAGGCCGTGCTGCATGCCGTGCTGCTCGAATACATGTCCTTCATCATCCTGCTGTTTGCGCTGTTCACCATCGCCGGCGGCATATTGGTGGCGGGAAACATCCACGGCACACCGCTGGTCAATGCAGCGCTCCTAGTCATCGGCGCGCTCATGGCTTCCGTGGTCGGAACCACCGGCGCCTCGATGATCATGATCCGGCCTATCATCCGCGCCAACGACAACCGCCCCTTCAACGCGCATGTCATCGTCTTCTTCATCTTCCTGGTCTCCAATATCGGCGGCTCGCTGACCCCCCTTGGCGATCCGCCGCTGTTCGTCGGTTTCCTGCGCGGCATCGATTTCTTCTGGACGACGACGCATATCTTTAAGGAGACGCTGCTGGTCGGCGGCATCGTGCTGGCGGCCTTCATCGCGCTCGATGTCTATCTCCACCGGCGCGAGGGAGGCATGCCGAAGATCAAGGACCCGACGCCGGATTCGAAGGTGCGTATCCGTGGCCTCGCCAACCTGCCGCTGCTGGCCGGTGTGATCGGCGCCATCCTCATGTCGGCCGCCTGGAAGCCGGGGGTTGCCTTCACCATCCAGGGCGTCTCGGTGGAACTGCAGAACCTGGTGCGCGATGCCATCATCGTGGCCCTGGCGCTGCTCTCGCTTGTCGTGACGCGCAGGGAGTATCGCTCGGCGAATGGCTTTTCCTGGGAGCCGATCAAGGAGGTCGCCAAGATCTTCGCCGGCATCTTCATCTGCATCGTGCCGGTCGTGGCGATATTGCGGGCAGGCATGGAAGGCGCCTTCGCGCCGCTGGTGGAACTGGTGACGCTGCCTTCCGGCGCGCCGAACGACCTCGCCTATTTCTGGATGACGGGCCTGCTTTCGTCCTTCCTGGACAACGCCCCGACCTATCTCGTCTTCTTCGAACTGGCGGGCGGCAACCCGCAGGAACTGATGACGACGCTGGCGTCCACGCTGGTGGCGATCTCGGCCGGTGCCGTGTTCATGGGCGCCAACACCTATATCGGCAATGCGCCTAACTTCATGGTCTATGCGATCGCCAAGAACCAGGGCATCCGCATGCCGAGCTTCTTCGGTTACATGCTGTGGTCGGGCGTGGTGCTGATCCCGACCTTCGTGCTGACGAGCCTGGTGTTTTTCTACGGCTGAGGACCGAAAAGTGGATGCCGGTTTTCGGATCGTTCCGATGCTCCAAACAAAGGCTTGGAGCGTCCTTTGTGCGTCCAATTGGACGCACGGCACCTAAGGCTGAGGACCGCTCAGCCGACACCGACATAGTGCTTGATCAGAGACGGATCGTCGCGCAGCCTTTCGACGTCGACGGTTTCGCGGTTGCGGCCGTTCTCGATGAAGGTGACGCGGTCGGCCAGCGACAGGACCGCATCGACCCGCTGTTCCACCAATATGGTGGAGACGCCGCTTTCGCGTAAGGCGGCCACCGTCTCGCGGATGCGTGCGATCATCGAAGGCATCAGCCCTTCGGTCGGTTCGTCGAGCAACAGCACCTGCGGCTCTAGGCAAAGCGCGCGCGCCATGGCGAGCATCTGCTGCTCGCCGCCCGAGAGCGTGCCGGCGCGCTGCCTGAACCGCTCGCGCAGCACCGGGAACAGTTCCAGCACCCTTTCCCTGGTCGATTGTCCCTTCTTGCGGGTCATCAGGCCGATCTCGATGTTTTCGGCGACAGTCATTTCGGCGAACAGCCGCCGGCCCTGCGGAACATATGCGATGCCGGCCTTCGGCACCTCATGGGCCGGCAGTGCCGTCAGTTCGGTGCCGCCAAGCCGGATCGAGCCGGCGCGCGCGGGAACCAGCCCCATGATCGCCTTCAGCGTCGTCGTCTTGCCGGCGCCGTTGCGGCCAAGCAGGCAATGCACTTCGCCCCGCTCCAGCGTGAGGCCAAGCCCGTGCAGCACCTGGACCTCGCCGTAGAAGCAATCGAGACCGGCAATGGTGAGCGCGTCAGCCATGGTTCTCGGTCCCGAGATAGGCGCGCTGGACGGCCTCGTCGGCACGGATTTGCTGCGGCGTACCTTCGGCCAGGATCTTGCCGGCATTCATGACGGTGATGCGCTCGGCAAGTCCCATCACCACCTCCATATTGTGCTCGATCAAAAGCACGGTGGCGGAACTGGCGATGTCGCGCACCAGGCGCATGAAGCCGTCGATCTCGCTGTCGGAGAGCCCTTGCGTCGGCTCGTCGAGGATGAGCAGGCGCGGCTTGAGCGCAAGGCCCATCGCCACTTCCAGCAGGCGCTGGTGGCCGTAGGACAGCGCCCCGGCGAGGGTGCCCGCGCGATCGGCAAGGCCGGTGCGCTCCAATGCATTCATGATCGCACTGTGCAGGTGGCCCTTGGCGCGACCATCTTCCAATGTGCGCTGTGCCGGCAGGGCGACATTGTCATAGGCGCTGAGATGGGAAAAGACGCTGGTGATCTGGAATGTATAGGCAATGCCCCGCCTGACGCGCAGATGCGCTGGCGTCCGCGTGATGTCCTCGCCGTCGAAGACGATGGTGCCAGAGGTCGGCGCGACCCGGCCGCACACCAGGCTGACGAAGGTGGTCTTGCCGGCGCCGTTGGGTCCGATGATGGCGCGGATTTCGCCCGGCGCCAGCGAGAAATCGACGCCGTCCACGGCGTGCAGCCCGCCATAGGCTTTCGTGAGTCCGTGCGTGGTCAGGAGCGGCGTCACGGCAGCCACCCTATCCAGCGTTCGCGCATCGTGCCGAGGATGCCTTTCGGGAAGAAGAGCACGAGCAGGATGAGCGCGATGCCGACGACCAGCAGATAGGCCGATGTATAGCCCGATGTGACGTCGATGACGTAATACATGAACAGCGTGCCTATGAACGGGCCGAGCGTGGTGGCGGCACCGCCGAGCAACACCCATAAAAGTGGCAGGATCGAATATTGCACGCCGGCAAAGGTCGATCCCACATAGCCGAACAGCAGGGCGTAGGCCGCGCCTGCCATGGCGCAGATGGTGCCCGACAGCACCACCGCGGCAAGCTTGTTGGCGAAGGTGTCGTAGCCGAGCATGCGCGTGCGGTCCTCGTTTTCGCGGATCGCCACCAGCACGCGGCCGAAGGAGGAGCGCACGGCAATGAGCGTTGCGAAAAGCGCTACCGTGAAGATCGCCAGCGCCAGCAAATAGCGCGTCGCCGGATCGGTGAGGTTGAGATAGAAATCGCCGATGAAGAGGCTGCGCGTTTGCTGGCCGAGCACGATGCCGTCGTCGCCGCCGGTCCATTCGGAGAAGTAGAAGGTGAGCAGATAGGCCACCTGTGCGAACATCATGGTGACGATCATGAAGGCGACGCCGGCTGTGCGCAGCGCAAGCGCGCCGATGGCCAGTGAAAGCAGCGCGCCGCAGGCCATCCCCGCAAACAGACCGGCGGGGATGTTCCAGCCGAGATGATAGACGCTGAGCCCGGCGCCATAGAGCCCGGCGGCGAAGAACATCGCATGGCCGAGGCTGAGAAGGCCGGTGTAGCCGAACAGGATATTGTAGCCCATCGCGAAGACCGAAAGCAGCATCACGCGGGCGAGCACGCCGTGATGATATTCGGGCAGCACGAAATTCAGCGCGAACAGCAGGGCGACCGCCGCCGCATGCAGCGCCAGCACCTTGGGCGAGAGGGCGGGCGTCCTCATCTTGCGGTCGACCCGAACAGGCCTTGCGGCCGGAACACCAGCACCATGGCGACCGCCAGCGTGGCGATGATCTTGGCAAGCGTCGGCGAGAAGAAGGCCGAGATCACGCCGTCCGATACGCCGATCAGCAGGGCGGCCACCACCGTGCCGCGCAACGAGCCGAGCCCGCCGATGATGACGACGATGAACGATAGCAGCAGCGGATCGAGGCCCATTAGGTAATGCGCCTGCGTGATGGGCACGATGAGCACCGCCGCAATGGCCGCCAGCATCGCGCCAAGCGCGAAGACGCCGGCATAGACGCGCCCGACCGGGATGCCGAAGGCCTGCGCGGTCTCCCGGTCGTATTGGGTGGCGCGCATGATCAGGCCGATGCGCGTGCGGGTGAGCACGAACCAGGTGAGTATGAGCAGCAGCGCCGAGGTGGCGATGATCGACAGCTTGTAGCTGGAATAACCGAACCACGGGAACAGGATGCGATAGGTGAAGGGCGCATCGACGGGCCGCGCCTGCGGGCCATAGAAGGTCAGCGCCAGTTGCTGGATGATATAGAGGAGCCCGATGGTGGCCACGATGGTCGCCTCGGGCTCATAGTTCAGCCGGTGCAGCACAACCCGGTCAGCGACGAAGGCGACCGCCCCGACGATGAGCGGGCTGATCGCCAGCGCGGCCAGGAAGCCGATTGCCGGATGGCCGCTGATGAGCGAGGCGATCCACCAGGCAAGCACCGCGCCCAGCATGAAGAACTCGCCATGGGCGACGTTGACCACCCGCATGACGCCGAATACCAGCGACAGGCCAAGCGCCATGAGCGCCAGCACGGCGCTGGTGACGAGGCCTTCGAGCGTGGCCAGCAGGAGATGCGGTCCGAAAGCCATTCAGAATGTCTTCGTGTCACGCCGGCAGACTCTGCGCTGCCCCTCACCCTTACCCTCTCCCCGTAAACGGGGCGAGGGGGATGTTGACGTTGCGGCCATCCTTCTTCCCCCCGCTTGCGGGGAGAAGATGCCGGCAGGCAGATGAGGGGCAGCAAAAAACGACGACGGGGTTCCGCAACTGCTCACAGCGGCTGCGTCGTGTAGTCGGCCTCGACCTCGTAGAGCCCGTCCTCGATCGAGGTGCGGTGCACCACGTTCAGCCGGCCGCCTTCCAGCTTGGAGATGTTCTGGTGGCCGTAGCACTGGTGGTTCTTGCCGTTGAAGACCTTGTCGCCCTGCGGGTGCTCATTGCCTTCCTTGAACTCGGTCAGCGCCTCGGTCGCCTCGATCAGCTTGGCACGATCTTCAGGGCCCTTGTAGCCGCTGTCCTCCATCGCCTTCTTGATGACGTAGAGCGTTTCCCAGCAGCCGAACATGTGAGCGGCGGTGGAGACGTCCTTGGCGTCGCCTACGGCAGCACCGTTGTCGTCGATGCCGACGGCGGCGCGATAGGCCTTCTGCGCCTCGGAATCGTTCGGCTGGGCATAGCGCGGCGAGCCTTCCCAGAAATGGCTGCCGTCGAGGAATTCCAGTCCCGGGCTGTTGATGTCGACGGCCTCGAGCGAGTCGATGAAGCCGAAAAGCTGCGGGCGGTTGGAGCCGTAGAATTCGCCGAGTTCCTTCACGAAGGTCAGCACCGCCGGCCCCACCATGACGTGGTAGATCACCTCGGTTTCGGCCGGAATCTGCGGGAAATAGCGGGTAAACGAGCTTTCCGTCGGCGGAATCGCGATCTGGGCGATGACCTCTGCGCCCTGCGCCTGCAGTGCCGGCGGCAGGTAGTCGCGGTGGTCGTAGCCGAAGGCGTAGTCGGGGAAGATCATGGTGACCTTCTTGCCGGCATTGGCGGCGATCCAGGGCGCGACCGAGGTGACCTGGCTGCGTACGTCGGTAATGCCCGGCTGCAGGCAATAGCGGTTCATCTTGCCGGAGGCGACGTGATAGCCCTCGCTGACCACATAATAGGGGATCTTCAGTTCGCCCGCCGTCGGCGCCGATCCGGTAACGACATGGGAAAACAGCGTGCCGTAGACGATATCGGTCTTGTGCTGGCTGGCGAATTTGGCGACCACTTCGGCACCGCGCTTGGCGTCGGTGCCGTCATCCTCGACGATGATCTCCACCGGGCGGCCGTTGATGCCACCGGCCTCGTTGATCAGCTTGACGGCGGCGTTGGTGGTCTTTTCATACCAGCGGCCATAGGCGGCGCCGATGCCGGTGCGGTGGCACTGGAAGCCGATCCTGATGGGGGCTGCGCTTTGCGCCTGCGAATAGCGCACGAAGCCCGGCGCGGCGGCAAGGCCCGCCGAGGCGACCACGCCTTTCAGGACGGTTCGGCGGTCGAAATGCTTGCGTACAGGGTGCTGGAGGCTGTCTTTGCGGTTCATGCCGGTTCCCCTTACATAGCCCGTTCTTGAAAAACGGGATCTGCCTCATTTTGGAGGGAGTTCTGGCACGCTGACAAGGGTTCCGCAAGGGAAATAGCCGGCCGCACGAAGGAGGCGCCTGCCCCTATCCGGCAGTCGGCGTCGACAGCAGCCAGAGGCCAAAGACGGTGTAAAAGATCATCAGGATCGTAAGCGGCAATTGGCTCATCGCCGCGCGCCGTGCATCTCCATGCAGGCGAAATGCCAGTGCGTGAGCGATGAGAACGGCAAGCACATGGCCGGCGATGATGGCGGCTGCCTGCGCGTTCCACAAGGCCCACGCAGAATCGTGGCCGGCGACGATGCCGGCCCCGACATGCATATGCGCCGTGCCCAGCAGGTTCCAGCCACGCTTGAACGGATCGGAGAGCGCGACCAGCGCATATTGGCCGTCGACCAGGAGCGCGGCGAGATAGTGCGAGAAATGATAGACCAGCGCGATCGGCACGATCGACCAGACCATCGGGCCGGCCACATCGGCCAGCGACTTGCCGCTCGCCGCCAGGCGTTCGCCAAGGCGGACGGCAACCAGATAGGCACAGGAAAGCGCGGCGAATGTCAGCAGCAGGCCGAGCGTATTGGCGGCCATGACTGCGGAGCGGCCCGGGAACTCAAGCGGGTTGATGCCGATCAGGCCGAGCCAGAGGAACGTCTTCGACAGGCCGTCGAAGGAGACGGAACTCAGCGCCAGCAGCAGGAAGGCGATACCGCTCACCGGCAGGGGCGCGGCGTTCCACAGCCTGGCGCCCGGCCAGCACAGCGCAAGCCGAAACCGACCTTCATTGGAAACAGGCTCTGTTATCGCAAAGCGCGATATCATGCCGAAAAAGACGGACAGGAACTCGCCGCGGCGGCTCCAGTCGTCATGGCCGAAGGCGATCATCACGGCAAAGCTTGCCAGCCAGTAGAGGCCTGCCGCCCAGGCAAGCCGCGCCGGATCGTCCGGCGCGGGATCGATCAGCTCGAACCAGGCAAAGGCGAAGAACAGCAGGACTGCCGGCCAATAGCCGAGCCACTGCGGCATGGTTCGGTGCTTTATCGCGGGTAAGAGCGCGGCGAGAAGCCGCCATGGGCCGTACCATGGGTTGATCCATGACCAGAGATTGCCGAACACGCCCTGGACAAGCGTCACCCCGACCCAAAGCAGCGTCCAGATCGTCAACGGTAGGGGATTGGACAGAGGATCGCGGCTGCCGAACAGGCCGGCCGCGATAAGGATCGCAAACAAGGCGAAGGCAGCGAGGCTGGTAAGAGCGCGTAAATCCTTGCCGATGGAAAACAGCGCGAGCCGCTGCGCGGCGAAATATTCGAGCAGCTTCGGCGGCAGGATCGCAAGCACGAGGAAGCTTGCCGCAACCGCCATCGCACCGCCGGCAATGTAGTAGCCGGTGGGCAGGAGCAGCACATGCCCACGCTCGGAAGCATGCGCGAATGCGGGGGCGGTCCATAGGGCGCAGAAGAGGGCAGCCAGCAAAGCTGCGACCGGAAACCGTGAGCTCGATGTACCCCCCTCTGTCCTTCCAGCCATCTCCCTCTTTGAGGGTTGGGGAATTGCATGTGGAATTCGACCCCCACTCCGGTTTGCTTTGCAAACCACCTCTCCCCCGCTCGACGGGGGAGAGAAAGAGCCGTCCGCAATGCTGGCGCCTTTCCTCTCCCCTTTTAGGTGCCGAGCGAAGCGAGGCGGAGTGGGGGTTGGTCGCGCCATATGCGATTCCCCTGCCCTTGAGATGGAGGGCAGCGAGCGCCGTTGCGTGATCTTCCCCCTTGAGGGGGAGATGTCCGGCAGGACAGAGGGGGGTGAGACAGAGAGCCGAAGGGTCAAAGTCCGCTCCTTGCCGTTCGGACAGGCTGAGAGATCGGAAGGGCTCTTGCCCTCACACCTTCACCAGATGCTCGACACGGTCCTGCTCGCCGAAAATCTGCAAATAGCGCTCGATGGTCTTGGGGTCGCCGGTTGCCTTGGCCGGGTTGTCGGAAAGCTTCACCGCATTGCGGCCATTGACCTTGGTGACCTTGCAGACGAGCGAGATGGCGTTGAGGCCCTTGACCTCCTTTGGCGCGCAGCCTTCGAAGTCGTTGGTGAGGTTGGTGCCCCAGCCGAAGGCCATGCGCACCCTGCCATGGAAATGGCGGTGGGCCTCCTCGATGGTATCCACCTCGAGGCCGTCGGAAAAGATGAGCAGTTTCTTCCTGGGATCGACGCCCTTTTCGCTCCACCAGGCTATGATCTTCTCGCCTGCCTCGATCGGCGGTGCGCTGTCGGGCCGAAAGCCGGTCCATTTTGCGACCCAGTCGGGCGCGTCGCGCAGGAAGGCGGTGGTGCCGAAGGCGTCCGGCAGCACGATCAGCAGGTTGCCGCCATAATAGCGCTGCCAGTCCTGCAGCACGCGGTAGGGCGACTGCTTGAGGTCTTCCACTGTGTCGGTCAGCGCTGCCAGCACCATGGGCAATTCATGCGCATTGGTGCCGAGCGCTTCGAGGTCGGTATCCATGGCAAGCAGCACGTTCGAGGTGCCGGTGAAGGCCGAGCCGATGCCTTCCTTCAGCGCCTCCACGCACCAGCGCTGCCACAGGAAGCTGTGGCGGCGGCGGGTGCCGAAGTCGGAGATGTTGAGGTCCGGAAGAACCCGCAGCCGCTCGGTCTTGGCCCAGAGCTTGGCCTTGGCACGCGCATAGAGCACATCGAGCGCGAATGGCCCGAACGGCTTCATCGCCGCGCGCGAGCGCAATTCGTTGATGATGGCAAGCGCGGGGATTTCCCACAGCGTCGTGTACATCCACGGTCCGTGGAATTCGAGTTCGTACTGGCCGTCGCGCTTGGACAGCTCGTATTCCGGCAACTGGAAATCCTCCAGCCAAGCCAGGAACTCCGGCTCGAATATCTGCTTGTGGCCGTAGAAGGTGTTGCCGCCCAGCCAGATCATTTCCTTCTTGGTGAAACGCAGCGTGCGGGCATGGTCGAGCTGTTCGCGCAGTTCATGCTCATCGATCTCGTCGGCAAGCCTGACGGAGGTGGTACGGTTGATGAGCGAGAAGGTGGCGTCCACTTGCGGATACATGCCCCAGATCATCTGCAGCATCAAAAGCTTGTAGAAGTCCGTATCGAGCAGGCTGCGCACGATCGGATCGAGCTTCCAGGCATGGTTGTAGACACGCCGTGCGATATCGGTTCTGGGCATGCAGCGGACCTTTGTGTCGTTTCAGGTTCAGCCGAATAGGCGTCTTAACATCGAATTTTCGTTAACGCTGCATGGATTGCCATGCCGGATCCGACAAAATCCAATATGCCAGGGCCGATGACGTGCCGGTGCTCAGCCTCTTTGCGGCCGCCGCTTGCGGATGCTGATCTGGCCGGCGACCGCCTTCTCCACCCGCCCCAGCGCCTCCTCGCGCTCGGCAAAGAGCCAGTCGATGAAAACCTGGACGATGGGGGTCGCCCGCGCTTCGGTGCGGCAGACGACATAGAAGGCATCGACCGCCGGCACGGAGAGATTGAACGGCGAAACCAGTTGACCCCTGGCAAGCAGGCCGCTGGCCGTGACCGTGTCGCCCAGCGCGACGCCATTGCCGTGGACGGCGGCTTCCGTGGACAACTGCGCGTCGCTCAGGCGCAGTTCGCGCGCAGGCTTGAGGTCGAGCGCATCGGCTGCGGCCAGCCAGGTGTGCCATTCGCGGCCGTCGTCGCCATGCAGCCT
>JBARWP010000252.1:0-15603 GCA_049646905.1 Pseudaminobacter sp. | reverse complement strand
CCGCGGAGGCAGCCTGCGTGTCTTCGGCCTCCTCGTCCTCGACGATGATGTCTTCCGGCTCCTCGGGCTCGATATAGGCCGGGGCGATTTGCGCCACCGCCGTCACAAGCGGCTTTTCCACCACCGCGCCGCGGCTGATCGCATAGTGTTGCGATCCGACCGTTTCGTCCGGCTCGATGCCGATGGTCAGGCCGAAGCGCTGCTCGAGTTCGATCAGCGTGCTGCGCTTGTGGTTGAGCACGTAAAGTGCCGTGGAGACCGGTGTGCGCACCGTGATGTGGTGGCGCGAATCCTTGAGCAGGAATTCCTCGATGGCGCGCACGACCAGAAGGGCCACGGACGAATCGGAGCGCAGATGCCCGGTGCCGTTGCAATGCGGGCAGGGCTTCATGGTCGATTCGAGCACGCTGGAACGAATGCGTTGGCGCGACATCTCCATCAGCCCGAAATGCGAGATCCGGCCGACCTGGATGCGGGCCCGGTCGTTCTTCAGGCAATCCTTGAGCTTCTTTTCGACCGCGCGATTGTTGCGGTTCTCCTCCATGTCGATGAAGTCGATGACGATCAGCCCGGCAAGGTCGCGCAGCCTCAGGTGGCGGGCAACTTCCTCGGCCGCCTCCAGATTGGTGTGGAGTGCGGTTTCCTCGATCGAGTGCTCCTTGGTGGAGCGCCCGGAGTTGACGTCGATGGCAACCAGCGCCTCGGTCTGGTTGATGATGATGTAGCCGCCGGATTTCAGCGTCACCTGCGGCTGCAGCATCCGGTCGAGCTGAGCCTCGATGCCATAGCGCACGAAGATCGGGGTCGATTCGCGATACGGCTGCACCACCTTGGCGTGGCTCGGCATCAGCATGCGCATGAAGTCCTTCGCTTCACGGTAGCCTTCCTCGCCGGAAACCAGGATTTCGTCGATATCCTTGTTGTAGAGATCGCGCACCGAGCGCTTGATCAGGCTGCCTTCCTCATAGACGAGGGCAGGGGCGATGGATTGCAGGGTCAGGCCGCGGACTGTTTCCCACAGGCGCATCAGATATTCGTAGTCGCGCTTGATCTCTGCCTTGGTGCGGCTCTCGCCGGCGGTGCGCAGAATGACGCCCATGCCCTGCGGCACTTCGAGTTCCTGCACGACTTCCTTCAGCCGCTTGCGGTCCTGCGCGTTGGTGATCTTGCGCGAGATGCCGCCGCCGCGCGCCGTGTTCGGCATCAGCACCGAATAGCGGCCGGCCAGTGACAGATAGGTCGTCAGCGCCGCACCCTTGTTGCCGCGCTCTTCCTTGACGACCTGGACCAGCAGGATCTGGCGCCGCTTGATGACTTCCTGGATCTTGTAGTGACGGCGTGGCGTCTTGCGCGGCCGCCGCACTTCCTCGAGCGCATCTTCCGCGCCGACCGATTCGATCCCGTGCTCGTCGTGATGGTGGTTGGAAATCTCTTCGATATTGCCGCGATCCTCGTCGGACGCAGAGGCGTCCTCGCCGGTTTCAACGACATCCCGTGAAACTTCGATCTCCTCGGATACGACGTCGGCCTCTGTCGCCGCAGCTATCGTGGCGGGGCTGTCCTGCCCGGGCGCTATCTCGTCGTCGTCGCTTTCGGTGGCGCTTGTATCCTCCTCGGAGGGCGAGTCCTCGCTAGCCTCGACCCCGTCTTCGGTGTCCTCATCTTCATCCGAAGCGCTGGCGTTGCTGCCGTCATCGCTGCCCTGGCTGCGATTCCTGCCGCCGCGCCGCCGGCGCCGCCCGCGGTTGCGCTCCTGGCGTTCCTCGCCATTGTCGTCATCGTCGTCGCGATCTTCCTCTGCCTCCTCGGCTTCGGCGCGCAGCAACGCCTGCCGGTCGGCGACCGGAATCTGGTAGTAATCGGGATGGATTTCGCTGAAGGCGAGGAAACCGTGCCGGTTCCCGCCATATTCGACAAAGGCAGCCTGGAGTGAAGGTTCGACCCGGGTTACGCGGGCGAGGTAAATGTTTCCTTTGAGCTGTTTCTTGTCCTGTGATTCAAAATCGAATTCTTCGATGCGGTTACCGCGTACGACGACAACTCGTGTCTCCTCCGGGTGGGAGGCGTCTATCAGCATCTTGTTGGGCATTATCTTTTATCCTGCCGTCCGCCGCCATCCATGGTCCGTGCAGCGCAGGGCGCTGAGACGGGCCAGGTAAAATGGGCGATCCGGACACTTGAAAGCCCGCCGAACGCTGCTGAAGCACCATGGACAAGCCGCCCGCAGCCGGAATGGCGCGGTCATATGCGGAGTTTTCCATGATTGCGTTTGAAGCCATCGCGTAAACGTGCGGACCTATTGAACCAAAGCCCGGAAAACCCGGACCAGCTTTTTTGCTCGTCAAGAGCCGGCGCGGAATTGTCGTTCCGGCCGTTTTCCTCGCGTCAAGGTTTCCACGTCACTGAAAACTCTGGCGAAATTCGTCGCGGCCACCTTAGCACCTTCGCCACGACCGGGAATGAAGCCGTCTCTTCCGTCGCCTGCCGAGCGCTGTGGCAGGCCGGCGACGGGGTTGCGGGCATTGCGGTGGCCCAGCATCGCTTTTATGATTTGCCGGGGTTCAACGCAACCCCGATTCAGACGTCGGCAAAAAGCTGTGCGGAAACAGGAGAGGTCGTTCGGGGCAGCTTAAAAAAAGACTTGGTTAACCTTATTCCGATACCGATCGTTAATCCACGGTCAGGCCTATCCGGGCCTGAAAAAGCGGGCGCAGGCAAGTTGGAATGTGCGTAAGGCAGCGGAAATGAGTCTTGCTTACAGGAAGCGGATTGGCGTGTTTCCGGGCCGTTTGGGCATCTTCCTGCTTGTCTTGCTTTGCAGCATGGCCGGGTTTTCCTTCCAGGCGTCGGCCGCCTCGATGCTGGAGGCGCAGGACTACAAGATGGCTGGCGATGCGACCCGCATGCGTATCGTCCTGAATTTCGACCAGGAGCCCGAGCCGAAATGGTTCCTGCTGCGCGGCCCCCACCGGTTGGTGATCGATCTTCCTGAAACCAAATTCTCCATCGACGCAAACGACCTCAAGGCCCGTGGCCTGGTAAAGAGCGTGCGTTACGGGCAATTGGGCGAGGGCGTCTCCAGATTGATCCTGACCTCAAAGGGGCCGTTTACGGTCGAAAAACTCGACGTGCTGCAAAACGAGGCCTCGCCCGGCTATCGGCTGGTTGCCGATATCGTCGCCGCCTCCGAGCACCAGTTCGAGGAAGCCCTTTCCATTCAGTCGCAGACGACGGGTTCGACCGAGACGACGCCGAAAGCCGACAGGATCAGCCAGGCGGTCGCACGCGCCAACAAGCGCTTCACCATCGTCATCGATCCGGGCCATGGCGGCATCGATGGCGGTGCGGAAGGGCTGAACGGCACCATCGAAAAATCCATCACGCTGGCCTTTGCCCTGGAGTTGCGCGCCAAGCTCGCCGAAAGCGGCAACTACGACGTCTATATGACGCGCGAGAAGGATGACTTTCTGCGCCTGGACGAAAGGGTGCGCATTGCACGCCAGCACGAAGCCGACCTGTTCATCTCCATTCATGCCGACACGATTCGCCTGAAGGGCATTCGCGGTGCCACCGTCTATACGGTTTCAGACAGGGCGTCGGATGCCGAGGCGCAGGCGCTGGCCGACCGCGAGAACCTGTCCGACCAGCTTGCCGGGATAAAGATCGAGGATGAGAACCAGGAAGTGGCCGATATCTTGATCGAGTTGATCAAGCGCGAAACGCATGGCTTCTCGATGAATTTCGCCCGCTCGCTGCTCAATGAACTGTCGGATACGATCGGCCTTATCAACAATCCGCATCGTTATGCGGGATTCCGAGTGCTGCGGGCTCCCGATGTGCCTTCGGTATTGCTGGAACTCGGCTATCTGTCGAACCCGAAGGACGAGGAGCAGATGCGTGATGCCAACTGGCGCGGCAAGGCTGCACAAAGCATTGCGAATGCGATTGCCTCATTTTCTGCCGCAAAAATGGCGACCGGTGGGTGAGGCGGCGGCTGTGCGGTTGCGTCGAGCGTTGCCTGCACACAACAGTTGATCGCCGAAAAGGCGAATAATCGTTAAGGTCAGGCCCGGCTGCCGCATTTTATCCACATGAAGACGACATGGCTTGATTATAAGGGGAACGGGTTGGCTTTGGCGCCTTGCGGCAGGCATCTTTTTTGCTGAGGACTCCCCGGACCACGGACTGGAGCGGGCATGATTCGTCTAATCGGATATTTCTTCGGGATCGGCACCATGCTGGCGCTCTTGGTGGCGGCCGGCGCGGCCATCTATGTCAGCCACCTGACCAAGGACCTGCCCGATTACGAAGTGCTGGCCAGCTACGAGCCCCCCGTCACCACCAGGGTCCACGCGTCCGATGGCGCGTTGATGGGCGAATTTGCGCGCGAACGCCGCCTGTTCCTGCCGATCCAGGCCGTGCCCGACCGGGTCAAGGCGGCCTTCCTGTCGGCGGAAGACAAGAATTTCTACAACCACCCCGGCATCGACATCACCGGCCTGTTCCGTGCCGTGGTGACCAATTTCCGCAATATGGGGTCCGGGCGCCGGCCGGTCGGTGCATCGACGATCACCCAGCAGGTGGCGAAGAACTTCCTCTTGTCCTCCAGCCAGACCTATGATCGCAAGATCCGCGAGATGATCCTGGCCTTCCGCATCGAGCAGGCCTATTCGAAGGACCGTATCCTCGAACTCTATATCAACGAGATTTTCTTCGGGCTCGGCGCCTATGGCGTTGCCGGTGCCGCGCTCACCTATTTCGACAAGTCCGTCAACGAACTGACCGTGGCCGAGGCTGCCTATCTTGCCGCGCTGCCCAAGGGCCCGTCCAACTATCATCCGTTCCGGCACACCGACCGCGCGATCGAACGGCGCAACTGGGTGATCGACCAGATGGTCGCCAATGGCTATGTCTCGGCGGAGGAAGGCGAGAAGGCCAAGGCCGGACCGCTCGGCGTCACGCCGCGCCGCAACGGCAACTACCTGTTTGCCGGCGAATACTTCACCGAGGAAGTGCGCCGCGAGATCATCTCACGCTACGGCGAGAACGCGCTTTACGAGGGCGGGCTTTCGGTGCGCACCACGCTCGATCCGAAGCTCCAGCTCATCGCCCGCAAGGCCATGCAGCACGGCCTGGTGAAATACGACACCCTGCGCGGCTATCGCGGCCCGGTGGACAGCATCGACATGTCCGGTGACTGGGGGCCGGCGCTGAGCGAGGTCAAGGACCTCGACGACGTGCCCGAATGGCCGCTGGCGGTGGTTCTGGAAAGCTCGGATGCCGGCCTCAGGATCGGCCTGCAGCCGAAGCGCCAGGCATCCGGCGCGATCGTCGAGGAGCGCGAGGAAGGGACGGTTGCCAAGGAAGACATGAGCTTTGCCATGCGCCACATGGTCGACGGCAAGCGGGTGAAGGCCAACTCGCCGGCCGATGTCCTGAAACCGGGCGACGTCATCTTCGTGGAAAAGAAGGAAGGAACGGGCTCTGGCTATCTCCTGCGCCAGCCGCCGGCCGTCTCCGGCGGTCTCGTGGCGATGGACCCGCATACCGGCCGCGTGCTGGCAATGGTCGGCGGCTTTTCCTATTCGGGCTCGGAATTCAATCGCGCCACCCAGGCGCTGCGCCAACCCGGGTCCGCCTTCAAGCCGTTCGTCTACTCCGCCGCGCTGGACAATGGCTATACGCCGGCTTCCGTCATCATGGACGGGCCGATCACCATCCATATCGGCACGACGAGCTGGTCGCCCAAGAACTATGACGGCAAGGCCGCCGGCCCATCGACGCTGCGCTCTGGCATCGAGCGTTCGCGCAACCTGATGACGGTGCGGCTCGCCAACGACATGGGCATGAAGCTGGTGGCCGAATATGCCGAGCGCTTCGGCGTCTACGACAAGATGCCCCAGCACATCGCCATGTCGCTGGGCTCCGGCGAAACCACCGTCATGCGCATGGTTTCAGCCTATTCGGTGATGGCCAATGGCGGCAGGCAGATCAAGCCGTCGCTGATCGACCGCATCCAGGACCGCTACGGCAAGACGGTGTTCAAGCATGACGATCGCGGCTGCGAGGGCTGCGTGGCGACCGAATGGGAAAACCAGCCCGAACCCGAGCTCGTCGACAATTCCGAGCAGGTGCTCGACCCCATGACCGCCTACCAGATCACCTCGATGATGCAGGGCGTGGTCCAGCGCGGGACCGCTACCACGCTCGCGGAGCTCGGGCGCCCGCTCGCCGGCAAGACCGGAACGACCAATGACGAGAAGGACGCCTGGTTCATCGGCTATACGCCCAACCTCGTCGTCGGCCTTTATATGGGCTACGACAAGCCGACCCCGCTCGGCAAAGGCTCGACCGGCGGCGGCCTTGCGGCGCCGATCTTCAAGGAGTTCATGACCGAGGCGCTGAAAGACCGGCCCATCGTGGACTTCCAGGTTCCCGAAGGCATGAAGCTCATCGCCATCAACCGCAAGACCGGCATGCGCGCCGAGGCGGGCGAACCGGGAGCCTTCGTGGAGGCCTTCAAGCCGGGCACCGGACCTGCCGACAGCTATTGGGTCATCGGCATGGGCGAAGACGGAACCAGCGGCTATGGCGCCGAATTGTCGCCGCAGGCAAACAAGGCGATCATCGAGGGCGGCGGCGGCCTCTACTGACGGGCAGCTTCCGCAGCTTGTTCTCTTTACAGCCGGCAGCCGCCTGCCTATGGTCCGCGCCGGCTCGAACCATACTCATAAAATAGGAAAAATTACCTGCCATGCGTGCAGAAACCGAAAGACTTGTCGATGAAATCAAGCAGGCCATAAGCCTGCTGAGGAGGCATCTTTGACTGGGATCAGGCTCTAAAGCGGCTTGATTACCTGAACATGCGTTCGGAGGACGCCAGCCTCTGGAACGATCCCCAGGAAGCGCAGAAGCTGATGCGCGAGCGCCAAAGCCTTGATGACGGCATCAATGCGGTCAAGGGCCTGTCGCAGGCGCTGGAAGACAATATCGGCCTGATCGAACTTGGCGAGGAGGAGGGCGACGCCGACATCGTTGCCGAGGCCGAAACCGCGATCCGCTCGCTCTCCGGCGAGGTCAAGGCGCGCCAGATCGAGACGATGCTTTCGGGCGAGGCCGACGCCAACGATACCTATATCGAGGTTCACGCCGGCGCGGGCGGCACGGAAAGCCAGGACTGGGCTTCCATGCTGCTGCGCATGTATACGCGCTGGGCCGAGCGCCGCCGCTTCAAGGTGGAAGTGCTGGAAGTCCATGACGGCGAGGAGGCAGGCATCAAGTCCGCGACCCTGCTGATCAAGGGCCACAACGCCTATGGCTGGCTCAAGACGGAATCGGGTGTCCATCGGCTCGTGCGCATCTCGCCCTATGACAGCAATGCGCGCCGGCACACTTCCTTCGCCAGCGTCTGGGTCTATCCGGTCATCGACGACTCGATCCAGATCGAGATTGCCGAATCGGATGTGCGCATTGACACCTATCGCTCTTCGGGTGCGGGTGGACAGCACGTCAACACCACGGATTCGGCGGTGCGCATCACCCATATCCCCACGGGGATCGCGGTGGCCTGCCAGGCCGAGCGTTCACAGCACAAGAACCGCGCCAAAGCCTGGGAGATGCTCCGTTCCCGCCTTTACGAGGAGGAACTGAAGCGCCGTGAGGCGGAGGCCAATGCCACCGAGGCGGCCAAGACCGACATCGGCTGGGGCCACCAGATCCGGTCCTATGTGCTGCAGCCCTATCAGTTGGTGAAGGACCTGCGCACCGGCGTTGAAAACACCAGCCCCGATGACGTGCTTGACGGCGACCTCGATGAGTTCATGGAAGCCTCGCTGTCGCAGCGCATACAGGGCGGCAGTGCGGAAGCCATAGCCGATATCGACTGATGGAGCGGGGCAGGGCGTATGGCCCTGCAATGCGCGTAACCAAAATCGTTCTGGCGCGTTGTCTAAAGCATTTGAAGCCAAGGGGTGCGCCTGGCTGTAAAATGCAGCAAGACAAGCAGATGGAGAGCCCGGATTTATCCGGGCATCCGCCGCTCTGGGAGGCCGGCATGACAACCACCACGGAACGCAAACCGGTGATCCTCGGCCTCGGGCAGGGCCGAGGCTATGACTGCGGCACGATGAGCGCGGTCTTCAAGGTGGATCGGCCCGAAACCGATGATCGCTATTCCGTATCGGAATGGTGGCTGGAGCCGCAGTCCAAGGGTCCCGGTGCGCATTCCCATGCCGATAATGACGAGTTGTTTTTTGTTATCGAAGGTCAGCCTAGTATACTGGTCGGAGATACTTGGTATGATTCGCCGGTCGGCTCGTTCGTCATGGTTCCGGCGACTGTGATACACGACTTTGAGAACCGGACGGACGCACGCGCCGGACTGCTGAATGTGTATGTCCCAGGCGGCTTTGAAGACAGCATGCCGGCGATCGTCGAGTGGTTTCGGAACAATCAGAGTTAACGTCGCGTTAGTCGAGCGGGCGCATTTTTTCTTCGGGGGCTAACCTTGGAGAACGC
Organism: Pseudaminobacter sp.; assembly: GCA_049646905.1. Taxonomy (GTDB): domain Bacteria; phylum Pseudomonadota; class Alphaproteobacteria; order Rhizobiales; family Rhizobiaceae; genus Pseudaminobacter. The sequence continues at coordinate 7,086 of JBARWP010000252.1, read as the reverse complement.
TTTATGTTCTGCTTGCGAAAACGCCTTTACAGCGCAGCTTTCACTGCGCTGGCTTCGTCCTTCATCTTCGTTGTTTTCCAGGGACATCCCGCTTTCGCACATGACGCCAAGTCAGGCTGGAGTTATCCCTTTGCCTGCTGCTCTGGCTTCGATTGCCGGGAAGTGCCTGCCAAGGCCATTATCGAGCGGCCCGAAGGCTATGTCATCGCCGGGACCGGAGAAGTGCTGACATACCGGGATAGCAGGGTGAAGAACTCGCCGGATGGAGAGTTCCATTGGTGCTCGGTTGCCGGCGCCAATGACGGCAAGACGGTGTGCCTTTTCGTGCCGCCACGGTCCTATTAGAGACTCGCAACCGGAACCTTTCCCTGACCCGTGACGGGTCGACTCATGCCATCGGCCTTAATCGCCTGACTGGCGGAAAATACGCTTTGAAGGCGGTGATCCTGAGCCGTTATCTGCGTGATCATGCTGAAAAAGCGCCGCGAATCACGGCGCGCGTGGGCAATGTGGCGAAAGCCGGGAAAAACCGGAACAATATCTTGACGTTCACGGACCTGTTTCGCACAACATATGTCAGACCGGACCGCGGCTAAACGGCCTGGTCGTCGTCAAACGGCTCGCGGAGGGGTTCTGACGGGCCAATAATCAGGGAAAGATCGGCATGACCATGCTTTACGTTGTCATCGCCTGCGGCCTGCTTTCTGTCCTCTACGCCATTTGGGCGACACAGTCGGTTCTTGCTTCCGACCAGGGCAATGCACGCATGCAGGAAATTTCGGCCGCCATCCGGGAGGGTGCGCAGGCTTATCTTGCACGTCAATACACCACCATCGCCATCGTCGGCGTGGTTGTTCTCCTTCTTGCATGGTGGCTGTTGTCGGCAACGGCTGCGATCGGTTTCCTGATTGGTGCCGTGCTCTCGGGCGCGGCCGGCTTCATCGGCATGCATGTCTCGGTTCGCGCCAATGTGCGCACCGCGCAGGCCGCCTCCAACAGCCTTGCCGCGGGCCTCGACATCGCATTCAAGTCGGGCGCCATCACCGGTATGCTGGTGGCCGGCCTCGCGCTGCTCGGCGTCTCTGTCTACTACTGGGTCCTGGTCGGACCGATGGGCCTGGCGTCGGATGACCGCACGGTCATCGATTCTCTGGTGGCGCTCGGCTTCGGCGCTTCGCTGATCTCGATCTTCGCGCGTCTTGGCGGCGGCATCTTCACCAAGGGTGCGGATGTGGGCGGCGACCTCGTCGGCAAGGTCGAGGCCGGCATTCCGGAGGACGATCCGCGCAACCCGGCAACGATTGCCGACAATGTCGGCGACAATGTCGGCGACTGCGCCGGCATGGCAGCCGACCTGTTCGAGACCTATGCGGTGACCGTCGTCGCCACCATGGTGCTGGCGGCGATCTTCTTTGGCGGATCGGCCATCCTCGGCACGGTGATGCTCTACCCGCTCGTCATTTGCGGCGCCTGCATCGTCACCTCGATCATCGGCACCTTCTTCGTCAAGCTCGGCACCAACGGCTCGATCATGGGCGCGCTCTACAAGGGCCTGATCGTGACCGGCCTGCTGTCGATCATCGGCCTCGGCGCCGCAACCTCGCTGACCATCGGCTGGGGCGACATCTCCACCAATTCCGGCGATGTCTTCAGCGGTACCGATCTGTTCGTCTGCGGCCTGATCGGCCTGCTGGTGACCGGCCTGATCGTGGTGATCACCGAATACTACACCGGCACCAACAAGCGTCCCGTCAATTCGATCGCACAGGCATCGGTGACCGGCCACGGCACCAATGTCATCCAGGGCCTGGCCGTTTCGCTGGAATCTACGGCGCTGCCGGCGATCGTCATCGTGGGCGGCATCATCGCCACCTACCAGCTCGGTGGCCTGTTCGGCACCGCCATCGCGGTAACCACCATGCTCGGCCTTGCCGGCATGATCGTTGCGCTCGACGCCTTCGGTCCGGTCACCGACAATGCCGGCGGCATCGCCGAAATGTCGGGTTTGCCTGCCGAGGTGCGTCATTCCACCGACGCGCTCGACGCGGTCGGCAACACGACCAAGGCCGTCACCAAGGGCTATGCGATCGGCTCGGCCGGCCTCGGCGCGCTGGTGCTGTTTGCCGCCTATTCCAACGACCTGCAGTTCTTTGCTGCCAATGGCGACAGGTACACCTACTTCCAGGGCATGGGCGAGGTCTCCTTCGACCTGTCCAACCCCTATGTCGTGGCAGGCCTGATCTTCGGGGGCCTGATTCCGTATCTGTTCGGCGGCATCGCCATGACGGCGGTGGGCAGGGCAGCCGGCTCGATCGTCGAGGAAGTGCGCAGGCAGTTCCGTGAAGATCCGGGCATCATGAAGGGTACGTCCAAGCCGAACTATGCTCGCGCGGTCGACCTTCTGACCAAGGCGGCGATCAAGGAAATGATCGTTCCGTCGCTGCTGCCGGTGCTGGCGCCGCTCGTGGTCTATTTCGGCGTGCTGCTGATTTCCGGTTCGAAGGCATCCGCTTTCGCGGCACTGGGTGCGTCACTGCTCGGCGTCATCGTCAACGGCCTGTTTGTCGCCATTTCCATGACGTCGGGCGGTGGTGCCTGGGACAACGCCAAGAAATCCTTCGAGGACGGCTTTACCGACAAGGACGGCGTCAAGCATCTCAAGGGTTCCGAGGCGCACAAGGCTTCGGTGACGGGCGATACGGTCGGCGATCCCTACAAGGATACCGCCGGCCCGGCCGTCAACCCGGCGATCAAGATCACCAATATCGTGGCCCTGCTGCTTCTGGCCGTCCTGGCGCACTGAAACAGGGACGCGCAATTAAAGAAACCCGCGGGAGCGATCCCGCGGGTTTCTTGTTGTCGGATGGATAAATTACTGGCTTGGCAAGCCCGGCAGCGAGGTCGGTGCGTTGCCGGCGCCGGCCAGAAGCTGGCCAATGAAGTTCTGGTCCTTGCCGCCGGTCGGCGTCACGCGGCCGATGAAATCGAACACCTTGCCGTCCTGCATCCCGTAATTGGCGATCTGCGTCACGCGGCCATCTTCGCCGAAATAGACCGCCAGAACCTTCTGGTCGACGAGTCGTGGATTGAGGAAGGCAACCGACCGTCTGCGCGTCTGCGAGATGTAGTAGAACACCTCATTGTCGAAGGTCGCGGTGGTCGACGGGGTGCCGAGCGCGAGCAACACCTGTTCGCGACTGGACCCGACAGGCACCAGATCGATCTGTTCCTGATCGATCACATAGCCTTGGGTCAGGGTTTCACCCGGCGTCAGTCCACTGAAGGTCTTGGAGCTGTTGCAGCCGGAAAGCGCAAATACGGCAAGCGCCGAGGCCGCCCCAACGGCGACCGGCGAAAAAACGGTCTTGAATTTCAGCGAGTCCAACAACAACTCCTTCAAATCGATCCTGGCAATCGGTCTTGCCGCCTCCACCTTGCACGGAGCCGCAAAAGCGGTAAACCAGCTTGAGCGGCGATGCAACAAGGCCACGCTGTGAAACGGTTCCCTTAGACCATGATGCCGAAAAGTGTATAACGGTTTTCGGACAACATCATGGTCCAACTTATTGATTTTACCGCATGTATGCGACGCCAAGTGAATCTACTTGGCTGCAACATGCTCCCGGAGACCGCCCGTCATGTTTCAACGCCTGTTTGGTGGCCGTGAACGCAACCGGACGATAACGGATGCCCTCTATGCCGAAATAGTGGCGGCCGCGCGGCAGCCGGCGCTTTATTCCGATTGGGACGTGCCGGATACGCCGCTGGGGCGTTTCGAGATGCTTTCGCTGCATATGTTCCTGTTCCAGCATCGCGTTCGTGGCGAGGCAGGCACGATACGCGAAATCGCCCAGGTGCTGACGGACGATTTCTTCACCGAGGTCGAGCATTCGCTGCGCGAACTGGGAATCGGCGACATGGGCGTGCCCAAGCGCATGAAGAAGCTGGCGCGCATGTTCTATGGCCGCACCGCCGCCTATGCCGACGCGCTGGAGCGAGGCGACGCCGATGCGCTGGCCGTTGCCCTGGCACGCAATATCAGGCCGGATGCCACCGAATGGCCGCAGGCTGCCACACTGGCGGGTTATGTCATTGCCGCCGACAAGGCGCTCGCAGGGCAGGACCTGGAAGACATCGGCTCCGGTAGGATCCGGTTCCCGGCGGCGCAGGCGGGTTGAGTTAAGCGAGTAGGGTCATGAAACATCATCATGAAGCGACGAGCCCTGTTTCCTTCAAGGCGAATGTTGCCCGCCTGCCTGCCAAGGGCCTGCCGGTCGTCATCGAGGCCGATGAAAGACAGCGCGAGGCGCTGGCTGCCGGGCACGGCCTGGAAAAAGTCGAGCGTTACCGGGTCGAGCTGATGGTTACGCCCTGGAAGCGCAATGGGGTCAAGGTGGCCGGCAGCGTCACCGCCGATATCGTCCAGGCCTGCGTCGTCTCGCTGGAACCCATCGAAACCCATATGGACGAGGAGGTTTCGGCGCTGTTCTGGCCGGAGGACTCGAAACTGGGGCGATCGGGTTTCAGCACGGCCGGTGAAATTGTGCTGGATGCGGATGGGCCGGATAGCCCCGAGACATTCTCCGACGACGTGATCGATGTCGGCGCGTTGGCCGAGGAGTTTTTCGGCCTCGCGATCGATCCCTACCCACGCAAGAAGGACGTTTCCCTGCCCTCGACGGAGGGCGAGGCGGCTGGCGAGCAGGCCGATGGCGAATTGCAGCGCAAGCTTCGCGCCCTGATGCGAAAATCCTGAAAACTCGTTGTGCATCCACGAAATCGCGGTTGTGCGGCGGCATAAAACCGCTATTTTCGCCAAGCCTAAACTGGCGGTTCGGCCTTGGCACCGCCGTTCGAACAATGTGAGATGAATACCGAGTGATCAGGATTTCCATCGATGCCATGGGCGGCGACATCGGGCCGGCGGTGGTTATTCCAGCACTTCAAAGTGTCGCGTTGCGCCGCAACGATGTGCGCTTCCTGGTCTATGGCCGAGAAGATGCCGTTCGTCCCGAACTGAACAAATATCCCAAGCTCGCTCCGATCATCGAGTTCGTGCATTGCGAGATCGCGGTGCGCATGGACGACAAGCCCAGCCAGGCGCTGCGCCACGGCCGCTGGAAATCGTCGATGTGGAAGGCGATCGAGGCGGTCAAGAACGGCGAGGCCGACGCCTGCATCTCCGCCGGCAACACCGGCGCGCTGATGGCGATGTCGAAATTCTGCCTGCGCACGATGGCGACCATCGACCGCCCTGCAATCGCTGCGATCTGGCCGACATTGCGCGGTGAGAGCGTGGTGCTCGATGTCGGCGCGACCATCGGCGCCGATGCGCACCAGCTGATCGATTTCGCCATTCTGGGCGCGGGGATGGCACGCGCACTGTTCGGCATGGAACGCCCCACCGTCGGGCTGCTGAATGTCGGCGTGGAAGAGATCAAGGGCCAGGAAGAGGTCAAGGAAGCGGGCCTTCTGCTGCGCGAACCCGGCAAGATGGCCATGGACTACCATGGTTTTGTCGAAGGCGACGATATCGGCAAGGGCACGGTCGACGTGGTCGTGACCGAGGGCTTTGCCGGCAATATCGCCTTGAAGACGGCGGAAGGCACGGTGCGTCAGATCAGTTCCTATCTGCGGGCCGCCATGGGCCGCACGCTGATGGCGCGGATCGGCTATCTCTTTGCCAAGGGCGCATTCAAGACGCTGCGCGAGAAGATGGATGTGCGCCGCGCCAATGGCGGTGTCTTCCTGGGGCTCAACGGCATTGTGGTGAAGAGTCACGGCGGCGCCGACGACGAGGGATTCGCAGCGGCGATCGAGTTGGGTTATGACATGGTCAGAAACCGGCTGCTCGACAGGATCGAAGCGGATCTCGACCTGTTCCACGCGCGGCATCCGCGAAAAGGTAGCAGATCCGCCGAGCTCGCCGGCGACAGCAAGGAATAAGGACTCCTGATGATCAGATCGATTGTGCGTGGCATTGGATCCGCGCTGCCGCCTCGCATAATGAAAAATACCGATTTCGAAGGCATGGTCGAGACGTCGGACGAGTGGATCGTGCAGCGCACCGGTATTCGTCAGCGCCACATCGCCGCCGATGAAGAAACCACGGCCTCGCTTGGCGAAGCAGCGGCGCGCGCGGCCTTGGCCGATGCGGGTCTGACGCCGGCCGACATCGACCTGATCGTGCTGGCGACCTCGACGCCGAACAACACCTTTCCGGCAACCGCCGTAGACATCCAGAACCGCCTGGGCATGCATCACGGCTTCGCCTTCGACATGCAGGCGGTGTGCAGCGGCTTCGTCTACGCGGTGACGACGGCCGACGCCTATATTCGTGGTGGTCTCGCCAAGCGCGTCCTGGTGATCGGCTCCGAGACATTCTCGCGCATTCTGGACTGGAACGACCGCTCCACTTGCGTGCTTTTCGGAGATGGGGCCGGAGCTCTGATCCTCGAGGCGGCCGAAGGCGCCGGCACCATTGCGGACCGCGGCGTGCTGGCGGCCAGCCTGCGTTCGGACGGCGCCCACAAGGAAAAGCTCTTTGTCGACGGTGGGCCTTCGACCACGGGAACCGTCGGCCATCTGCGCATGGAAGGCCGTGAGGTGTTCAAGCATGCCGTGGGCATGATTACCGACGTCATCGAGGCGACATTCAGCCAGGCCGGCATCAGCGCCGACGATCTCGATTGGTTCGTGCCGCATCAGGCCAACAAGCGCATCATCGACGCCTCGGCCAGGAAGCTCGGAATAGCGGAAGAAAAGGTCGTCGTGACCGTCAATCTGCACGGCAACACCTCCGCTGCCTCCGTGCCGCTGGCGCTGTCTGTGGCCGTTGCCGATGGCCGCATCAAGAAGGGCGATCTGGTTCTGCTGGAGGCGATGGGCGGCGGTTTTACCTGGGGAGCGGTGCTCCTTCGCTGGTAGGAGGGCTCCACGGATCGGCGAAGGTCCAGCCATGCATTCGCCGCAGCGCAACATCGAATTGATTGCTGCGCAACAGAAAAACCAAACGATTCAGGTCCTTGACCTCGCCTGACCAATTTTCTAACGTCTGGGCGCTTACGATGAATTCTGTTCCGGGGA
>JBARWP010000251.1:0-1953 GCA_049646905.1 Pseudaminobacter sp. | reverse complement strand
CCTTGAGGCCGGTCGACATCGGCTCATGCACCGACTTGCGCGGGATGATGCCGGGAGCCTTCACGTCGACGCGGCGACGTTCGGCCGCGACGATCGGGCCCTTGCCGTCGATCGGGTTGCCGAGCGCGTCGACGACGCGGCCGAGAAGGCCCGGGCCGACCGGAACCTCGACGATCGCGCCGGTGCGCTTGACCGTGTCGCCTTCCTTGATGTCGCGGTCGGCACCGAAGATGACGACGCCGACATTGTCGGTTTCAAGGTTGAGCGCCATGCCGCGGATGCCGCCGGGAAACTCGACCATCTCGCCGGCCTGGACATTGTCGAGGCCGTAGACGCGGGCGATACCGTCGCCGACGGACAGCACCTGACCGACCTCGGAGACCTCCGCCTCCTTGCCGAAATTCTTGATCTGGTCTTTCAGAATTGCGGATATTTCCGCGGCGCGGATGTCCATCAGCCGACCTCTTTCAGTGCAAGCTTGAGCGAGTTGAGTTTGGTTTTGAGCGACGTATCGATCTGGCGCGAGCCGATGCGCACAACGAGCCCGCCGAGAAGCGAGGGATCGACGCTGGCGGTGATCGAAACGTCCTTTCCAGCCACGCTCTTCAGCGCCGCCTTCAATTCATTCTGCTGCGCCGCCGTAAGCGCATGCGCCGAGGTGACCTCGGCTGCGACCTCGCCGCGCTGCTCGGCGGCGATCTCGCGGAAGGCCTGGATCATGCCGGGAACGGCGAAAAGCCGCCGGTTCCTGGCCACGACACGCAGGAAATTGCCGACCAGGCCGGTGATCCCTGCCTTGTCGGCGATCTTCTCGATGGCCCTGAACTGTTCGTCGGAGGAAAAGACCGGGCTCTTGATCATGCGGGAGAGTTCGGGGCTGCCCGCAAGCAGGGCCTCGAAGCGTCCGAGGTCCTTTTCCACCTTCGCCACGGCATTCGCCTGGGCGGCAAGTTCGTAGAGGGAGCCCGCATAGCGTTCGGCAACTGCGGAGATCGGCGAACTAGACTTTGCCACGGACCGTCGTTTCTCTTTTCTGACAGGCCGCAAGATTCTTGGCGCGAGCGCGAAACTCTGGCTAAATCTTTGACCTTGCTACGGTTTATCGATCGAAAAGAAACGGCTATCGCATCCCCCGATCGAAAGTCGATTGCCGTCTAGCACACGCCTTTCAGAGTCGCAACACGTTGAGGATGTGCCTTTAAGGCAGTTTTGTCGCATCTTGCCGGCAGTCGGCGCGAAACGGATGGCAATCACGCGGCCAGACCGAAGGCGAAGGCGAGCGGCAGCAGCGCCAGCACCAGTTCCACCGCCACCGAAATCCAGTTGAAAAGCGTGTTGCCGCGGTCCGACAGCATCGAGACGATCCGGCCGAAGGCGGTGAGCAGCCAGGAAAAGCCGAGCGCCATGTAAAGCAGCGGCTGCGCCAGCAGAATGCAGCACAGGCCCAGGCCGAGATAAAAGCCCGCCATGCGCGCGCGTGCCTCGGCCACCGCTTCGGGATGGCTCTCGGCGGGGCGCAGCCTGAGGATACGGAAGGAGATAGCGGGAGCGAAAAGCAGGATGAGGCCGAACAAAACCGTCACGGCCGCCGAAGACCACGCCAGCCATTCTCCCTGCGTGAACGGCCAGGGAAATGCGAATTCCATGATGTCCCCTCCAGACTGATTTCATACTGAAATCACCTTGTTGTCAGTTCTAGAACATGCGGCCGACAGGTGGAAACTGCCAAATCACAGCAACCTCACAGGAAACTCTGCGGATCGACGTCCACCTGCACGCGCACCGAGCCGCGGATCTTCGGGCCGGTGGCGAGAAGCAGGCGCAGATAGGCCTGCATATCGGCAGACTTCTCACCCTGCACCAGCAGCCGGAAACGATGGCGCCCGGCAATCAGCGCCAGCGGCGCCTCGGCCGGTCCGAGCACATGGATGTCGCTTGCGGGAGGGGCCGCAC
>JBARWP010000250.1:0-11249 GCA_049646905.1 Pseudaminobacter sp. | reverse complement strand
ATCTAGCACGCAGCGTCTTGAAGACCATTCGACAAATGTGTTGTCTGGCGACAATTCGAAGCTGCACATAGCAGGCAATGCCGCCATATGCAGTTCATTTTACGGATGGAACAGGACGTCGACATGCCGAAACAGACCAATCTCGAACCAGTCATGACGGCACGCGAGGTCAACGACCTGATTACCTCGGTCTATCCGCAACTCAACAGCGACTACAACGCCTATGAAACCGTCGAGGTGTTTCCAGGTGGGTGCACGGTCAGGCTGAATGCCGACGATCGCCATCTGCGCCCCGGCGGCACGGTGTCCGGGCCATCGCTGTTCACCCTCGCGGACATAGGCGGCTATGCCTGCGTCCTTTCGCATGCCGGCCCGGATGCGCTTTCGGTGACCGTCAACCTCACCATCAACTTCATGCGCAAGGCCGAACCGGGGCCGATTGACGGTCATTGCCGCATCCTGAAGCTGGGCAAAAGCCTCATGGTGTTCGACATCGACATGGTCGCCGGCCCAAACGGCGAGACGGTGGCACATGCGACCGGCACCTATTCCATCCCGCCGAAACGGAACAAATAATGCGGTAAAATAATACCGCTATTCTAACATATTGTTTTCTATCGGTTATTTCTTTCTCTAGCCATTTAACGCGGCTTGACCTGCGTTCGACCTGCCCCTATAAGCCACGCCTGAAGCAGCGGCCTTTCGGTCGCCGTTTTAATTTTGATAGGCACAGTTTCTGTCGATCAATCCAAGCAACAAGAAACGCCTTCCTCGTGAAGGTCCCTGTAGAAAGCAATCGATCCATGAAAACCTTTTCGCAGAAGCCTGCGGACGTGGTGAAGAAGTGGGTGCTGATCGACGCCGAAGGTCTCGTCGTCGGCCGTCTCGCCACCATCGTCGCCAACCGTCTCCGCGGCAAGCACAAGCCCACTTTCACGCCGCATGTCGATGACGGTGACAATGTCGTCATCATCAACGCCGACAAGGTCGTGCTGACCGGCAAGAAGTACACCGACAAGATGTATTACTGGCACACCGGCCACCCCGGCGGCATCAAGGAACGCACTGCCCGTCAGTTGCTCGAGGGCCGTTTCCCCGAGCGTCTGCTGGAAAAGGCCATCGAGCGCATGATCCCGCGCGGCCCGCTCGGCCGCCGCCAGATGAAGAATCTGCGCGTCTATGCCGGTGCCGAACATCCGCATGCCGCCCAGCAGCCCGAGACGCTCGACGTCGGTGCGCTGAACGTCAAGAACAAGAAGGTCTCGTAAACATGGCTGAGCTCAACTCGCTCGCAGAACTCGGAACCGTGGCTCCGGCAGCGCAGCCTGCCGCCCCCGTCCATGTCCAGAAGCTGGACAACCAGGGCCGCGCCTATGCCACCGGCAAGCGCAAGGACGCGATCGCCCGCGTCTGGATCAAGCCTGGCTCGGGCAAGATTATCGTCAACGACAAGGAATTCGCGGCCTATTTCGCTCGGCCGGTGCTCCAGATGATCCTGAAGCAGCCGATCGTAGCCTCCAATCGTGAAGGCCAGTTCGACATCATCGCCACGGTCGTCGGCGGTGGACTTTCGGGCCAGGCCGGTGCTGTCCGCCACGGCATCTCCAAGGCGCTGACCTATTACGAGCCCAGCTTGCGCGGCGTGCTCAAGAAGGGCGGCTTCCTGACGCGTGACAGCCGCACCGTCGAGCGCAAGAAGTACGGCAAGGCCAAGGCCCGCCGCAGCTTCCAGTTCTCGAAGCGCTAAGTCAGATCGTCTGCTTCGACCAGGCAGATATCTCCAAAAGGCCGCCCCCCGAGGGCGGCCTTTTTCATGGGTGCTGACCAGCGCTCGCTCAGTTGGTCAGGTCGTAGGGAACGCGATAACCGTTCGTGGTCAGCCAGTCGAGGGCCGCTTCCGGCTCATCGGTCTGGATCATGGTGACGCCCTGCTCCGCCCAGAACCCGTAGGTCTCTTCCGGAAAGCTGGCGAGCACCGCCAGTTCATCGCCACGCCCGCCTGCCAGCATGCCGCCCGGCTTGTTGACGATCGAGAAGGTGTTGACCCACAGATGCCAGTCGCCCCGGATCGCGGCAGCCCGCGCGCGTGCGTCGAATAACGGTCCGCTTGCCCGGATCATCTCCTGTCCGTCACGGCGCCAGACGATCAGTTCCGCAGCATCTGCCGCAAGGCTGCTGGTCGCAGTCTCCATGAAGCGCGCATCCCGGACGGCATCATCTGCCAGAATCGGCATGAAATGAACGCCTTGGCCAATTTTGCTCATCATAGCCTTCATTTCGGCGATCTTGTCGGGGTTCCACAAATTCTGCTTGATCACCACCTGCCGTTCCATGCCGAGATCGCGGGCAACCGCGACGATTTCCGGCAGGTCCCGGACGTCGAGCTTGTTGTCGACATTCACCATGATCCTGCCCTTGGCAGCCTCGAGCATCTCGCCAAAGGTGGGTATCGTTTCATCCGTCACCACACCGGCGCCCTCGATGACCAGCCGGCAGGACCTGACCTGGGCAAGCGTGTACTTGATGACTTCTCCCTTGCAGGTGGTGGTGCGGTCGAGCCAGCTGTCATGCAGCACCACCAGTTCGCCATCGCCGGTCCTGCGCACATCGACTTCCACCATCTCGATGCCGAGTTCGATGGAATGGCGGATTGCCGCCAGCGAGTTTTCGGCCCGGCGAACGATGCCGCCCTGCTTCCAGCCGGCGCGGTGGGCGACGATCATGACATGGTCGCGCCATTGATTGGCGTTTTCGAAGCGTTCGATCACCTGTGCAACATCGGCGCCTTGAGCCGATGCCGGTGCAACCAGTTGTCCAAGAAAAGCCAGCAGGGCCGCGCCGAAAGACATCTTGCGCATGAGAATCGCTTCCTCGCCGATGTGACGGGCGAGGAAGTAACCTGTGCCTGTGACGGCCAAGTGAATGGAGCCGGCTACGAAATCACAGCATGGCAGCGAGAAAGCGTTATCCCGCCGGTGCAATGGCGACGCGCTCGATGCTCAAGCAATAATGTCCGTGCCTCGGTGGTCCACATTTCATCCGAAGGTGATATAGAGCCCAAGAAATTCGGTTCTCACTCGCCTGGCGGCACATTCCAAGCTGCTCGCGCTCCCCTGTCAGCCCCGTTTTAGGAAACTGCGATGCCAGCCCATTCCATCGACCATGCCTTTAGGGCCACCAGGAACACCGGCCGCTCCAGCGACCCGACCTATGCGGGCGCACTGTCCTTCATGCGCCGCCGCTATACCAAGTCCCTCAAGGGCGCCGATGTGGTTGTCTGGGGCATCCCCTTCGACGCCGCAGTCACTAATCGCTCGGGCGCGCGCTTCGGCCCGCAGGCCATCCGCCGCGCCTCGGCAATCTTCGACTGCGATCCGCAATACCCCTTCCATCTCGACCTGTTCGACCAGCTTGGCGTGATCGACTATGGCGATTGCCTGCTCGATAGCGGCAATCACCAGAAGACCCCGGGGACGATCGAGCGCGAGGCAGCCAAAATCCTGAAATCAGGGGCGTTCCTGCTTTCGCTCGGCGGCGATCACTTCGTGACTTGGCCTGTGCTGAAGGCGCATGCGGCCATCCACGGACCGCTGGCGATGGTGCAATTCGACGCGCACCAGGACACATGGCCCGATGACGGCAAGCGCATCGACCATGGTTCCTTCGTTGCGCGCGCGGTGCGCGAAGGCGTCATCGATCCCGACCGCTCGATCCAGATCGGAATCCGCACCCATGCGCCCGACACTTTCGGCATCAAGATCCTCTACGGCCATGAGGTGGAGGAAATGCGCGCTTCCGACATCGCCTATGCCATCGCCGAGCGCACCGGCGGCCGGAAGACCTATGTCACCTTCGATATCGACTGCTTCGACCCCGCCTATGCGCCGGGAACGGGAACGCCCGTGGCCGGTGGCCCTTCGACGGCCAAGATCCTCTCCGTTCTGCGACAAATGACGCAGATCGATATTGTCGGCGCGGATGTCGTGGAGGTTGCACCCGCCTACGATCACGCCGATATTACGGCCATCGCCGGCGCAACGGTGGCCATGCACTATCTCGGGCTGCTTGCCGAGAAAAAAGCTCGCGAAACCGCCTGACGACCAGACAGCAATTACGGACGGCACGACATGAAACCGAAAATATTCATCGATGGCGAACACGGCACGACGGGCCTGCAAATCCGTACGCGCCTTGCCAAGCGTGATGACCTGGACGTGCTGTCCATCCCCGAAGCGGAGCGCCGCAACCGGGATATGCGTGCCGAGTTCCTCAAATCGGCCGACATCGCCATCCTGTGTCTGCCGGACGATGCCTCGCGCGAGGCGGTGGGTATCCTGGAAGGCGTCAATTCCACCCGCATCATCGACACCTCGACGGCGCATCGGGTCAACCCCGACTGGACCTACGGCTTTGCTGAAATGGACGGCGCGCAGCGTGCCCTCATCGCCAAGTCGCGGCTGGTGGCCAATCCGGGCTGCTATCCGACCGGCGCGATTTCCTTGACGCGTCCGCTGGTGGCGGCCGGCCTCCTGCCCGCCGACTATCCGGTCAGCATCAATGCGGTGTCGGGCTATACCGGCGGCGGCAAGCAGATGATCGCGCAGATGGAAGACCCCGCCAATCCGGATCACATCGCGTCGGCCTATTTCCTCTACGGGCTGCCGCTGATGCACAAGCATATCGCGGAGATGAAGCAGCACGGGCTGCTCGACCGGCGCCCGATCTTCTCGCCGTCCGTGGGCCGCTTCGCGCAAGGCATGATCGTCCAGGTGCCGCTGCATCTTGCAGACCTGAACGGCGCGCCCTCGCTTGGCGATGTCCACGCGGCGCTTACGGCACATTATGCCGGCCAGGACATCGTGCAGGTCGTGCCGCTCGCCGAAAGTGCCAGGCTGGCACGCCTCGACCCGACCGAACTCAACGACACCGACCTGCTCAAGCTCTATGTCTTCGGCACGGAAGGCGAGGGCCAGGTCAACCTCGTGGCGGTTCTCGACAATCTCGGCAAGGGCGCCTCCGGAGCTGCCGTGCAGAATATGGACCTGATGCTCGGCCAGGCGCATTGACGCCCTCACCACCCTTCCCCGAGCGGTGGAACATCGTCGATCCTGTCCTTCTCGCAGACACGTTCTCGAGCCGGATATGGAAGGTGCATCTTGATGGCGGCAGCCTCGCCGTCATCAAGGACCTCAAGCCGATAAAGGACATCGAGGACGAGCTGCGCGGCGCGCATCTGCTGGAATGGCGGCGTGGTCATGGCGCCGTCCGCCTGCTCGATCGCGATGGCAACCGCATGCTGCTCGAATATGCGGGCGAGCGGCACCTATCGGACGACCTTGCCGCTGCTGGAGACCGGGCTGCAACGGAAATCGTAGCGGAGGTGATGGCGTGGCTGCATGCGCCATCGAGCCATCCCGTTCCCGGTGATCTCCAGCCTTTGAGGTTACGCTTCGACAGCCTGTTTGCGAAAGCTGCCGCCAACCGCGAGGCCGGCCGGGACAGCCCGTATGTCGAGGCAGCGGCAATTGCGGAGCGGCTGCTTGCCAACCAGCGCGACGTGCGACCGCTTCATGGCGATTTGCATCATGAAAACATCATGCATGGGCCGCGCGGCTGGCTGGCAATCGATCCCAAAGGCGTCCTCGGCGACACCTGCTTCGATGCCGCGAACCTGTTCTACAACCCGCTCGACCGCACCGATCTTTGTCTCGATCCCGAGCGCATCGCCTGCATGGCCGATACCTTTGCACATACCCTCGGCCAGGATGTGCCTGCCATTCTCGATCATGCCATAGCCTATGGCTGCCTCTCGGCGGCATGGCATGCCGACGACGGCAACTCAGTCGATGAGGAGCGCGAGCTTTCCGTCGCGCGGGCCATCAGTTCGGTCCGGCGCCTCAGCGCGTAACCACGATCTCGGTCGGGAGCGGATAAGAGCCCTTGGTGCCGCGCCAATGGGCGGCGGCAAAGCCGAGAACAACCAGCGCAAAGCCCTGGTGCAGCAGCGCCCAATGCAAGGGCACCTGCAACAACAGCGTGGCCACGCCGATCGCCGCCTGCACAAGCACGAGATGGAACAACACCAGTGCACGCCGGCCATGCGTGGTGCCGGGCTGGCGCCGGCGCACCGCGATCATGTGCCAAAGTGCCAGAGCAAACAGCACATAGGCCCCGATGCGATGGATGAATTGCACCGTCTTGGGGTTTTCGAAGAAATTGTGCCAGAGGGGTTCGATGATCAGAAGGTCTCCCGGCACCAATGCCCCATCCATGAGCGGCCAGGTATTATAGCTCAAACCGGCATTCAGCCCGGCAACCAGGCCCCCAAGGAAAATCTGGAACAGCGAGAAAAACACGATAATGCCGGCACTGCGCTGCGTATCCCTATCGGCCGCCGGCTCGGAATGCGGCGCCAGCCCGCGTGCCACCACCATGGTCGCGGCAAAGATCAGCGCGGCGATCGTCAAATGCATTGCCAGCCGGTACTGGCTGACATCGGTGCGCTCCACCAGGCCGGACGACACCATCCACCAGCCGACCGCGCCCTGCAATCCACCAAGCGCCAGTATACCGATGAGCTTCGGGCTCAAACCACGCTCGACGCGCCCGCTCACCCAGAAGAAGAGCAAAGGCAGGGCGAACACGAAACCGACCCCGCGTGCCAGGATGCGGTGCGCCCATTCCCACCAGAAGATGGTCTTGAACTCATCAAGGCTCATGCCCTTGTTGATCTGCTGATATTGCGGGATCTGCCGATACTTATCGAATTCCTCATGCCATTCCGCCTCGGAGAGCGGCGGCACGACACCATGGATCGGTTTCCATTCGGTAATGGACAGGCCGGAATCGGTCAGCCGTGTCGCGCCACCCACGATCACCAGCGCAAACAGCACGAGAAGCACGACATAGAGCCAGCCGCGCAGCAGCGTGCGGTCGCGCACTTGCTTGTCGCGCAGCGCAAGCGGAGCATCGGCGTTGGCGGTAGCAACCATGACCTTCACATTCCCGGCTTCGGAGCATCGGACCGAAAGTGGATATCCGTTTTCGGTTTCCGGTGCTCCGTGAAAATGCCAGAGCGTGCTTGTGCGTCTGGGTGGACGCACGGCGCTCCAATGCGGCGATTGGTGGACCATAGAGACCGTGGTGGCAAGCCAGCAAGGCGCGCGACACGCAGTCGCGCCTCGTCTGGCTGCAACCGGCCGGGTTGCGCGAAGGCGGCGGAGGGCATAGGAGCAGACCAAAGGAAGAGCCCATGCCCATCCGCCTCAAGAAGCTTATCGGAACCGTCCTGCTGATCGTGCTGGTGATCGCCTATGCGATGGTGGCGACCATCGTGGCGGTGGCGCAACTGGCCGAGTCAGGGCCGCTGGCGCATTTCCTGTTCTTCCTGCTCAGCGGCCTGCTGTGGATCCTGCCGGCGATGGGCATCATCAAATGGCTGATCCTTGAGCCGAGGCCAACCAAGTAGCGGCGGCACGCATCAGGATTTCTTCTTTTCCGGAAGGCCCTTGCGCTTCGTCTCGGCGAATTCCTCGAGCTGCTTTTCGCTCATGGATTCGTACATCTCCTTGGATGCGCCCCTGAGTTCGCTCTTCTTGGTTTCGCCACGCTTGGCCGAAAGGGCGGCACCGGCAGCCTTTTGCTGGGCTTTGGATTTTGCAGGCATATCGTTTCTCCTTTCGGGAGAAACGTGGCGTAGGGGTCCATGTTCCCTATCGGTCTATCGACAGACCGAAGCCTTGCATCAGGCGGCGGGTCGCGAAATCCACCTTGCCGCTGGTGAACACAGCTAGGTCCCGCTCGCTTGCAGCAGAAGCGGTATCTCCGCTCGTCTCCCGTTGCCCGACGAGCGACAATGCACGCCGGGCTATCGCCTCGGCGGGGTCCAGCCAGTCGACCGGCCAGGGTGCCGTCTTGCGCATGCGGTTGACCAGGAACGGATAGTGCGTACAGGCAAGCACGACGATATCGGTGCGCCGTCCCTCGTGCTCGACGAAGCAGGGAGTGATCTCGCTGCGCACCGCCTCCTCGTTGACGAAGCCGTCGCGCATATAGATTTCGGCAAGGCCGGCAAGCCTGTCGCTGCCGATGAGGCGGACATGGCACTTCGTCGCCCATTGCCGGATCAGGTCGCGCGTATATTGGCGCTTGACCGTGCCAGGCGTCGCCAAAACCGAAACCAGGCCAGAGCGGGTTCGCTCCGCTGCGGGCTTTATCGCCGGCACGGTGCCGACGAAGGGATGGCCGGGGAAGACCTCGCGCAGAGCGTCGATGACCAGCGTCGAGGCGGTGTTGCAGGCAATCACCGAGATTTCCGGATCGAAGCGGTCGAGCAGTTCGCCGAACAGGGCCAGGATGTGGGTCCGCAACGCCGGCTCGTCCCAGGCCCCGTAGGGAAAGGCGGCGTCATCGGCGACATAGACGAAGCGCCGGTCCGGCATCAGCACCCGCGCCTCGCGAAGAACGGTCAGGCCGCCAATGCCCGAATCGAACATCAGGACCGGGCGCTCACCCATTACCTTCATCTCCGATACCCGGCTCGCCATGGACAATGCGATCGGCCTTGGCCTTGCGATCCGGATAGGCCGACCCGCGCGGCTGCTTGGGAGAAAAATAGTCGAGCGATGACAGTATTCCGCGCAACAGCTTGATTTCCTTCACCGTAAAGCCTGGCCGGGTCAGCACCGCTCGCACATTGTCCAGCATCTTCGGCTTTTTGGAGAGCGGTCGGAAATAGCCGCGCGCATCAAGCGCCGCCTCCAGATGATCAAGCAGGCCGTAAAGATGCTCCTTGGAAGCGGGCGCCAGGTCCGGGCCGGCGAAAGCCGTGTCGGTTTCGGATTCCAGCCCCGACTTCATCCATTCATAGGACATAAGGAGCACGGCCTGTGCGATGTTGAGCGAAGCAAAGGCCGGATTGACCGGGAATGTGACGATCTCGTCGGCAAGGCTGATCTCCTCGTTCGACAGGCCGAAGCGCTCGCGACCGAACATGATGCCGGTGCGCTGGCCGCCGGCATGGCGTGCGCGCAACTGGCGCCCGGATTCCACCGGGCCACGAACCGGCTTGAAGCCGTTGCGCGGCCGTGCAGTGGTGGCCACCACGAAGTTGAGATCGACCAGGGCCGAAGGCAGATCGTCGAAGACCACCACGCCATCGATGACGTGGTCTGCCTTGCTGGCGGCCGCCCTCGCCTTTTCGCTCGGCCAGCCATCGCGGGGCGTCACCAGCCGCAATTCCGAAAGACCGAAATTGGCCATGGCGCGCGCCACCATGCCGATATTTTCGCCAAGCTGCGGCTCGACGAGAATGACCGCCGGTCCATCCGCAATCATGGGGTTGTCCCGATTTGTGCCTGCCATGTCCGCAACCATTTTTGCCTGGCGGCTTCCTTGCACAGTTCGGCACGAAACAAAACCGGACAGAAGACCAAGTCGTAGTGTTTGCGCACCCCCTGAGGCTTTGCTATAGGGGCCTCAACTTCCAGCAGGGCCTGCAAAACAGCTCGGTTCCTTTTCAGAATGAGGCACTTTTAATGACCAAGATCAAGGTGGCCAATCCGGTCGTTGAACTCGATGGCGACGAGATGACCCGTATCATCTGGCAGTTCATCAAGGACAAGCTGATCCACCCTTATCTCGACCTCGACCTCAAATATTTCGACCTTGGAGTAGAGCATCGCGACGCCACCGACGACCAGGTCACCATCGATGCCGCCAATGCGATCAAGCAATATGGCGTCGGCGTCAAATGCGCCACCATCACGCCAGACGAGGCCCGCGTCGAGGAGTTCGGCCTGAAGAAGATGTGGAAGTCGCCCAACGGCACCATACGCAACATTCTGGGCGGAACCATCTTCCGCGAGCCGATCATCATGAAGAACGTGCCGCGCCTGGTGCCCGGCTGGACCCAGCCGATCATCGTCGGCCGCCATGCCTTCGGCGACCAGTACAAGGCCACCGACTTCAGATATCCGGGCAAGGGCAAGCTCTCGATCAAGTTCGTCGGCGAGGATGGCCAGACGATCGAACACGAAGTGTACGACGCGCCGGGCGCCGGCGTCGCGATGGCCATGTACAACCTGGACGAATCGATTCGCGAATTCGCCCGTGCCTCGCTGAATTACGGCCTGCTGCGCGGCTACCCGGTCTATCTGTCGACCAAGAACACCATCTTGAAGGCCTATGACGGGCGCTTCAAGGACTTGTTCCAGGAAGTCTACGAGAAGGAATTCGAGCAGGAGTTCAAGGCCAAGAAGCTCTGGTACGAACATCGCCTGATCGACGACATGGTGGCCTCCAGCCTGAAGTGGTCGGGTGGCTATGTCTGGGCCTGCAAGAACTATGACGGCGACGTCCAGTCCGACACGGTGGCTCAGGGCTTCGGCTCGCTCGGCCTGATGACCTCGGTGCTGATGACGCCGGACGGCAAGACCGTGGAAGCCGAGGCAGCGCACGGCACGGTGACGCGCCACTATCGCCAGCACCAGAAGGGCGAGGAGACCTCGACCAACTCCATCGCCTCGATCTTTGCCTGGACGCGTGGCCTTGCCCATCGCGCCAAGCTCGACGGCAACGCCGAACTGAACAAGTTCGCGCATACGCTGGAGCGCGTGTGCATCCAGACGGTGGAATCCGGCCATATGACCAAGGACCTGTCGCTGCTGATCGGTCCCGACCAGCCGTGGCTTTCCACCACCGGTTTCCTCGACAAGGTCGATGAGAACCTGCAGAAGGCAATGGCTGCCTGAGCAGCTTTCGGCATCCGTAAAAAAAGCCCGCTTTGCAGCGGGCTTTTTTGTTGCCTGTTACACTCCAAGCAAGGCGATCAAGCGGCTTGCATTGCCGCCTTGACCGCTTCGATGGCAGCGTCGGCCTTACTGGCATCCGGGCCGCCGGCCTGGGCCATATCCGGGCGGCCGCCACCGCCCTGCCCGCCGAGCGCGGCCGAGGCGACGCGGACCAGATCCACGGCGCTAAAGCGTGCGGTCAGGTCATCGGTGACACCCACGACCACACTCGCCTTGCCGTCCTCGCTTGCGCCCACAAACACCACGACGCCCGAGCCGAGCGAGCTCTTGCCGGCATCCGCCAGTGGCTTGAGATCGCGCGGCGACACGCCGGAAACCGACTTGCCGAGGAAGCCGACACCGGCGACTGTCTCGCCTTCGCTGCCGGCCCCATTGGCAGACGAGCCGCCGAGCGCCAGCTTCTTGCGGGCATCGGCCAAATCCTTTTCCAGCTTGCGG
>JBARWP010000249.1:0-11180 GCA_049646905.1 Pseudaminobacter sp. | reverse complement strand
ATCCAATCGCGATCCAGATCGGCCTGGCCCGGCGCGATCGGCGCAGCCTCGTTTTCCGGGATGTAGTCCTCGTCCTGAACATTCTGCGGCGGGTTCGGAATGCTGGTATCGCGTTCGGCCGGGGTCTTGAGCAGGCCTGTCTGGAAGGCCCACCAGCCGCCGATCACGATCGCCGCCAAAAGTGTGGCGGCGATGAAAAGACGCGGAAAAATCCGCCGCTTCCTGCGTGTGCGACCTTCGATGCGCTCTCCCTCCACCGCAACGGCGGCATCCTCCCGGCCCACTGTTCTTGGCGGCACGTCCAGGGTCGGGCCATCGTCACGCTGCGGCCGAATGTCGTCCAGACGCGGTTCGGATCGCGGCTGGGAGGCTCCCGGCTCGACAACCGGCGCACCGGGAACGAATTCCGATTCGATCTGCGTGATGGTGGCCTGCAACGTCTTGCGGCGATTGATCGCCGACTCGACGGTCAGCGTGGGGCTTGCTTTCAGCGCCCGATCGAGCGCGGCGAAAGCCGAGCGGTAGACCCTCTCGCGAAAGGCCCGGTCTTCGGCATTTCCCTTTTCGAAGGCGCTTCGGATCGCCTTTTCGATAGCATCCAAACCGTTTCCCCACGATTTAAGCCTGTATCGACAGATGGTTAGACGCAGCCGACGCATCAGGCAACGGCCCGGTTGGGCATTATGTCATGTGAATCGAGCCGTGAATCCTGTTTTTCCCCGTAAAGTTACATTGCAGACGGTATTTTTTTGCCACCCCTCCCGATAGCGGCATGAAACTGGCACACGCCGCTGTCGGTTCAACAGCGCACCCTAACATCAGGCGACAATGAATGCCGCTTCGGTAAATCCGCATGATGGCGTCTTGAATTTGCCGCGCAATGAAGCTATCACGCCCTCGCTTCGGCACTGACAGACAGTGCCCGGTTGCCGCTTTAGCTCAGTTGGTAGAGCACATCATTCGTAATGATGGGGTCGCGTGTTCGAGTCACGCAAGCGGCACCAGTAAATTTCCCCGCAGATAAGCTTCGGTTCCCGCTGTTGGTCGTCAGCAGCGATTCGCCTCGCGCTGCCGGCCGAGCGGCTCCCTAACCGCCCATGCTCTCGCGTGGCAGGAGAATATTGGCGAATTTCGCCCGCAACCGGTCATCGACCTGCCTGGACACATGGTGCGGAAAGCGCTCCGCCAGCACGCGTTTCTTCTCGGCAATGGCGCGTTGCAGGATATCGGGCCTGCCCTTCTCGTTCCATTCCTTCGGGCTGAAACGATCGCCAATGGCCGGGTAGAAATACTCGGTCTGCATCAGCTTGAGCGTCTGCTCGTTGCCGAGATAATGGCCCGGGCCGTTGAGGCAGACCTCAGTGATGGTGTCGATCGACAGCGCCGCATCATTCACCTCGATCCCGCGCACGCAGCGCTGGCAATGGCCGAGCATATCATTGTCGATGATCAGGCTTTCCAGGCAGAAGCCGAGGAGCGAAGCATGCATGCCAGCCGATTCATAGACAAGATTGAGGCCGGATAGGCCAGCCATGACATTGGTGATGCCTTTCTCGTAGCCGGACTGGATGTCGGGCAGCTTGGAATCCGCCATGCCGGCAGCCGAGCCGCCCGGTAGGTCGTAGAATTGCGCCATCTGCGCGCAGGCGGCGGTCAGCAGCGCCTGCTCGGCCGAACCACCGGACATCGCGCCGGTGCGCAGGTCCGACACGAACGGCCATGTGCCGAAAATCGCCGGATGGCCGGGCTTCAGCGCATTGACATAGACCAGGCCGGCCAGGACCTCTGCAACGGCCTGCACAACGGCCCCGGCAATCGCCGCCGGTGCGGTCGCGCCTGCCTGGCCCGCGGACAGGAGCAGGATTGGAATGCCGCCCTCCACGCAGGCTTCGAGAACGCCGCAGGCATCCTCGGCGAATTTCATCGGCGGCACGACGAAGCAGTTGGAATTGGAGACGAACGGCCGCGCGCGGAAATTTTCTTCGCCGCCGGCTACGGCGTAGAGCATCTCAAGCGCAGGCGCGACGTTCTCGCGCACGGTGAAGCTGGTGCCGACATGCTTGGATGTCCCCATCACGCAGGCATAGAGCGTGTTGAAATCCATATCGGCGGGATTGGGGATGTCGCGCGGCACCATCGGCCGCTGGAAGAAATGGATATTGTCCAGCCCCTCGACGAGGCGGGCGGCATCGTAGATGTCCTGCAGCAGCGATTCCCGATATTCACGCTTCTCGACATCGACCAGATGGACCGCGGCACCCGCGGTCCCATAATGAACGCGCGTACCCTGCACACGCATGTCGTGCTTCGGGTCCTGGCCGTAGAGCGTGAAATTGCGCGCGGCCGTCTTGATCGTCGCCAGCACCAATTCGCGCGGAAAGCGGATACGGCCGTCGGCGTCATGGCTTGCACCGACACGGGCCAGCGCCTCGATGCAGCTCGGGATCGCGTTGGCGAAACCGACGGTTTCGAGCAGCGTCAGAACAGCCTCATGGATCCGGGCCAGATCATCCTGGCCCAACGGCTTGTACCTGCCGCCTTCCAGGCCTGGACGTATCGGACGGATGTCGTCGGCTAATGGCGCGGCCCGCATCGCGCGGCGTGCTTCACGCCCGCCCGATCGGCGTGTGGGCTGGTCGGCTGGCTTGGCGTCATGCACTTCAAGGGCGGTCGACATGCGAAATCTCCACCTTTTCGCAAGCATCATCGTGCCGGATGTTCCTCCGGTCAGGATGATGTCGGATCACCGCACGCCCTGACGGATACCGAGTGGCGACCCAACTTTTTGTTCAAGCATCGGATTTTTCCGAAAGCCGGCTTCCACCTTCCGGTCCGATGCTTCAGTTCCCAATTGCCATGACTATGCAGCGCCGGCACAAGCCTGCGTATGTGCCACCGGATTCCGCCCGATGTGCCAGAAACACCAGTCAAAGAAGGCAGGCAGGCGCCTGCGGTCAGGCGGCGGCCGGCCTGCGCCCGGCGGCCGTCGCAAGCTCGCGGATACCGGGTTCGATGTGCTGGAGCGCGATGGACGAAATGCCGAGACGCATGAAGCGCGACGGTCTTTCGGCCTGGTAGAAGAAGCGATCGCCGGGTTCGATGATGACGCTGCGGGCAGCCGCGGCTTCCGACAGGTCGCGCGCGACGGTTCCACGCGGCCCTTCGAGCCAGATCGAGGTGCCGCCGGCCGAATCTGTGGGGCGCCAATCCGGGAGGAAGGCCGAGATCGCCTGAACCAGGCGCTTGCGGCGTTCCTCGAATGCGACGGACAGGCGACGCACCAGCGCTTCGTGATGACCGAGCGAGAGGAACAGCGCCACGGCACGCTGATTGTTGGCGGGAGGATGGCGCAGCATGAAGCGGCGCAGGGCACGCAGTTCGGCAATCAGATCGGCGGAGGCGACGATATAGCCAAGACGCAGGCCCGGAGCGAGCGTTTTCGACATGGAGCCGACATAGATGACGCGACCCGAGCGATCGACGCTTTTCAACGCCTGCTGAGGGGCCTCGTCGAGCAACTGGCTGTCATAGCCGTCCTCGATGATGACCTGGTTGTTCAGCGAGGCGCGGGCCAGCAGGTCGCGCCGGCGCTCCTCGCTCAGCGGCACCATGGTCGGGCAATGGTGGCTCGGGGTGACGAAGACGAACCCGGCATCTGCCGGGATCGCCGAAGTGACGATGCCCTGCTGGTCGACCGGCGTGGGGTAGATGTCGGCACCGGCAAGTTGGAAAATGCCACGGGCGTCCGGATAGCCGGGGTCTTCCATCGCCACCTTGCTGCCCTTGGTCATCAGCAGCGTCGACAGCATATAGAGCGCGTTCTGCGCCCCCAGCGTCACGATGATCTCGTCGGGGTTGGCGAAGATGCCGCGGCGCGGCAGCAGGCGCGCCTGGATCTGCTCGATCAGCAGCGGGTCGTCGCGATCGACCATGTCGGCCGCCCAGTTGCGGATTTCGAGAACGGCAAGCGCCATGCGGTTGCATTCGCGCCACTCGGCGGTCGGGAACAAGGCCGGATCGAACTGGCCATAGACGAAGGGGTAGGACGACTTGATCCAGTTGTTCTGGATGTTGGAGGGTCGCTGCAAATCACTGGCGGCTATCTGCCGGCGCGCCTTCCAGTCGATCTCATTGGCGCTATCCGGCGCCTTGTGCTGCGGCTTGGCCGGGGTCGCCAGTACTTCCGGATTGACGAAATGGCCGCGCCTCTCGCGCGCAACGAGAAAACCCTGGTCGACAAGCTGCTGGAAGGCCAGCACGACCGTCCCCCGGGCAACCCCCAGCTTTTCGGCCAGGATTCGGCAGGACGGCAATGGCATGGAAGCGGCGATCTGACGATCCAATATGGCTGCCACAATGGCCTGGCGGATCTGCGCCTGGAGCGTCTGACCCGATTCCGCCGAAATCCGGAACAAACCCGACCAAATAGCCGTATCGTTTCTCTGTGGCATGAGCATTTTCCTACAACAGGCGCAGCATTTTGTCTTTTGTGGACCAGTGGAGCCTAGCTGTGGTCCAACTGCTTGCACCAATGAATTTTTCTAATTGTTATGATTTATGCCAGTGATCGATCGGCGCTGGCCCAAACACAAGCAGAGGAAAATCTAATCGTTTGAAAAATTGTATGGAGCGGATATGTCAAACTCTCTCCATGATCCGGACGGTCTGATAAGGTTCCGAACATGAAATTAGCCTGGAGACTGCGGTGATCGATACCCCCCTGCACACAGCCCTGACGGCGCTTCGAGACGACCAGGCCAATGCGCCGGCAAACATGCGCGAGGCGTTCAAATCCGATCCGCAGCGCTTCTCCCGCTTCTCGTTGGTCGAGGGGGACCTGCTGCTCGACTGGTCGAAATGTGCCGTGACATCGACGACGATGGGCCTGCTGGAAAAGCTCGCGCTGGCTGCGAAGCTGCCGGAGCGGCGGGAAGCGATGTTCTCCGGCCAGAAAATCAACTTCACCGAAGGCCGTGCCGTCTTGCATATGGCGCTGCGCAACAGTACCGACGCCAAAATGATGCTGGACGGCCACGACGCGATGGGCGGGGTTCGTACCGTACATGAGGCGATGGCCGAGTTTTCCGATGCGGTGCGATCCGGCACAATTGCGGGGGCGACCGGCAGCAAGTTCACCGATATCGTCAATATCGGCATTGGCGGGTCTGATCTCGGGCCGGCGATGGCCACGCTGGCGCTGGCGCCCTACCATGACGGGCCGCGCGCGCACTTCGTCTCCAATGTCGATGGCGCCCATATCCACGATACGCTGAAAAGCCTCGATCCGAAGACCACTCTCATCATCGTCGCCTCGAAGACCTTCACCACCATCGAGACGATGACCAATGCCGAGACGGCGCGCCAATGGATCGAAAAGGCGCTGGGCGCGAAAGCTGTTGCCAAGCATTTCGCCGCCGTCTCGACGGCATTGGACAAGGTGGCGGCCTTCGGCATCCCGGACGAGCGCGTCTTCGGTTTCTGGGACTGGGTCGGCGGACGCTATTCGGTCTGGTCGGCAATCGGCCTGCCGGTCATGATTGCGATCGGGCCGCAGCGCTTCGACGAATTCCTCGCCGGCGCACATGAGATGGACCGGCATTTCGCGACCGCTCCCCTGCTGCAGAACATTCCCTTCATCATGGGCCTTATCGGCTATTACCATCGCGTGATCTGCGATTATCCGGCGCGTGCGGTGATCCCCTATGACCAGCGGCTTGCGCGATTACCAGCCTATCTGCAGCAGCTCGATATGGAGTCGAACGGCAAGCAGGTAACGATTGACGGTATCCGTGTGACGACACCGACCGGGCCGCTCGTCTGGGGCGAGCCTGGAACCAATGGCCAGCACGCTTTCTTCCAGCTCCTGCACCAGGGCACCGACATCATACCTGTCGAATTCCTCGCGGCGGCGGAGGGCCATGAACCGGAGTTGCGCCACCATCACGACCTGCTGCTCGCCAATTGCCTGGCACAATCCGAAGCGCTGATGAAAGGCCGCACGCTGGAGGAGGCACGCCGGCAGATGCTGACGAAGGGCATGGCGGTGGAAGAGGTGGACCGGCTGGCCCCGCACCGGGTCTTCCCCGGCAACCGCCCGTCGCTGACCCTGCTTTATCGCAAGCTCGACCCGCATATGCTGGGCCGGCTGATTGCGCTTTACGAGCACCGCGTCTTTGTGGAAGGCGTGCTGTTCGGCATCAATTCGTTCGATCAATGGGGCGTCGAGCTCGGCAAGGAACTGGCGACGGCGCTTCTTCCTGTCGTGGAGGGTAAAGAAGATGCCGCTCGCAGCGATGCTTCAACCGCCGGGCTTGTGCGCCATATCCACAAGCTCAGAGCCGGGTGACAGCGTACCCTTGTCTTTGAACGAACCGATCCAGGCAACGGAGTAGACTCATTGCGGGGCATAAAGGGCATCCTGTTCGACAAGGACGGGACATTGATCGATTTCCAGGCGAGCTGGTTTGCCATCGGCGATCTGCTGGCGCTTCAGGCAGCCGCCGGCGACCGCGCGGCCGCTGATGCCCTGCTGTCCGTGGCCGGCTACGATTTCAAACGAAAATGCTTCAAGGCCGATTCGGTGTTTGCCGCCGGCACCAACGAAGACATCGTCGCGCTGTGGTATCCGCAAGCGGATGCGCAGACGCGACAGGCCATGACCGCGGGCTTCAATATCTTCACCGCCGAACAGGGCGCGGCGCAATCGGTCGCGCTGCCCGGCAGCAAGGAAGCCATCTCCCGGCTGCATGCAGGCGGCTTCCGGCTTGGCGTCGCCACCAACGATTCCACCGGCGGTGCCGAAAAGACCCTGCTGGCGCTTGGCGTCGCGCAGATGTTCGACGCGGCCTATGGCTATGATGCCGTCGCCAACCCCAAGCCGTCTCCCGACGCCATATATGCATTCGCCGACCTGACCGGCCTGAAGCCCTCCGAGATCGCCATGGTCGGCGACAACAGGCACGACCTGGAAATGGCCAGGGCAGGTGGCGCGGGACTGGCCATCGGCGTGCTTTCCGGCACCGGCACCCACGAGACGCTGGCACCGCTGGCCGATGTCATCCTGGGATCGATTGCCGACCTGCCGGATTTCCTGGCAAGGACGTAAGTTTCCCTGCCCTATCCCCGCAATTCGCGCCTCAGGATCTTGCCCACCGGCGTCTTGGGAAGCTCATCGCGGAATTCGATGAGCCGGGGCCGCTTGTAGCCGGTCAGGTTCTGCCTGCAATAGGCGAGCAGATCCTCGGCGGTGAGATTGGGATCCTTCCTGACCACGAACAATTTCGGCACCTCGCCCGAATGCTCGTCGGGCACGCCGATGGCGGCAACCTCCAGCACACCCGGATGCTGGGCGGCGACGTCCTCCAGTTCATTCGGATAGACGTTGAAGCCGGAGACGAGGATCATGTCCTTCTTGCGATCGACGATCTTGATATAGCCCCGCTCGTCGATGAAGCCCATGTCGCCGGATTTGAAGAAGCCGTCCTTGGTCATCACATTGGCGGTTTCGTCCGGCCGCTTCCAGTAGCCGGCCATTACCTGCGGCCCCTTGATGCAGATCTCACCGACCTCGCCGGTCGGGAGGTCCTTGCCCTTCTCGTCGCGGATCACGATTTCGGTGGAAGGTATCGGCAAGCCGATGGCGCCGGTGAACTCGCCGCCATTCACCCGGTTTGCCGTCGCCACCGGCGAGGTTTCGGACAGGCCGTAGCCTTCGGTGATGCTGTTGCCGGTCAGCGCCTTCCAGCGCTCGGCAACCGCTCGCTGAACCGCCATGCCGCCGCCAAGCGTGAGGATCAGCGGCTTGAAGTCCAGCTTGCGGAATTCCTCATTGTTGAGCAGCGCGTTGAACAGCGTGTTGAGCCCCGGAAGGATATGGAACGGGTATTTATTCAGTTCCTTGACGAAAGCCGGAATATCGCGCGGGTTGGGAATGAGGATGTTGTGGGCGCCCTGCTGCATCCCCATCAGCGCATTCACCGTCAGCGCGAAGATATGATAGAGCGGCAGCGCGCAGATATAGACCAGTTGGTCGGGTTTCGGCTTGACGGTATAGGCGTCCTCCACCCACAAGGCCAGTTGCGCCACATTGGCGAGTACATTGCGGTGCAGGAGCGTCGCACCCTTCGAGACCCCGGTGGTGCCGCCGGTATATTGCAGGAAGGCGATGTCGTCGCCCCCGATCTTCACCGGCTTGAAGGTTCTGCCGGCCCCGTCCTTCAAGGCCGCAGGAAATTTGACATGGCCCGGCAGTGACCAAGTCGGCACCATTTTCTTGACCCGGCGCACCACCAGATTGACGATGGCCCCCTTGAAGCCAAGCATATCACCCATGGATGCGACGATCACATGCTTGACCGGCGTCTTCGTCGCCTGCAGCGTGGCGGCAAAATTCTCCAGGATCACGATCGCCTCGGCACCGGCATCCTTCAACTGATGTTCCAGTTCGCGCGGCGTATAGAGCGGATTGACATTCACCACCACATAGCCGGCGCGCAGCACGCCAAGCATGGCCACCGGATACTGCAGCACGTTGGGCATCATCAGCGCCACCCTGGCGCCCTTGGCCAGACCCTTCGACTGCAGATAGGCACCGAACGCAGCCGACAGGCGCTCGAGTTCGGCAAAGCTAATGGTCTTGCCCATCGAGGTGAATGCTGGGCGGGTGGTGTATTTCTTCGAGGCGTTGACCAGCAGGTCGCCGATCGAATCGAATTCAAGCGGCGCGATTTCGGCGGGCAGATTCTCGGGATAGCTTTTCAACCATGGCCGCTTGTCCATCGCGGCCGCGGCCGGCGATGCTTTCGACACCGGCTTCGGCTTGGCTGCCGGCTTGGCCGAAGCCTTGCTGCTCACAGGCCTGGCGGCGGCTTGCTTTGCCGGTTTCCGTGTCGCAGAGGGTTTGGCAACAGCGGAAGCGGCTTTTGGCGAAGTGCCCACGGCCGGCTTCGAGGCGGATTTCGCCTTGGGTGAAGGCTTGGGCGTTTCAGCGGGAGCGGCCGGTTTCGCTTTCGCTGGAGAGGTTTTCCTTGCGGGCTTGTCCGCCTTCGATGCCGCGACCGTCGCCTTGCCTTTCGTGCTGCGCGCTGCCTTCGTCACCTGTTCCTCCCTGTGTTGCCCTTGACGATCCCGTTTTATGGTCACTCGTTGCTTGCAAAAACTCCGCGCCCATTCCGATCAGTCGGACACCGAGGCGAGACGACCTTATATACGTATCTATTGTCACATCGGCTGGCAGCGCAAGCCGTACCGCAGCGTCATAAGACGAGGAAGCGCCTGCTGTTCGCCCAGGTCGCCCTGCCCGGCAGGCGATGCCGAGCCCCTGGCAGGGTGGCTGCAAGCCGATGCTCGCGCCGATCCGAACGGATAATAATTTCGCGGATTGCCGTCGCCTTGGTAAATCATTCTGCTTCCCGTAGGGAAGCTAGCCGGGTAGTTCCAAAGCAGTAAAAACGGTGCTTATATGCCCGCTCGCGAGCTTTTATCGAAGGGCTCGGAACAATCTCAGGGAGTAACCAATGATAAGAAAACTGACTTTCGCGGCTGCGCTCATGGCTGCAACCGTGTTGAGCAGCGCCGCGAGCGCCAAGACATTCGTCTATTGCTCGGAGGGATCGCCGGAGGGTTTCGACCCTGGACTTTACACCGCTGGCACCACCTTCGATGCGGCTGCGCACACAGTCTATAACCGCCTGCTCGAGTTCAAGCCGGGAACCACCGAAACCGAGCCGGGCCTTGCAGAAAGCTGGGAGATTTCGGATGACGGCCTGCAGTACACTTTCAAGCTGCGCCCGGGCGTCAAGTTCCAGACCACCGAATTCTTCACGCCGACCCGCGACCTCAATGCCGACGACGTGATCTACTCCTATGAGCGCCAGCTCAAGGCCGACAATCCGTGGCATCAATATGTTCCCGGTGCCGCCTGGGAATATTTCAACGGCATGGGCTTTCCCGACCTGATCCAGTCGATCGAAAAGGTCGACGACATGACGGTGAAGTTCACGCTGAAGCAGAAGGAGGCACCGTTCCTCGCCAATGTGGCGATGCCTTTTGCTTCGATCATGTCCAAGGAATATGCCGACAAGCTCGAGGCTGACGGCAAGATGAACCAGTTGAACCAGATGCCGCTCGGCACCGGTCCCTTCGCCTTCGTCGCCTATCAGCAGGATGCGGTCATCCGCTACAAGGCCCATCCGGATTACTGGGGCGGCAAGCAGAAGATCGACGATCTCGTATTT
The DNA here is from genome assembly GCA_049646905.1 of Pseudaminobacter sp. GTDB lineage: Bacteria > Pseudomonadota > Alphaproteobacteria > Rhizobiales > Rhizobiaceae > Pseudaminobacter. The sequence continues at coordinate 945 of JBARWP010000249.1, read as the reverse complement.
GCCATCACCACCGACGCGGCCGTGCGCTACCAGAAGCTGAAGGCAGGCGAATGCCACCTGATGCCGTTCCCGAACGCGGCTGACGTGGAAGCGATGAAGGCCGATCCAAACCTCAAGGTGATGGAGCAGGAAGGCCTCAACATCGCCTACCTCGCCTACAACACCACGCAGGCGCCGTTCGACAAGGTCGAGGTGCGCAAGGCCCTCAACATGGCCATCAACAAGCAGGCTATCGTCGATTCGGTCTTCCAGGGCGCAGCAACACCGGCCAAGAACCCGATCCCGCCGACGATGTGGTCCTATAACGACGCCATCCAGGACGATGCTTACGATCCGGAAGCTGCCAAGAAGATGCTGGAAGAAGCCGGCGTCAAGGACCTGTCGATGAAGGTCTGGGCGATGCCGGTCGCACGGCCCTACATGCTCAACGCCCGCCGTGCCGCCGAACTCATCCAGTCGGACTTCGAGAAGATCGGCGTCAAGGTCGAAGTCGTTTCCTACGAATGGGCCGAATATCTCGATCGCTCCAAGGCCAAGGACCGCGACGGTGCGGTGATCCTCGGCTGGACCGGCGACAATGGCGATCCGGACAACTTCATGCATACCCTGCTCGGCTGCGATGCCGTGGGCGGCAACAACCGCGCCCAGTGGTGCAACGAGGAGTTCAACAATCTCGTTGTCCAGGCGAAGGCCACCTCCGACCAGGCCGAGCGCGCCAAGCTCTATGAGCAGGCGCAGGAAGTCTTCAAGCGCGAAGCTCCGTGGGCAACGCTCGACCACTCACTGTCGGTCGTGCCGATGCGCAAGGAAGTGGAAGGTTTCCACCAGAGCCCACTCGGCGATTTCGCCTTCGAAGGTGTTGACCTCGCCGAGTAGCGTCGACTAAGAAAACCGGCATCCGGGGCGCTTGTCACGCAAGCGCCCCTATGCACATTTGTGCTATTT
>JBARWP010000248.1:0-15827 GCA_049646905.1 Pseudaminobacter sp. | reverse complement strand
GCCGCATGCAGATGGCAGACCGTGGCATCGAACTGCTGCGCGAGGCCGCCGATACCGTCATCGTCATTCCGAACCAGAACCTGTTCCGGGTGGCTACCGAAAAGACCACCTTCGAGGATGCATTCGGCATTGCCGACAAGGTGCTTCATTCCGGTGTGAGCTGCATCACCAATCTCATCGTCAAGGAGGGGCTGATCAATCTCGACTTCGCCGATGTGAGAACCGTCATGCGGGGCATGGGCCGCGCGATGATGGGCACGGGGATCGGTACCGGCGAGGGACGCGCCCGCAAGGCGGCCGAGGCCTCGATCGCCAATCCGCTGCTGGATGAAAGCTCGATGAAGGGCGCCAGGGGCGTGCTGATCTCGATCTCGGGCGGCATGGACATGACGCTGTTCGAGGTCGACGAGGCCGCCACCCGGATCCGCGAGGAGGTGGGCGACAACGCCGACATCATCGTCGGCGCCATCTTCGATCAGTCGCTCGAAGGGCAGTTCAAGGTTTCGGTTGTCGCAACGGGATTGGAAGCGCCGAAGGCAGAACCAGATATCGTCGTCAATCCGGTGGCGAACTCACAGCAGGTGCGCCCGCAGTCGATGCAGTAGCTGCTGCCGGGAGTACCTGCAGGGAACTGCCGGTATGGCTTGAGCTGTCGGACGGCGATGGCAGTTGAGCGGCACGTCAATTGGCGGCGCAATCAAAATCGGCAAAAATTTCTCTTTTGCGGCGGGTGGTGCCATAAGTCCGGGCGAGCGGAATCACTCCGCCCGTTCCTGCCGATAATTCCTCCCGCTGTTGCCAATCATGCTCGACTATCTCGTTCTCATTGCTTCTGCTTTCTTTGCAGGCATTCTCAATACGATCGCGGGCGGCGGCACCTTCCTGACCTTTCCGGCACTCGTCTTTGCCGGCATCCCGCCTGTGGCAGCCAATGCCACCAGTGCGGTGGCGGTCTTTCCGGGCTATTTTGGGGGCGCGGTCGGGTTCCGCAGCGAACTTTCGGCCTTCAAGCGCGCGGAACTTGCCCGGATCGTCGCCTTTACTCTGATCGGAGGGCTGATCGGCTCGCTGCTGCTCCTGGTTTCCTCCAACGAGGCGTTTTCCGTCATCGTGCCGTTCCTGCTTCTGGTGGCAACGCTTGCCTTTGCCTTCGGCGACCACGTGCAGCGATGGGCGCGCCAGAGCCGCTTCGGAATCCGCCCGCAGGGCCCGGTGGGCACCGTGCTGGTCTCGATCTATGGCGGCTATTTCAATGGCGGGCTGGGGATCGTGCTGCTTGCGCTGTTTTCGCTTTGGGGCATGCGCGACATCAATGTGATGAACGGGCTGAAGAACGGCCTGTCCTTCGTCTTGTCCGCCATTTCGGTGGCGACATTCGCGGCTGCCGGCATTGTCGCCTGGCCGCAGGCGCTGATCATGATGGTGGCAGCGATCGTGGGAGGCTATGCCGGCGCGCCGCTGGCCCGGGCGCTGCCCAAAAGCGTCGTTCGCGGTATCGTCATCACCGTCGGTGCGGTGATGAGCGTGGTCTTCTTCGCGCGACTGTTCATCTAGGGCATCCAAACAAGAGGCTGGACCATTGCCAGGCGTCCGCCAGGACGCTGCGATCTGAAAGGCCGCCGCCAAACAGTTGGCGACAGCCGGCATGTTCAGAACGTGTCTTCCTGCGGCCGACGCTTGTACAGCCGCGAGGTGAAATCCTCATTCGGATCCCTGCTGCGGCTCTTCATCGGGTCGTAGAATTCGGAACGCGGGGGTTCGTGCGGAAATTCAGCCGATTCCGCTTCAGCTTCATTTTTTGGCATGGCGGCGAAATAATCCTCGGGAAGCCGTTTCGCAACCCCCTTTTGGGAGGTCACGTCGCTGGTCGACGGCAGCGAACCTGGGAGCGAGAAGGCAGTGTGCGCCAAATGCGGCAAAATTTCATGCCAGATGGTGACGCGGGGCAAGCTTTTCGCTATGAGGGAGTAACCGCGGGTACGGTTGCCTTGAGCAGGACTGGCCCTTGTGCCTCTCTTGTGGCCGCAACCACCTCTCGGCGAGGGGGAGAGCCGGGACGAGCCAAGCCTTCCGTGCCCTACGGACGTTGAAATTTTTGCGCGATCCCCGCGAGGCCGTATCTGGGGGGTCGAGGACAGCTTAGGACGAATCCGATGCCAGCTTATCGCTCCCGAACCACAACCCATGGCCGCAACATGGCCGGCGCACGCGGCCTGTGGCGCGCCACAGGCATGAAGGACAGCGATTTCGGCAAGCCGATCATCGCGGTCGTCAATTCCTTCACGCAGTTCGTACCGGGGCATGTGCATTTGAAGGATCTCGGCCAGCTCGTGGCGCGCGAGATCGAGAAGGCCGGCGGCGTCGCCAAGGAGTTCAATACGATTGCCGTCGATGACGGCATCGCGATGGGCCATGACGGCATGCTCTATTCGCTGCCCTCGCGCGAGATCATCGCCGACAGTGTGGAATATATGGTCAATGCGCATTGCGCCGACGCCATGGTCTGCATCTCCAATTGCGACAAGATCACGCCCGGCATGCTGATGGCCTCGCTGCGGCTTAATATCCCCACGGTCTTCGTCTCCGGCGGGCCGATGGAAGCGGGCAAGGTGGTGCTCGCTGGGGAGAAGAAGGCGCTCGACCTGGTCGACGCCATGGTGGCGGCCGCCGACGACAATGTGTCGGACGAGGACGTGCAGGCGATCGAGCGCTCGGCCTGCCCGACCTGCGGCTCCTGCTCGGGCATGTTCACCGCCAATTCGATGAACTGTTTGACCGAGGCGCTGGGGCTTTCCCTGCCCGGCAACGGCTCGACGCTGGCCACCCACGCCGACCGCGAGCGCCTGTTCGTGGAGGCCGGCCATCTGATCGTCGACCTCGCCCAGCGCCATTACGAGCAGGATGATGAAAGCGTGCTGCCGCGCAACATCGCTTCCAAGAAGGCATTCGAGAATGCCATGACGCTCGATATCGCCATGGGCGGCTCGACCAATACGGTGCTGCACATCCTTGCCGCCGCGCATGAGGGCGAGATCGATTTCACCATGGACGACATCGACGCGCTGTCGCGCCGCGTGCCGGTGCTGTGCAAGGTCGCGCCCGCCAAGGCCGATGTCCATATGGAGGACGTGCACCGGGCAGGGGGCATCATGGCCATTCTCGGTGAGCTCGACCGGGCCGGGTTGATCAATCGCGACCTGCCCACCGTTCACTCCGAAAGCATCGGCGATGCGCTCGACCGCTGGGATATCGCACGCGAAACCGCCAGCGGAACGGCCAAGTCGCTCTATCTCGCCGCGCCCGGCGGGGTGCCGACCCAAGTGGCCTTCAGCCAGAACCGGCGCTGGGACGATCTCGACCTCGACCGCGAGAACGGCGTGATCCGCAATGCCGCCCATCCTTTCTCCAAGGATGGCGGGCTGGCGGTGCTCAAGGGCAACTTGGCGACCGACGGCTGCATCGTGAAGACGGCTGGCGTCGATGACAGCATCCTGAAATTCTCCGGCCCCGCGCGGGTGTTCGAGAGCCAGGACGATACGGTCAACGCTATCCTGACCAACAAGATCAATCCCGGCGACGTGGTGGTGATCCGCTATGAAGGGCCGCGCGGCGGGCCGGGCATGCAGGAAATGCTCTATCCGACCAGCTATCTGAAATCCAAGGGCCTCGGCGCGGCCTGCGCGCTCATCACCGACGGACGCTTTTCAGGCGGCACCTCCGGCCTGTCGATCGGCCATGTGTCGCCTGAAGCGGCCGAAGGCGGCACGATCGGCCTGGTGCGCGAGGGCGACACCATCGAGATCGATATTCCCAACCGGACCATCCACCTTGCGGTGGATGCGGCCGAACTGGAGCGACGCCGCGCAGAACAGCAGCAGGCGGGCTGGAAGCCGGCAAAGCCGCGCAAGCGCAAGGTGACGACGGCGCTCAAGGCCTACGCCGCTTTCGCCACCAGTGCGGCCCGGGGAGCGGTTCGCGATCTCGGCGAGGGCTAGATATCCCGACAGTTGGCACAACAGGTTTCGTAATCTGCGCCATAGCAGCTTGCAGCGGACACAGGTGCTTTGTCGCGATTCAGTCTAAGTAGCGGAGAGCGTGGGCTCGATTTTATAGAGGTGGCGTCCCAACCGCCAGACAGCAGGATCAACCAAAGTGACTGAAGCTTCGCAGACCATGGGGCGTGCCCCGGCAGACAATACCGCCTATGCGGTGATCCTCGCGGTGAGCTTCTGCCATATGGTCAACGACGTCATGCAGTCGCTGCTGGCAGCCATCTATCCGATGCTGAAGGTCGATTACGGCCTCGAATTCTGGCAGATCGGCCTGCTGACGATGATGTTCCAGGTGACGGCCTCGCTGCTGCAGCCGCTGATCGGGCTCTATACCGACAAGCGGCCGATGCCCTATTCGCTGCCGGTCGGCATGGCCTCGACCATGTGCGGCGTCATCACGCTCGCCTATGCCCACAGCTATCCTGTCCTGCTTCTGGGCGCCGGCATGATCGGCATCGGCTCGGCGGTGTTCCATCCCGAATCCTCGCGTGTGGCGCGGCTGGCATCGGGCGGCCGTTTCGGCTTCGCGCAGTCGATGTTCCAGGTCGGCGGCAATTTCGGGTCCGCGCTCGGCCCGTTGCTGGCGGCCTTCATCGTCGTGCCGCGCGGCCAGACCAGCGTCGCCTGGTTCGCGCTGATCGCTTTTGTCGGCATGCTGGTGTTGAGCTGGGTGGGGCGCTGGTACAGCGGCTATCGCCGTGCAGGCAAGCGGCCGACCACCCGCTATGTCGTCACGCTGCCGCGCCGCAAGATCGTGATCGCGCTGGTCGTGCTTGCCATGCTGGTGTTCACTAAGAACATCTATATGGCCAGCCTGTCGAGCTACTACACCTTCTATGTCATCCAGAAATTCGGCGTTTCGGTGCAGGAATCGCAGATTCTCCTGTTCATCTTCCTTGGCTCGGCGGCTGTCGGCACATTCATGGGCGGGCCGATCGGCGACCGCTTCGGGCCGAAATTCGTGATCTGGTTCTCCATCCTAGGCGTGCTGCCCTTCACCCTTGCGCTGCCCTATGCCGACCTGTTCTGGACACGCATCCTGACCGTGCTGATCGGCCTGATCCTTGCCTCGGCGTTTTCAGCCATCGTCGTCTTCGCACAGGAACTGGTGCCGGGCCGCGTGGGCATGATCGCCGGCATCTTCTTCGGCTTCGCCTTCGGCATGGGCGGTATCGCGGCGGCGGTGCTGGGTGTCATCGCCGACGCCAAGGGCATCGATTTCGTCTACACGATCTGCTCGTTCCTGCCGCTTTTGGGCCTGCTGACGATCTTCCTGCCCTCACTCAAGGATACCCGCAGGCTCTGATCCCGCCGTGCCGCTTCCGCAACGATTCGGCTTGCGGCCCGTTTCCCGTCGCTGTTACAGCGTCGCCACGCACGGCCGTGGAGCACGGCGAATGGGGACGGATTTCGCATGAACTTGGACCAGATTCTGTCGATCGGCGTCATTTCACTGATGATGGCGGCGTTCATCTGGGGCCGGTTCCGCTATGACCTGGTGGCTGCCATCGCATTGCTTGCCGCAGTCGGCGTCGGGGTCGTGTCCTATGAGGCGGCGTTCGAAGGTTTCAGCGACGACATCGTCATCATCGTAGGCAGTGCGCTACTGGTGAGTGCCGGCGTGGCGCGTTCGGGCATCATGGAATTTGCTATCAAGCGCTATGCGCCGAATGTCTCCTCGGTGCGGGCGCAGGTAGCGCTGCTGGTTATCACCGTCACCGTTCTTTCGGCCTTCGTGAAGAATATCGGCGCGCTGGCGATCATGATCCCGATCGCCTTGCAATTCGCGCGTCGCTCCGGCGCTTCGCCTTCGGTGTTCCTGATGCCGATGGCATTCGGCTCGCTGCTGGGCGGGCTGATGACGCAGATCGGCACATCGCCCAATATCGTGGTTTCGCGGCTGCGTGAGGAAATCACCGGCACCGCCTTCACCATGTTCGACTTCACGCCGGTGGGGGCCGCACTTGCGCTGGTCGGCTCGATCTTCCTGGTGCTGTTTTATGGGCTGCTGCCGAAGCGGACACGCGAAAACGCCTCGATGCACGAGGCGATCGATATCAAGAACTATGTCACCGAAGCCAAGATCGTCGAAGGCTCCACCGTGCTGGGCAAGCCGGTGGCGGACCTGATGAAGCTTGCCGAGGGCGAGGCCATCGTCACCTCTATCCTGCGATCGGGCGGGGTGCGCATTACGCCGCTTCCCGATGCGGTGCTGCGTGAAGGCGATGTCGTGCTGATGGAGGGCGAGCCACAGGCGCTCGACCGGCTGGTGGCGCAGGCCAAGCTCAGCGTCACCGGCGGGCGCGACGGTGTGCGCGGCCACGCCTCGGAGATCGAGGTGGTCGAGGCGGTGATCGGCGAGAACTCGATGCTCACCGGCTGGTCAGCCCAGCAACTCGACCTCTATGACCGCTTCAACGTCAATCTGCTGGCGGTCAGCCGCAAGGGCGAACGTCTGACCGAGCGCCTGGGCACGATCACGCTCAGGCCTGGCGATGTCATTCTCTTGCAGGGCAACCGGCAGGCATTGCCGGAGATCCTGCGCGATTTCGGCGTGCTGCCGCTTGCCGAGCGCAAGATCCTGCTTGGCAGCGTGCGCGGCGGCATCGTGCCGGTGCTGATCCTGATCGCGGCCATGGGCTCCACCGCCGGAGGCCTGCTGCCAGTCTCCGTCGCATTCTTCGCCGCGGCGGTTGCGATGGTGCTGTTCAACGTGATCCCGATCCGCGACGTCTATGCCTCGGTCGACGGGCCGATCCTGGTCATGCTGGCCGCCCTTATCCCGGTCAGTGACTCCCTGCGGCGAACCGGCGCCACCGAAGTCATGGCCGGTTGGCTCGCCGAAATGGGCGCGGCCTTGCCGCCCTATGGCGCGTTGGCGTTGATATTGGTGGCGGCGATGGCGGTCACCCCCTTCCTCAACAATGCGGCGACGGTTCTGGTGATGGCGCCGATCGCCGCCGGCTTTGCGGCCAGCCTCGACTATCGCCCGGAAGCCTTCCTGATGGCGGTCGCCATCGGCGCCGGCTGCGATTTCCTCACCCCCATCGGCCACCAGTGCAACACGCTGGTGATGGGGCCGGGCGGCTACAGGTTCAGCGACTATCCGCGGCTCGGCCTGCCGCTGTCGGCAATCGTCATCATCGTATCGGTGCCGATGCTGATGCTGGTGTGGCCGCTGAATTGAGGGAATGCGGCGCCCGTCGGGACGGACGCCGTATTTAGCGTCAGCCCTTGGCGGGCAGGGCCTTATGGGCCGCCTCGCGCTCGCGGTGGTGCTGCCACCAGTCGCCGAGCAGGAGCAGGATGGGGGCTGCGATGAAGATCGACGAGGTGGTGGCCACGAACACGCCGAACACCATCGGTATGGCGAAGTTCTCCACCGCGCTGCCGCCCCAGATCGCCATCGGCAGCATCGACAGCAGGATCGCGCTCGATGTGTAGACGCAGCGCGCGATAACCTGGTTGATACTCATATCGATCAATTGCCGCAGCGGCATCTTCTTGAACAGCCGTAAATTCTCGCGCATCCGGTCATAGACCACCACCTTGTCGTTCAGCGAATAGCCGATGATGGTGAGCAGGGCTGCGATTGCCGTCAGGTTGAAGTCGAGCCCGAGCAGCGCGAAGAAGCCGACCGCCTTGGTGGTGTCGAGGATCAGCGTCACGATGGCGCCGATGGCGAAGTTCCATTCGAACCGCCACCAGATGTAGACCAGCATGGCAAGGGCCGCCAGCACCACCGAGAGCACGCCGGAGCGCGCCAGTTCGCCGCTGACCTTTGGCCCGACCACCTCGGTGCGCTCGAACTTTACGTCCGGATAGACCTTCTGCACCGCTGACTTGACTTCGGTCACCGCTGCCGTCTGCGCTGTCTCGCCGCCGTCCTGGCGCTGCACGCGGATCAGCACGTCCTTGTCGCTGCCGATCTGCTGCAACGCCACTTCGCCGAGATCGAGATCGCCGAGCGTCGTGCGCAGCGTCGCCAGATCGGCCGGCTGCGAGGTGGTGATCTCGACCTGGATGCCGCCCTTGAAGTCGATGCCGTAGTTCAGGCCCGGCTTGATGAACAGGCCGATCGAGGCCAGCGACAGCACGATCGAGGTCGCGATGCCGAGGAAGCGGGCATTCATGAAGGAGATCGACGTCTTGTCGGGGAAGAACTTGATCAGCGGATGGATGTGGATCGTCTTCATCTTGCGGCGGCGCACCACCTCCGTCATCACCACGCGCACCACGGCAACCGCGGTAAACAGCGACAGGCAGGTGCCGAGGATCATGGTGATGGCGAAGCCACGCACCGGGCCGGAGCCGAACATGAACAGAAGGCAGGTCGCGATCAGCGAGGTGACGCTGGCATCGATGATGGTCGAATAGGCGCGCTTGAAGCCGAGATCGAGTGCGGCCATGGCGCTGACCCCGCGTTTGGTCTCCTCGCGTATTCGTTCATTGATGAGGATATTGGCGTCAACGCCGAGCCCGATGCCGAGGATGATGCCGGCGATGCCGGGCAGCGTCAGCGTCGCGCCGAGCAGCGTGAGGGCCGCGAAGGTCAGTGTGAGGTGCAGGAACAGCGCGACATTGGCGATCATGCCCCACATGCCGTAGAGCGCGACCATGAACAGCACCACCAGGGCGAAGCCGGCAATGCCGGTATAGATACCCATCTGGATGACGTCGCCGCCGAGGTCTGGCCCGACGGTACGTTCCTCGATCACCGTCAGCGGTGCGGGCAGGGCGCCGGCACGCAGCAGGGCCGACAGCACGGTGGTATCCTCGACCGTGAAACTGCCGCTGATCTGGCCCGAGCCGCCGGTGATCGGCTCGCGGATGACAGGAGCCGACAACACCTTGCCGTCAAGCACGATGGCGAAGGGACGGCCGACATTGGCGGTGGTAATTTCGGCGAACTGGCGTGCGCCGATGCTGTCGAAGCGGAAGGAGACGAGGGGCTCATGCGTGCGCTGGTCGAAGCCGGCGCGGGCATCGGCCAACCGTTCGCCGCTCAAGGCCACGCGGTCCTCGATCGGATATTTCTGGCCGGTCTTGGCGTCGGGCAGCATGGTCACGCCGGGCGGCAGGCGGTCGCCATCAACATTGGCGACCATGCGGAACTCCATCTTGGCGGTGCTGCCGAGCAGTTCGCGCAGGCGGGTCGGGTCCTGGAGGCCGGGAAGCTGCACCAGGATGCGGTCGGAGCCGACCCGCTGGATCGTCGGTTCGGCGACGCCGACCTGGTCGACGCGCTGGCGCACGATTTCGAGGCTCTGCTGCAGGGCGGCGTCGAGCCGGTCGCGCAGGCCGGCCTCGGTCAGCGTCACCTTGATCTGGTCGGCCGAAGAGGCAACCGCGATGTCAGCCTGGCCGCCGCCAAGGCCGAGATTGCCGACCGGCACAGCCATGGCCTGCAGGATTTCCAGCGCCTTGGCGCGCTGTGCCTCGTCGGCAATGCTGATAACGACGGCATCGCCGGCCACCCGGGCCGATTGCGGCGTGATGCGCTCCTTGCGCAAGGCTGCGCGTGCATCGTCGAGCACGGAGCGCAGGCGATCGGATTTCAATGCGGCCGCATCGACTTCGAGCACCAGATGCGAGCCGCCCTGCAGGTCGAGCCCGAGCGTGACCTGGTGCTTGGGAAACCAGGCGGGCATGGCGGCAAGCTGCCTGGCGGTGAAGAGGTTCGGCAATGCGATGATGATGCCGGCGAGGATGATCGCGGCATAGGTCATGACGACCCAGCGGGAAGTTTTCATATCTCTGATCCCATGAGACGTATTCGCCCGGCGTTTTGGAGCGCCGTGCGAAAGCCGTCATTTTTCCTGGAAAGGCCGCGCGTAGCGCGGCAGCGGGGTCAGAGGATGAAGGGTGGAGCGCGTGCGCTGAAACCGTGCGGTGTGGCCGAAAGCCTGAGGGTTTCCAGCGAAGCCGAAAGGACATGCCGTCTTTCGGCCTGAACGGCACGGATTTCCGGCGGCACGATAGCCGGATCGGCGTCGCCGCCCGCTTGCGCGGGCATGAGCCTGAGGTTCTGCCAGTCGGCAATGGCGATATTGCGCTGCTGGGCAAGCGTCTTGTGCCCGCCGCCGGCATATTGGCTGGTGACGGTTGCCGGGCCATCGGCCGCGACAAGCGCGGAGCGCAACATCGAGGACCCGCCGGCCAGCCCATGAACAGCGGCCAGGAACAGGGCAAACCACAGCAGTGCTACGGATTTCACTCCGTGCCTGCGCTGGTTGTCTGTCGTGGTCGGGGTCATTGTCGGCGTCGGTTCCCGGTTTGCCGTGCCATTCATGGCCAAGGACGCAGGCTCTTACACCATTGCGGCAAAACTACCAATGCCGCGGCGCCTTTTTCCTGAACTGTCCGGAGTGCCCATGGACTTGTGAAGGGGCTGCGGCTGCGGGTAGGCTGCACACGCAGGTCGACCGGAAGGGCAATTATGAAGACTGTTTTTTCGCCGCGGCATGCGGGCCACAGCGGCCAGATGGAACTGATCGCAGGCGAGATCGTGCCGGGATTCGAAAAGCCGTCGCGGGCGGAATTCATCCGGGCACGGGTGGAATCGGAAAAACTCGGCGAGATCCTGCCGCCCACCGCACATTCCCTGGACGCTGCCAAGCGCGTGCATCGGGCAGACTACATCGATTTCCTGCCCACAGTCTGGCCGCGCTGGCAGGAAGAAGGATTGCCCGGTTCGGCCATGGGATTTGCCTGGCCGACACGAGGCCTGCGCGGCGACAGGCGGCCCGAGCGGATCGATGCATTGCTTGGTTACTATTCCTTCGATGCCGGCGCGAGTTTCGTCGAAGGCACATGGGAGGCGATCAAATCCTCCTACGAGGTGGCGCTGACGGCGGCAGGGCTGGTGCAGGCGGGTGAGCGCGCGGCCTTCGCGCTGTGCCGGCCACCCGGCCATCATGCCGGGTCCGGTTTCATGGGCGGCTATTGCTACATCAACAACGCTTCCGTGGCAGCGCAATGGTATCGCGACCAGAGCGCGGCCCGGGTCGCCATCCTCGATGTCGATTATCACCACGGCAACGGCACGCAGGAGATCTTCTACCAGCGTGACGACGTCATGGTGGTGAACCTGCATGGCGACCCTGCGACCGAATATCCGTTCTTCCTCGGCTATGAAGATGAGCACGGCGAGGGCGAAGGCGAGGGGTTCAACCACAATTATCCCATGCCCGCCGGCACCGGATTCGACGTGTGGTCGAGCGCCCTTGAGGATGCTTGCGGCAAGCTTTCGGCCTTCACGCCCGACGTGCTGGTGGTGTCGCTTGGCGTCGACACCTTCGAGAGAGACCCGATCAGCCAGTTCAAGCTGAAGAGTTCGGACTACCCCAAGATAGGGAGGCGCATCGCCAGGCTCGGCCTGCCGACATTGTTCGTCATGGAAGGCGGCTATGCGGTGGAGGAGATCGGCATCAATGCCGTGGGTGTGCTGACCGGATTCGAGGATGCTTGAAAGCAACATGCCGTGAAGGAGTAAGGATATGAGCAATCACCTGAATTTCTACATCGACGGCAAATGGGTTTCGCCCGTGGTGCCGGCCACGCTCGACGTCATCGATCCCTCGACCGAGGAGGCCTATACGAAGATTTCGGTCGGCTCTAAGGCCGATGTGGACAGGGCGGTCGCCGCCGCACGGGCGGGTTTTGCCGGCTTCTCGCAGACGACCAAGGACGAGCGGCTGGCGCTGCTGCGCAAGGTGCATGAAGTCTATGTCCGTCGCTACGAGGACGTGGCGCAGGCGATCTCGCAGGAGATGGGCGCGCCGATTACCTGGGCGCGCGAGGCACAGGCAGCGGCCGGCCAGGCGCATCTGGAATCGACCATCAAGGCGCTGGAGGACTATCAGTTCAGCGAGTTGCGCGGCACGACCATGGTGGTGAGGGAGCCGATCGGCGTCTGCGCGCTGATCACGCCGTGGAACTGGCCGCTGAACCAGATCGTCTGCAAGGTGGCGCCGGCCCTTGCCGCCGGCTGCACGGTGGTGCTGAAGCCCTCCGAGATTGCACCGATCAGCGGCATCGTCTTTGCCGAGATCATGGACGAGGCGGGTGTGCCGAAGGGCGTCTTCAACCTCGTCAACGGCACCGGGCCGGATGTCGGGCAGGTGATGGCTGAGCATCCGGATGTCGACATGGTGTCCTTCACCGGCTCGACGCGCGCCGGCATTCTTGTGGCCAAGGCTGCGGCCGATACGGTGAAGCGGGTGGCGCAGGAGCTTGGCGGCAAGAGCGCCAACATCATCCTGCCGGATGCCGATTTCGCCCACGCGGTGCGCGAGGGCGTCAATGCCTGCTTCGGCAATAGCGGCCAGTCCTGCGATGCGCCGACGCGCATGCTGGTGCCGGCCGGCCGCCATGACGAGGCGCTGGCGGTGGCGAAGGAAGCGGCCGAAGCGCACAGTACCGGCGATCCGCGCTCGACCGAAACCCAACTCGGGCCGGTGGTCAGCCAGCTTCAATACGACAAGATCCAGCGGCTGATCGAGGCCGGCATATCCGAAGGTGCGACGCTGGTGACCGGTGGCCCCGGGCGGCCCGAAGGCCTGAACCGCGGCTATTACATACGCCCGACCGTGTTCGGCCATGTCACGCCCGAGATGACGATCGCGCGCGAGGAGATTTTCGGGCCGGTGCTCTCGGTCATGTCCTATGAGGACGAGGAGGATGCCGTGCGCATCGCCAACGACACGGTCTATGGGCTTGCGGCTTACGTGCAGTCGCAGAACATCGACAATGCCCGCCGGGTGGCGGCCAGGATGCGTGCCGGTTCCGTCTATCTCAACTACCCGGAGTGGGACACGTTTGCGCCCTTCGGCGGCTACAAGCAGTCCGGCAATGGCCGCGAATATGCCGACTGGGCCATCCACGATTTCCTCGAGATCAAGGGCATTGTCGGCTACGGCGTCTGATCCCTCGGGTTGAGCCTTGCCTTCTGTCCAAATTTGGACTATATCCAGATCAGGATAGGATGCTTCCAATGGGACAGCCACTTGCAGGAAACAGCAATGCAGTCGGATCGGGACCGATCCGACTCGACCGGAGCCGGTTCGCGCCGGCCAACCGGCGGCGGCTCAGCGCGCCGGCCTTGCGCACTTTCCTCGCTATTGCCGACCTGTGGGGGCTCAATGAGGAGGAGCGCCGGCTTGCCCTCGGCTATCCGTCGCGCTCGACCTATCACAACTGGGCGAAGCTGGCGCGCGAGCACCGCGACGTCACGCTGGACGTCGATACGCTGACCCGCCTTTCCGCGGTGCTTGGCATCCATCAGGCGCTGGGCGTGCTGTTTACCACGGAAGGCGAGGGGGTGGCGTGGCTGCGCGGCCCGCATCGCGCCATGGTATTCGGTGGCAAGCCGCCTCTGGCTCTGGTCACCAGTGGCTCCTTCGATGCACTGCTCACCGTGCGCCGCTTCCTCGATGCCGCACGCGGCGGCATCTATATGGAGCCGAACGAGATCGATGCCGGCTTCGTGCCCTATGATGAAGCGGACATCGTCATCGGGTGAGCGAGACCTTTCTGCCGGCGCCGCAGCCAAGCTGGCGGCTCATCCCCTCGCGCTTTCCGCCGATCGGCCTGTTCGATACGGTGGCGACCGCGGCCGATCTCGAAGCCGTCATGGATCTTGTCGGCTGGACGAATGACCGTCTGATGGCCGACCGCATCGACCGCCTGCCACGCGAGGAATGGGCCTATGGTCGGGCCAATGCCAGTATCGTCATGGCCGCTTTCCTGCATGTCGCGCCCGGTGGCGCGCGCTTCAACGGTCCGGAGCTCGGTGCATGGTATGCCGCGGCAGAGATCAATGTCGCCGTCGCCGAGGTCGGTCATCATTTGCGGCGCGAGGCCGTGGCGCGGGGCGTGGAGGCAGTGAGCCGCACCTATCGCAGCTATTCGGCGCGGCTGGACGGCGCCTATCTCGACATAACCGGCTGGCGGGAAAGCCGGCCGGAACTCTATGCGCCCGACAGCTACGCGGCTTCACAGGTATTCGGCGAATCCGTTCGAGCGGGCGGGGGTGACGGCATACTCTATGGCAGTGTGCGGCTGCGCGGCGGCATGAATGTCGCCGCCTACCGGCCGAGCAAGATCAATGACGTCGTGCAGGCCGCGCATTACGACGTGACGGTGTGGGCAGCCGAGCACAGGATCGAGGCGCGCAGGCTGGTAACCGCCGACTGATCGCGTGGCGCGCAGTCTCATATATGCAGCGCGTGGCCGAGCGCCTTGAGCGCGGCTTCCTGGAAACCCTCGCCCTGGGTCGGATGCGAGTGGATCGTGCCGGCGATGTCCTCCAGCGTGGCGCCCATCTCGATTGCCAGCCCGAAGGCTGCCGACAGTTCCGATACGCCCTGGCCGACGGCCTGGATGCCGAGCACGAGCTGGTTGTCGGCCCGCGCGACCACGCGCACGAAACCATCTTCGCCCATTTTCGTCATGGCGCGGCCATTGGCCGAGAACGGAAACTGACCGATCTTGACCTCGCGCCCGGCCTTCCTGGCTTCCTCCGGTGATAGCCCGGCAGTGACGATCTCGGGATCGGTGAAGCAGATGGCGGGAATGCAGCGCTTGTCCCATGAGCGCTTGTGGCCGGCAACGATCTCGGCCACCATCTCACCTTGCGCCATGGCGCGATGCGCCAGCATAGGCTCGCCGGTGACGTCGCCGATGGCGTAGATGCCGCGCATGGAGGTGCGGCACTGCTCGTCGATGCGCAGGAACTTGCCGGCGCGGTCGAGGTCGAGTTCTTCCAGCCCCCAGCCGTCCATCACTGGCTTGCGCCCGACGGTGACGAGCACCTTGTCGGCGGGCAGTTTCTTCTCCGCGCCGTCCTTGGTCTCGACCAGCAGGGCATCGCCCTTGGACGACAGGCGCTTGGCCTTGGCGCCCGTCAGCACGGTGACGCCGAGTTCGCCGAGCCGCTTGGCGACCGGCCGGGTCAGTTCGGCGTCATATTGCGGCAGGATGCGCGCTTCGGCCTCGACCACGGTGACCTTGGAGCCGAGCTTGGCGAAGGCGATGCCCAGTTCCAGCCCGATATAGCCGCCGCCGACCACCACCAGCTTTTCGGGTAGTTTCGTCAGCGCCAGCGCCTCGGTCGACGAGATCACCGGCCCGCCGAAGGGCAGCGCCGGCAGCTCGACCGGGGCGGAGCCGGTGGCGATGACCATCGTATCGGAACGGATGATCTGCGTGCCGATCTCGGTCTCGACCTCGAGCGTGCGGCCATCGCGGAAGTGCCCGCGCCCCTGCACGATCTTGACGCCAGCCTTCTTCAATAGACCCGCTACACCGATATTGAGGCGACCGACAATGCCGTCCTTCCAGGCGATGGTTTTGGCGAGATCGAGCCTCGGGGCTTCCACCGAGATGCCGAGCGGGCTCTTGCCGCCTGCCATATAGGTGGCCTTGTCGAATTCCTCGGCGGCGTGGATCAGCGCCTTGGAGGGGATGCAGCCGACATTGAGGCAGGTGCCGCCGGGCTTGCCCGATTCCACGATCACCGTGTCGATGCCGAGCTGGCCGGCGCGGATGGCGCAGACATAGCCGCCGGGTCCGGCGCCGAGCACCAGCAATTTGCAGGAGATGTCTTTCATGGTGTTGCCTCTTCCTGCGTCGAGCAGCTTATCCTTGCACCCCCCTCTGCCCTGCCGGGCATCTCCCCCACAAGGGGGGAGATCAGGCTGTATCCGGCGCCTCCACCAATATTCGACATTGCGGGAGATGCGGTGAAGGCGAAACTGCTGATCTCCCCCCTTG
>JBARWP010000247.1:0-1524 GCA_049646905.1 Pseudaminobacter sp. | reverse complement strand
CAAACAGCATCCCTGTCATGGTCGAAAAAGCGCTCAAGCCGTGCCTCGAATGTGTCGCCAAGGCGGCTTATCCTGCCCATCTGAACGCCGTTCTCGCTCATTAAAGTTCCCCTATAGCCTGCCTTGTTGCAAGAGTGCCTCAATATCAGTGTCATCGGCGGAGGCATTGTTCTGGAACACACTCCTCGCAAAATGTTTGCTTGTTACGGTCAGGAGGCTTCGAAATTTCACGTTGTGGCGCTATTCGTCTGGTAACTGCCAACCTCGCTCTGAAACGGGATTGCTAGCCTGTTCCAGCCGTTGATGACAATTACCGCCAGCGTCAGATCGACTGCTTCCTTCTCGGAGAAATGCTGCCGAAGCTCTGCATAGAGCTCGTCGTCGATGTGGTAATCGGAAATCCGCGTGACCGCCTCGGTCCAGGCCAGTGCCGCGCGCTCGCGTGTGCTGAAGAATGGTGTCTCTCGCCAGGCTGAAAGCGTATACAGTCGCTGCTCGGTTTCGCCTGCGGCCCGAGCATCCTTGGTGTGCATGTCGAGGCAATAGGCGCATCCGTTAATCTGCGAGGCCCGTGCTTTCACCAGTTCAAGCAGCGAATTCTCGATGCCGCTGCTTTCGACATAGGTATTTAGCTGCAGTATCGCTGCAAATCCTTCCGGCGACGAATCCCGGTATTTCAATCTTGGCTGCATCGGGGGTCTCCTGATTGAATCGAACTAGACAATGGATCTACCTGTGGCGCCCCGAGTTCCTTCTTCACCAATTCCTGCCTCGCTACTGTGTAAGAACCAAACTCGCAGGTTACAAATCTTACCGTAGCGCGGCATAGGCGCGTGCCGTCGCTCCAGTTGACCGCTCAGGGCGGCTAGGTTCGGTTTTGTGCCGTAGCAAAGCGTGGGAACAGGATGTTGTTCTCCAGGTGGATGTGCTCCATCAGGTCCTCAGCAAGCTTGGCCGTTCCGATATAAAGCGCCTGCCAAGAGCGGCAAGCCCCTTCGGGCAGCGTGAAGTCGTCGGTGAGGCTTTCGAGCCGGCGGAGCATTGCGCCCTGGTCGTCATGCTGGTGGCGCAGTTCATCGATCGGAGTATCCAGACTGCCGTTGGTGCGCCGCCGCATCGCTGGAAACAGCGTCGTTTCTTCCCTGGTCATGTGCTGTTCCAGTTCGCTCTCCATATGCCACAGCACATCGAAAAGACCGGCCGGTACCTTCGGATTCTCGCGATGCACCGCCTCCACCTTACGCGCCAGTTTGACAAGCTCCGGTAGCGTGCGACGGTGCTCCTCGTGGTAATGGGACTGGATATGGTCGATCAACTCGTCGCTGCTCATTGCAGCCGATGCTGCAGTCTCTCCGGTGCCGGCAGCTAGCGTCGCCAACGCACGCTCGAGTTCCTCAAGATCGATGCCGCGCCGCTGAGCGGCGCCTCCCAGGGTGAGGTCGCCGTTGCAGCAGAAATCGATCTTGAATTTGCGGAAGACGGCGGTAGCGCCGGGTAGCGTCGTGGCGATGTCGCCGACCGTGC
>JBARWP010000246.1:0-17115 GCA_049646905.1 Pseudaminobacter sp. | reverse complement strand
AGCGCTCGCCCCTGGCCGCCATCGCCTCGAAGGCGGCCACCACATCGGCGTCCGGTTCAACCTCGGTCACATCCAGGCTGAACTTCTGGCCCAAAAACGCGCCGGTGGTGTTGTTGTCGCCGATCGCCACCTCCGCCCCCGCAACCCCCTCGTCGCGCGGCGCGACATCAAGAACCGACAGCGCCAGCTGCGGCGCATAAGCCCGCAAATACCCAATCCCGATCTCCGCCTGCTCCTGCGCAGACGCAGCAAGCACGTTGACGCTCGCGACAAAAAGAACGATTAAGGCCTTGAGAGTGTTTGGCACCATGCTCTTGACCAAAGGTTGTCTCATAAGGTCTCGCCGAGGCAACTCGGGAGAGTGAAGAAGTATCGGTGCCATGACGAGCTTAGCTCACCAGACCTATTTATCAACCCCCATTAGCGCTCCTTGTCCCGGCTGCAACCGGACGTCACAGCCTGGCTGCGGCATGGCGGCGAGATTTCCGAATTGATCCCGCGTATAAATTGTCTATCTGCGTGAGAACGCCGTATCGTATCTTGCCGATGGCGCGGAGATCGGCTGTCGTGCGGGACCTCACTTCCATATCTGGCAGCGTCCGGAGGAAAATGAACAAATGACCAAGATGCTGGCCAGTGTGACGGATACCGGGGAAGCGGAAACCGCAATTGCGGGCAATGTCGATATCGTCGACCTGAAGGACCCGAAGGCGGGCGCGTTGGGAGCGCTTCCCATCGCCGACATCGGCGCTTTGGTGGCGGCTATCGCCGGGCGTGTGCCGGTGAGTGCCGTTTGCGGCGACCTGCCGATGGACCCCGACCTCATTCGCGCGAAGGCCGAGGAGGTCGCTGCGGCGGGTGTCGATTACGTGAAGATCGGCTTCTTTCCGTCGGAAAAGGCGGCGGCCTGTGCCAGGGCGCTTTCGCCGCTGGCCGCGCGGGTGAAGCTGATCGGCGTGCTGTTCGCGGACAAGGAACCGGATTTCGGGCTGCTGCCGGTTTTCGCCGAATGCGGGTTCCATGGCGCGATGCTGGACACTGCCGTCAAGAACGGCAGCCGCCTGCTCGACCACATGCCGCCGACCGGCATTCCGGACTTCACCGGAAGCTGCCGGGAGCTGAAGCTGATGTCCGGCCTCAGCGGGTCGCTGGAAGCGCCCGATGTTCCGCGCCTGCTGCCGCTGAAGCCTGATTTCCTCGGCTTTCGCGGAGCTTTGTGCGGGCCGTCGGATCGCACCGGCAAGATCGACGCCGAGGCGGTGCGGCAGATACGCGCGCTCATTCCCGAGGAGCGGCAGGCGGAAGGGCGCTCCAGCGTCGATTACCGACTGCTGGCGGCGCGCGGCTATTCGCCGGGGGCTGCCGATGCCACCCACGGCACCGACAAGATATTCGTGCGCGATTTCGTGCTGCCGGTCGAGATCGGCGCCTATAGTTTCGAGCATGGCCATACCCAGAAGGTGCGCTTCGACGTCACCGCGGATGTGCTGCGGGTGACGAACACGCCCGAAGACATGCGCCATGTGTTTTCCTACGACGTCATCATGGACGGCATCCGCGCCATCGTCGCGCGCGGCCATGTGCAATTGAGCGAAGCGCTGGCCGAGCATGTGGCCGCCCATGTGCTGGAGGATCCGCGCGTGATGCGCGTGACCGTGCGGGTGGAAAAGCTCGAGCTTGGTCCCGGCGGCGTCGGCGTCGAGATCGAGCGCCGGCGGGCGAAGGAGCAGTCGCGCTCCCTGCCGGGAAAGGCCGCCACAGGAGGTGCGGTTTTCCCGGTACGCGCCCAGAAGGGGCAGACTTCATGAAGCGCCTTGTCGTCAAGCTTGGCGGCAGCACGGCCTATCATGTCGAAATGACCAGATGGATTTCCGCTTTGGCGGGCGCAGGCATTCCGCTCGTGCTGGTGCCGGGCGGCGGGCCGTTCGCCGACCGGGTGCGGGAGGCGCAGGCGCCCATGCGGTTTTCGGACCGGGCAGCCCATTTCATGGCAATCCTGGCGATGGAGCAGATGGGGCTTGCCTTGGCCGACATACATCCGCGTCTTGCGCCGGCGCGCAGCCTTTCGGATATGGAGACGATTCTGGCAAACGGCCGCCTTCCGGTCTGGCTGCCCTATGAATTGAGCCGTAGCGCCGGCGATATTCCCGAGAGCTGGGACATGACTTCGGATTCGCTCAGCGCCTGGCTTGCCGGCCGGATCGGTGCCGATGCCCTGCTGTTGGTCAAGCAGACCGATGCCTTGGCCGACAGCGTGGAGGATCTGGCCGAAGCGGGTATCGTCGATCCCCTGTTGCCGGAAATGCTTGGTGAGGAAACGAGTCTCTATATCGCCGGGCCGTGCTTTTTGAACGATGCGGCGCAAATCCTCGCCGCCGGCAAGATACCGGGAAGCAGGATCGGCAAGCGCCGGGACTTGGCGAGAGGAGCCGCCTAGGCATGGCCAAGCTGCATACGCCGCGCTGGGCCTGGGTCCTGACCGGCTCCGGGCATTTCTTCACCGAAAGCTTCGGCCTGATCCATGAACTGGAGCATTGCGACATCTTCGTCACGCGCGCGGCCAATGAGGTGCTGCGCATGTACAAGCTCGCGCTCGACTTCCCCGACACGATGCGCGTTCTGCACGACAAGACGGCGAGCTCGGTGCCGGTGGGCGGCTTCTATCACGGCGTCTACCACACGGTGGTCATCGCGCCGGCGACGTCCAACACGGTCGCCAAATGCGTGCTCGGCATTTCCGACACCATTGCGACGAATGTCTATGCCCAGGCCGGCAAGTGCCGCGTGCCTTCCATCGTCTTTGCCTGCGATACCGCACCGGAACTGGAGACGATGGCACCGGACGGCATCGTCAAGGTCTATCCGCGCAGGATCGATCTGCAACACACCGAGACGCTGAAAAGCTTCGAATACACCACCGTGGTGGAATCGCTCGCCGATCTGACCGCGGCAGTGCGGGCGCGTCACGCCGAGCTGGCATGCCATGGCTGAACATCTCGTATTCCTGACCGGCCATCTGGCCAAGGCGCGGCTGGAAAAGCAACTCGCCAGCCTGGGGCAGACGGATTTCGAGTGGTCGATCGTCAATGTCGGGGTCAAGGTGGCCGCCTTGATGACTGAAGAAATCGTCAAGCGCCGGGTGACCCTGCCGGACGGCGTGAGCCGGGTCATCCTTCCCGGCCGTTATCGTGGCGACCTGGAACGGCTGGCCGCGCATTTCGATGTCCGCTTCGTCCGGGGGCCTGACGAGGTCGCCGACCTGCCGGCGTTCCTTGGCAGGGCAGGGGAAGCGCCCGACCTGTCGCGGCACGACATGCGCATATTCTCCGAGATCGTCGACGCGCCGATGCTGTCGGTCGCGGGCGTGGTGGCGCGGGCGCAGAAGCTGATCGCGGCGGGCGCGGACGTCATCGACATAGGCTGCCTGCCGGAAACGCCGTTCCCGCATCTGGAGGATACGGTTCTGGCGCTGAAGGGAGAAGGCTACGCCGTCAGCGTCGATTCCGCCAATCTGGACGAGTTGCGTATCGGCGCGCGCGCCGGCGCGGACTATCTGCTGAGCCTGAACGAGGACACGCTGCCGCTGGCTCTGGAATCCGGGGCTGTGCCTATCCTCATACCCTCTATTCCAGGCGATCTCGATTCGCTTGGGCGTGCCATAGAAGCCGCACGGAAGGCTGGCATCGATTTCATTGCCGATGCGGTGCTCGATCCCATCCATTTCGGCTTTGCGCAATCGATCGGCCGCTTCATCGAGGCCCGCCGGCGCTGGCCCGATATCGAGCTGCTGATGGGCACCGGCAACCTGACCGAACTGACCGATGCCGATTCCTCCGGTGTCACCGCCCTGCTTGCGGGGCTGTGTTCGGAGCTGGAAATCCGTAATGTTCTGACCGTGCATGTCAGCCCGCACACCGTGCGCACGGTGGAGGAGCACGACATCGCAAGGCGCATCCTCTTTGCTGCCCGCGAGGATGGTTCGCTGCCGCGCGACTACCATGCCGGCCTGCTGCAGATCCATGACCGCAAGCCCTATGTCGCGACGGCCGAGGACATCGATGCGCTGGCCGGGGCGGTGCGCGATGCCAATTTCCGCATCATGACCTCGAGCGACGGCATCCATATCTTTAACGCCAAGGGCCACGCGGTGGCGACCGATGCGTTCGAGCTGTTTCCCGGGCTTGGGGTGGAGCAGGACGGCGCGCACGCCTTCTATCTCGGAGCCGAACTGATGAAGGCCGAGATCGCCTGGCGGCTCGGCAAGCGCTATGTTCAGGACGAGCCGCTGGCCTGGGGCGTCGCGGCGCCGGCGCCCGAGGCCGACCGCACCCGCCTGGCGGAAGCCGGGCACACGTTGCGGGCGAAGAAGGAAGATAAGTGATGCCTTACATTCGCGAGTGCGTCATCACGACGGTGAGTGCCAAGGGCGTAATCCATATCGCGCCGATCGGGATCATACAGGAGCGCGACGGCTGGGTGATCGCGCCGTTCCGGCCCTCCGCCACATTGGACAATCTCTCGCAAGTGCCGTTCGCCGTGGCGAACTACACGGACGATGCCCGCATTTTCGCCGGTTGCCTGACCGGCCGCAAGGAATGGCCGACCGTGCCGGTCGAGGGGTTCAAGGTGCCCCGGCTCAAGGCCGCGCTGGCGCATTCCGCGCTGGAGGTCGTCAGCATCGACGATGACGGCACCCGCCCGCGTCATTTCTGCCGCGTGGTGGCGGAAGAGATGCACGCCCCTTTTACCGGCCTCAACCGCGCTAAGGCGGCGGTGCTGGAGCTTGCCATATTGGTCAGCCGCCTCGGCATGTTGCCGCGCGAGAAGATCGAGGCCGAGCTTGCCTATCTCGAGATCGCGATCGACAAGACCGCCGGGCCGGATGAAAGGGAAGCCTGGGGCTGGCTGATGGAACGGGTGGCCACCCACTTCACCAATACGGACAGCAAGGGCAGCGACGTCCGCGACTGACAAGCGCGAGCCTGACTTCCCCTTCACTTCACCTTGGCAAGCAGGGCAAGGGCCGCGGCTGGTGCGGCGCTGCTGGCTTCGCCGCGCATCGAATCGTCGGCTGGAATGATACCGGCGAAGTCCAGGAAGGGGCGGCGCATGCGCTCGGCCAGGCATTTTATCTGTCCGCGCCCGATGCCTGCGCCCACGATGGGCGCGCCGCTGCCCGGCTGGTGCTTGCCGGCGACCAACAGCGCGGCGTCATGGACGGTACGGACCTGCCTTTCGCTGAACCATTGCGCCAGGTCGTGCCATTCGGCTCCGGCAAGATCGGTGCCGTCCCGCCCGACCATGCGGGCAAGCCGCGCCACGGAGGCGTCGATTGTCTTCGGCTGGCCATCCGCCGTCGGCTGCTTGTCGTCGTTTTCATCGAGAGTGCCGAGAATGCGCTGCACATCCGCCATGGAGGCGAAATATTCGTTCATCAGCGGCGTCAGCCGGCCGCGAATGGGGGCGGTCGAGGCGACGCTCATCAGCGCGCTTCTGGTGAAGCCGGTATAGACGAGTTCGCCGGTCGCAAGACGCTCGGCATCGGTATAGCCGTCATTCTCGACCGCGCCCTTGGCCGTCGCGAGGATATCGGTGGTGGTCGAGCCCATGTCGATGAACAGCGCCTCGCCTACCTGGTCGGCAACCAGGGCTGCACTCGCATGCCAATTGGCGGAAGCCACGTTGGCTGCATGGCGGATTGCCTGGTCGGGCGTCACGAAGCCCGTGCGGCCGGCATAGATCGTGGTCCGGCCGGCAAAGTGCTTTCCTATCAGTTCCAGCAACCCCGATATGCCGGCCTCGCGCGAGGGGAAAATATCGGAAAGCTCGCCGGTCATGGTGAAGGCGTTGAGATCGCTTCCAGCAAATAGCGGCATGACTTCGGGAATGACCTCCGTCAGCCGATCGAGCCCGAACCAGATGGGCGTCGCCAGGGTCATCGCCTTGACGATTCGTCCATTCTCGGCGCGTGCGACCTTGAGATGCGCGCCGCCTATGTCGCAGCCGACGACGATTGAG
Organism: Pseudaminobacter sp.; assembly: GCA_049646905.1. Lineage (GTDB taxonomy): Bacteria > Pseudomonadota > Alphaproteobacteria > Rhizobiales > Rhizobiaceae > Pseudaminobacter. The sequence continues at coordinate 11,097 of JBARWP010000246.1, read as the reverse complement.
TTTGCTTGTGTCACGTTTCAGGCTCTATCTTTTTGTTTTCGCATGGGATTTATCTGAAGCTGGCGCCGCGGTAGAGACAGGACATGAAGATCATCCCGGTTCTGGATTTGAAGGCAGGGCAGGTCGTGCGTGCCCAACAGGGCAGGCGCGACAGCTACAGGCCGATCGTCACGCCGCTGAGCGGCAGCGCCGATCCCGTTGCCGTGGCGCGAGGCCTGCGCAGCCTTCATCCGTTCCCGACCTTCTATATCGCCGATATCGATGCCATCGAAGGGCGTTTGCCCAACGACAATGCGACCGTGAGGCTTGCGGCGATGCCCGAGGCCCCGCAATTGTGGATCGATGCAGGCTTTTCCGATAATGCCGATCTGACCCTGGCGCTTGCCATGCCGCGCTGCCATGCGGTGCTTGGCTCCGAATCCCAGCACGATGCGGCCATGCTCGGACGATTCAGGAACCATCCTGGCCTCATCCTGTCACTCGACTTTTTCCAGGACGGCTTTCGTGGCCCGCCCGCACTGCTCGAAGAGCCGGATTTGTGGCCGGAAAGGGTGATCGTCATGACGCTCGCCAGGGTAGGGGCCGCCTCCGGACCTGATCTCGCGACACTTGCCGAAATCAAGGCAAAAGCAGGTGGCCGCATGCTGATCGCCGCAGGCGGAGTACGCAACGAAGCGGATCTGCGCCAATTGTCATCGCTTGGCATTGCGGCAGCGCTTGTTTCGACTTCGCTGCACAATGGTATGCTGACATCCGACGGGATCGCCGCGCTTGCATGAGCATAAATGTTATCCGAAGGATCGTTTCGGATCCTTCGGATGGCAGGGCTTACAGGCCCAGTAGACGTTTCAGCCGGCGCAACAGACCATCCGGCTCTGCAGAGGGTTTCACCTGTGCGGGGCTGTCTCTTGTCTAGGCTCCGAACGGGTGCTTCACCGAATCCCGTTGAGCGGTTGCCTCGGCAGCGGTCGGCTTGCCTTCCACGGCGCGCTGGATAGCTTCCTTGGTGGCCTTGTAGTTGTATTCCTGGATCTTGGCGTCGTCGTCCGCCTCCCAGTGGATGAACACGCCTACGCAGATGAAGACGTCGTCGGCTTCATTGGCCGGGATGACGCCTTCGGCGACGCTGTCCTGGACCGCCTTCGCGACGGCAAACTGTGCCGGGCCGAACATCTGTACCGCCTGCTTGGCACCCTTGATCGTGACCTTGTTGAACATCACGGTGTTGGGCTTGCAGGGTAGGTTGGGTGCGATCACCGCCAGCAGCGAGGTGAACCCGTCCTTGTTGTTGGTGAGTGCGTTGCAGAATGCCGCCTCGACCGGGCTTCCGCGGGGGCCGATCAGAAGATCGATATGGGCGACTTCGTTGCCTTCGCCAACAAGCGATTCGCCGACCATTACTTTATTGATTTTAGCCATGCCAAATATCCTCCAAGACACAATTATGGTGTCCAAAGATGCCGCCGCTACCGAGCGGGCGCTCGATGGACAGCTATCCTTGTTGGCAGCGCCCGAAACGGATCGGGCCGGTTGGCTGGATAGCCAGCGGAAGCCGTAGCCTCCACCGAGGGAACTCAACCATTATCCGGTGCCTTATGCAAGGTCGCGACCGAGGGTGTGGACTAAAAGACAAGCCACCGTGAGGTCGGCCGAAGTGCCGGGATTGATGTCGCGTGTTTTCAGGCTGCGATCGAAGTCCAGCAATATTTCGATGCGCCCCGCTTCGTCGCGCGCGCCGTCGAGCAGAGCCTGCGTGGCAACCGCCTCTTCACGTAAGCCGGCGGCGACGTTTGCGCCATGCTTGCGCAGCACATGGCTGTCCGGAAAGGCGGTCAGGAACGCCAGATAGGTGCGAACAGCCGGCCACATGCCGCCTTCATCATGCGCAAGGGAAACATCGAGCGCAGGCAGGCCGGTATCGAAAATATCAGCGAAATCAACAATATATTGTTTCGCGACCATGTCGCGGTCCGCGGCAGCGCGCATGGCCTCGATCAGGGTCACCTTCGGTTTTTCGCGGACGTCATGCGCCGGTGCCGCGCCGAGGCCGCCGGGCGACGCAAGCGTGATCGCATCGAAGACCGTTTCGGTATCCTGAAGCGTGATCGCCTGCAGGACTGTCCGCAGATTCGCCCTGAGATCGGTGCCCGGCATGCCGGCCGCAACGGCCAGCGGCCCGCATAGCAGGATGATGCCGAGATTGGTGTTGGTCGCGACCGCCTCGCGCGTCGCGCGTACCGCCTCGTAAATCCGCTTTCCGAGCGATAGCGATGGGTCGGTGAGCGGGCCGGAGGAAACGCTGGCGCTGGTCAGGAACTGCTCGGCCGACATGCGATGGCCATCGGCGAACAGATGGACGTTGCCGGGTTTCAGGGCCTCGATCTCCTGTCGGCACGCCGTCTCGTAGGCGCTGCGGATCGCTTCCCGCGTAAGCATCGGCTTACGAGCCCGCCGTGGCGATCGCAGCTTCGGGGGCGGCGGCCAAAGGGGCGCGCGCGGTCGAGCGCCGGTGCAGGAATGCCAGCAGTGCCTCGGCGATCGCATCGGCGATGTTGATCTCGACCACCGATTGCAGGCCCGACCATGCCGGCATGCTGTTGACCTCCAAAACGAACAGGCGGCCCCGCTCATCGGGAACGATATCGACGCCGGCAAAGTCTGCGCCGACCGCCGCGGCGGCGGCGAGCGCCATCGATGCGAGTTCGCCCTTCATCTGGTCGGAGACCGTCTCGGCGGCAGCCCCCTGGTTGATGTTGGTGATCCAGCCCTCGCCACGCCGGGCCATCATCGCCAGTACCTCGCCGGCACACACGAAGATGCGATAGTCATGAAAGGGCGGTCCCGCGCGCGGCACATAGTGCTGGAGATAATAGACGTGGTCCACCTCTTCGGGCGGTGGCAGGTCCTCGACCGTCCTGACCAGCCGGATGCCGCGCCCCTGCGCGCCGAACAGCGGCTTCAGCACCAATGCCGATGATCCATGCCGGGCAACCAGCGCTTCGGCGGCCGCCCGCCCCTCCACGGCATAAGTGGGTGGGGTCGGCAGACCGGCCTGCTGGATCAGGAAGGTCGTCATCGACTTGTCGACGCAGCGCTCGATCGCCTGGGCCGAGTTCCACACCGGCACGCCGAGCCGGCCCAGCGCATGCAATATGCCGAGGCGGCGGGTGATCGCCTCGAAGGAGCCGGCCGAAATCGAGCGTACAAGAACGGCGTCGGGCAGTTCGCCCGGCGCGAAGCCCGGAATGCTCAACCCTGTGGGGTTGCTGGTGTCGAAAGCGATGCTGGCCAGGCAATCAGTGATTGCTTCGGCGCCCCGCCGCCAAAGTGCTGCGGAAACACTCCTGGATTGCGTGCCGGACGCGTCATTGACGACGAAGACCCTTGGCTTCATGAGGCGGGACGTCAACCCAGGCTCCGTTCGAGCATGACCGTGTCGCGGCCGCCGTGCCGGAATGTTTCGCCTGTCTCCAGCGCCGTCACGACGACTTCCGCTGGGCTGAACAGCAGCGGGTCGATGGCATAGAAATCGCCCTTGAAATGCTTGAAGATCTCCGCGAACGGGCGGCCGTAGTCGCGCGAGGTGCTGCTGGGAAGCTGCTCGGCGAGTTCCCTGGCGTCCTTGGCGGGTCCGCGCAGATAAAGCTGCACGATGCCGCCATAGATGATCGCATCGTTCGTGCGTCCCATCGCGGTGAGGAAATCGGGATGGGGCGCGGGAATGGGCGCTGCCGCAAGTCCTTCGACGATGTTGTCGAGCGGGAATTTCAGGTCGTTGGCCTTGTGCAGCGCGACCTCCAGCACACGGCAGACGATCTGCACCGTTGCCGCCATGCTTTGCGTGGGCGCGTAGATGAAGGTGAGGTCTTCCGGCTTGAGGCCGGTTGCCGTGGCCACCTTCTCCACGATGGCCGGTGGCGGGGCTTTGGACGTTTCCAGGATGACGGCCGACGCGCTCGCTTTTTCCTTGTAGGACAGCGTCGAAAACAGCGGCTCTACCCGTGCCAGTGTCCGCACCGGGCCCGAGCCCATGGCGAAATAGTCGCCGTTCGAGAGGTTCCAGCCCGCATATTGGCTGGCCAGGCAGGCAAGCACCGGCTGGGACGAACGCACCTCGACATTGAAAGGCCATTTGCCCGAGCCCCGGTCCATGATGGTGGAGATGTCGGCGAGACCGCCGGTGGCCACTTCGGCCATGCGCAAGCCGGCCTCCACGCTGCCCTGCGCCTTGGCGCCGGCGTCGATCAGGCGCTCGCCGAGCGGACCGGTGGATACGCGGATGCGCAGGCGTTCGGCATCGCGCACCATGGCGTCGGCGATGCGTTGGGCGTTTTCATTGAGGAACGCGGAGCCATCCTTCATGGCAGAACTCCTTGCCAGTGGCGTTGCAGGTCGCGAAGCTGGATGTCGAGGTTTCGCCTCGTTGCGGCGGCGTTGGGGCCACGGGCAAAGACGGTGCAGACCGGGTCTCCGGCATCGAGCCTTGTCCCGGCAGACTGGCGGTCGGCGGTCCAGTCAGGCCAGGCAATAGCAGGAAAATGATCTACCGGCCGATTTGTGTAAGCGATCATCGAAGCCATGTTGTCGTTGAAACGGGGCAGTGCATAAGGCTCGCCGCGTGATGCATTGAGATGCGCATCCATCAGCGGGGCTTCATGGCTGTCGAAAATATCCAGTGTCGCGCCGGGCCGCGGATTTATCTCCAGAAGCTGGTAGCTGCCATCGCTGCGGATGAGATCGGCGCTGCAAAGCCCTTTAAGGCCGATGCGGCGGGTGAGGCCGGTCAGCCAGCCGCCGATCAGCGCCGCATGCCGGCGGTCGAAACGTTGCAGCCGCAATGCGCCGCCATAGCGATAGGGCGCATCGGGCTTGGGGGACGAGAATTGCCGGCTGAAGCCGATGATCTGCGCAGCCTTCCCGTCGCCGATGAACAGGGCGGAGACATTGTCGCCAGGGACCAAGCGCTGGAAATAGCGGCCTGGATCGGCTTCCAGCCCCGCTGCGGAATGGATATGCGTCCCGCCGGCCGCACCTGCCGTCTTGGCCAGCCAATTCTCCGGATCGGGCGGCGGCAGCCGTCTTATCTCCGGATGGGGTATAACGAGGGCCGCGCAATCGGCGGCAAAGCGTTCCGGCGATTTGACCCTGCGGATCGCTTCCGCCCTGTTGCCGGCCAGAGGAAAGCGCCGGGCGATCTCATCGACGATCTCGGGCCTGCGCTCGAACCCGGAGCCGCAGACCACCGAAAGTGGTTCTTCTCCAGATGCCAGGTCTTGGAGCGTCTCCATCAGATGGTCGCCGTCGATGCCAGTGTGGAAGTCGCCGGGAATCTTTGCCGTCCGCTCCGCCAACGCCACCGTATCGATGTCGCAAAACATGTCCGCGACCAGCACGCGGTAGCCCGCGCGCCGTGCCGATGCCGCAAGTGCACGGCCGGAGATCGCCGCGATCAATACGGCTTTCGAATTACTTCGCGATCTGGCGGGCAAGGGAAAAAGCGTCCTGGAAATCGAAGGTGACGGGCTTTTTGGCTTCGATCATCTGCTGGAACAAGCCGGATTCGGTCTTGTATTTGACATTGCCGATGGCGAGCGGGCCTATCCCGAGGATATTGGTTCCCTCGATGGCGACGCAGTCGGCGTTTACCGCGAGCCCTTCGATGCCGGCCGGCGGCACGGCATTGACGTCCGCGGCGATCAGCAGCGCGTCCGCCTTCTTCAATTGTGCCGCCGAGATCACCTGTATCCCAGCCTTGGCAGCGGAAAGCACGACTTCCGTCGTTTCCACCACGCCAGCCTTCTTCGCGTCCGTCGAGCCGTCGGCGGCATCGACCTCGACATCGAAGCGCCGGGCAATCTCGGCGGCGATCTTCTTGACGCGCTCGACGCCGTCATGGCCGGCGATGGTGACCTTGGCCCCCTCCTTGGCCGCGATGACGGCGGTGCAGAAGCCGACGACGCCGGTCGCGCCGAAAATCGCGATGCGGGTGTCCTTCAGCGAGCGGCTGAATTTCTTGTCGAGGGCCTTTTCCACCTTCGCCACCATGGCGGCGGCCGTGGTGAAGGAGCCCGCCGGATCGGCAAAGACCGAGATTTCGAAGGGCGGAACCATCGCCTTCCTGGCGGCGTCGAACATGTCAAGCGCCAGCGATACGTCCTTGCCGGCGATGAATATGCCGGTGTTCACGCCGGCATCCGGCGGGCGTGAGAAAATGGCGTCCTGTACCAGCCCCGTCACTTCCTTCAGCCCCACGCCGACATAGGGCACGACGGCATCATAGCCGGCATCGAGCGCCATGTTGACGTCGAAGGGGCTCATCTGGGGGAGAGGGGTCAGCATATGCAGGATATTTTTGCGGGCCATGGTCTTGTCTTTCCGGCTTGGTCTTGAAGCGTGATCCAAAGTCGATGCGAGGCTTTGGAGAGGATGGTGCGGTGATCAGGTCGGCGGATGCGGAGCGCAGATGGACTCAACTTCCAACAAGGTCAAGTTCGGAGGAACTGATATCGGCGCCCGCGTTTCGGCCGCGCACGATCCTGATCTCGAGTCCGTCCTCTCTGGTCTCGGTCGCCGCGCGGACGATTCTGCGCGCCGCTTCCGGCGAAGGGGCGAAGGCGAAGCCGGTCGGCCCCCATGAGCTTTGGCCGATGCCGACCGCGCCGGCTGCGGCCAATCGTCCGGCAGCAGCTTCGACGCGCTTGCTGGTGAAGATGCCGCCTTGGGCCGGTGCAAAATAGGCACCGATGAGGGCCTGTATCTCGGAAATGGCGGCGCCGAAGGCCGGCAGATCCTGTTCCACCAGGGCAGGCATCACGCCCATGAGGACCTGGCGGCAGATCTCGCCGGAACTTGCGACGGGGAAGGGCGGAAGCGCGCGGAAGGCCTCGATCTCGTCGGTGCCGTGAAGGCCGTCCTGCGCCGAATCGAGGATCAAAAGCACGCGCCAGTCTTCCGGGAACGGCAGCCTTGCGATGACGGGCGGCTGCTTGCCGCTGTCGTCCTTGCCGGCATCGATGATCAGCCCGCCTTCCCTGAAACTGGCGATGCCGATGCCGGAGCGTTCGCCGCGCCCGAGCAGGATGGCGTCATTGGCGATGTCGAGGGGCAGGCCGTGCAGTGTGCGCAGGGCCGAGGCGACCGCGATGGCGATCTGCGTGCCCGAGCCGAGGCCGGCATGGCGCGGGATCGACTGCTCTATCACTAGGCGATGGTGCGAATGGATGCCGAGGTGACGTGACAGCGTGGCTAGGTGCTCGGCGGCGCGGGCATTGCTCTCGCCTTCGACGAGCGTTTCCCGGGCGCGCGAGATCGTCGCCACCATTTCGGGTTCGCTCAGCGGCAATCCCAGACTGCCGAAGCGCCGGACCTCGCCGCCGCTGAGGTTGAGGAAACCCAGATGCAGCCGCGCTGGAACTTTGATCGTGACAGAGTTAGACATCTGCCCCCATGTAGGTGCATCGTATATGCATCACAGAAGTTTAGGTGCCCATTCTCATGATAGTCGCTTTCATGGAAGGGGCAAGCGGGCGAAAACGTTTCAATGGCGCTTTGGCCGCAATCGATTCGGGTGGATCACCTGTCAGGAATGGAGATGACGATGACCGATGAAGACAACAAAAGGCCGAAAGAGCGGGTTTACTCGGAAGCTGAAATCACCGAACGCCTCGCCAGGGACCTGCCGGGCTGGCGCTACGAGAACGGCTGGATCAGGCGAAAGTACAAGACGCATGGCTGGAAATCGACGCTGATGGTCATCAACACGGTCGGCCATCTGGCGGAGGCGGCCTGGCATCATCCCGACATCGCCGCGTCCTATGCCTTCGTCGAGGTCAAGCTCGTCAACCACGCGGCCAAGGGAATTACCGACAAGGATTTCGAACTGGCCCGCAAGATCGAGGACGTGGTCCAGTGGCAGCCCGGCAAGGAGGGCGGTTCGCTGGAGGGTACGCCGCAAACCGACCAGCGGTTCGCCTATATCAAATACGATTGACGGAACGCTTTATCCGGGCAAATCCCGCGCTGGCGGGTTTTCTCCGGATATTTTTTTGTCTAGAATCATCTCGGCACCAGAAAGTTTGAGTAGGAATGACGGTTGCGTGGATCGGCGACCGAGACGTGCCTTTGGCGCGCGCGATCGAACATATCGCCGAGCTTCTGGTGTCCAGTCTCTGTCCAGTTTTCAGCCTCGATACGGATGTGCATGGCACGCGGGCTGCGATTGCGCTGGCCGAGCGGGTCGGTGCCGCCTATGACTGCCTCGGCAGCGAAGGGCTTGCAGGCGAAACGGCCCTGCTGACCAACAAGGGCGGCTTTTTCGTAGCACCGGGCGAGGCCCGCCGCAGGGCGGACGTCATCGTCATCGCGAGCCAACTGCCGGAAGCGCATCACGATCTCGTCGCGGAAATCGCCGCCACGACCCCGGACCTTGCCGGTGAAGCGCCCAAGGCCCGGCAGGTGTTTCTTGTCGGGGCCAATACCAAGGCTGCCTATCTTGGCAAGGCCAGGACCGTGCGGCTGGCCTGCGAACGGGCGGACCTCAACGGCACGCTGGCGGCTTTGCGGGCGCAATGCGCCGGCCGGGCCGTCACCAGCCCGGTGTCCGATTTCGCCCGCTTCGCGCAGGCCGTGGTGGAAGCCCGTTTCGCCGTGTTCCTGTTTTGCGGCGAGATGCTGGATGCGCCGGGGCTGGAAATGCTGCAGGGGCTGATCGGCGATCTCAACCGCAAATCCCGCGCCTCGGCCCTGCATCTGCCGGCAAGCGAGGCCGGCTGGGGCAGCAATCTGGCTTCCACCTGGATGACAGGCTTTCCGCTGCGCACCGGCTTCGGGCGCGGCCAGCCGGAATTCGATCCCTGGCGCTTCGATGTTTCGCGGATGATCGAGGAGGGCGAGGCGGACCTGCATCTTTGCATCGGCGCTTCCGGAGACCTGATATCCTCGTCGCGCCGGAACCTGCCTCTTGTCGCGATCGCTCCCACCGACAAGCCGGTTGCAGGCGCAGCAGTGACGCTGGCTGTCGGCGAGCCCGGTGTCGCCCATGACGCCGTCGTCTATTCCAGCCGGGTGGGGACGCTGATGGCGAAGGCTGCGGAAAACAAGGCCGATCTGCCCGATGCCGCCTCGCTGCTGCGCTCGATTGCCCGGCAATTGCCCGGCGGAAAGGCGCTGCCATGCTGACCAGGATCACCGGCGGCGAAATCATCGATCCGGTCAATGGACGGATCGGACAGGGCGATCTCTGGATCGAGGACGAGGCCATCGTTGCGGCACCCTCGGACGGACGCGCGGACGTGACCATCGATGCCTCCGGCTGCGTGGTCATGGCCGGCGCGATCGACATCCATTCCCATATCGGCGGCGGGAATGTGAACACCGCACGCCTGCTCTTGCCCGAGCATCACGCCGCGCACGCGCCGCGCCCGGCCAACACGCCGCTCTCCAACGCCGGCTGGTCGACCTTCGAGACCGGCTGCCTTTACGCGAAGATGGGCTTCACCACGGTGGTCGAGCCGGCCATGTCGCCCGGCGCCGCGCTGCACACCCATCTCGAGCTTGCCGACATCCCGATCATCGACAAGGCGACGCTGGCGATCCTGGGCAATGACGACTTCCTGCTGTCGATGATCCGCGACAATGCGTCTGCGCAGATGATCGAGGATTATGTCGCCTGGACGGTGGGATCGAGCCGGGCGCTGGGCGTCAAGGTCATCAATGCCGGGGCGGCGGCGGCCTTCAAGGAAAATGTCCGGACATTTTCCTTCGACGATGTCGTGCCGTCCTACGGCGTCAGTTCGCGCCGCATCGTCAAGACCCTGCAGGCGGCCGTCTCCTCGCTTGGCGTGCCGCATCCGCTGCATGTCCACTGCAACAATCTCGGTGCGTCCGGGGCGGCGGAAACGGCCGCCGAAACCATTGCCGCCGCCGAAGGCGTGCCGATGCATCTGGCGCATCTGCAATTCTACAGCTACGGCACCGAAGGAAAGCGGAAATTCTCCTCCGAGGCCGCACGACTTGCCGAACTGGTCAATTCGACGCCGGAGATCACCATCGATATCGGGCAGGTGATGTTCGGCCAGACCGTCACCATCTCCTCCGATGTGCTGCGGCAGTTTTCCGCGCGCGGCTCGGCGAATCCGAAAAAGACGGTGATCTTCGATGGCGACGGTAATGGCGGCGGCATCGTTCCCTACCGCTATGGCAAGGATTTCTACGGCTCGCTGCAATGGGCGATCGGACTGGAGCTGTTCCTGCTCATCAACGATCCGTGGCGCGTCTTCTTCACCACCGACCACCCCAATGGCGCGCCGTTCACCGCCTATCCGGACCTCTTCGCCCTGCTGATGAGCAGGAATGCCCGCCGGGAAGCGGCCGAAGGCGTGTCGCAAAAGGCGCTGTCCTTCTCCACGCTCTCTTCGATCGAGCGCGAATATACATTCGAGGAAATCGCCATCATGACGCGCGCTGCGCCGGCGAAGCTGCTCGGGCTGAAGGATCGCGGGCATCTGGGCGCCGGCGCCCTTGCCGATGTCGCGATCTACCGCAAGGGCGAGGACATCGCGCAGATGTTCCGCTTGGCGGCCTTCGTGTTCAAGAACGGCGATCTGGTGGTCAGGAACGGCGAGATCGAAAACTATCGCTGGGGCAAAGCCCTGCGGCTCAATCCGCCGCCGGACAAGGCGATGATACGCCGGCTCGATGCCTATCATCAGGAGCGCTACGGCCTCTCCCTCGACTGGTTCGATTTTCCCGATTCCGCAATCCAGCGCGCGCAACCGTTCGGTGAGGTGTCATGCAACACCTGACAGTCAATGGCGTGACGATCGACGATACCTTTGCCGAGGCCTTCGGCATGCGCGCGACTGCGATCATCATCACGGGGCCGAACCGCAAATGGGCGCGGCAGGCGGCCGTGACGATGACAGGCTTCGCCACCTCGGTGATCGGCTGCGGCTGCGAGGCGGCGATCGACATGGAACTGGCGCCCTCGCAGACGCCGGACGGGCGGCCGGGCTGCCGCGTCATGATCTTCGCGATGAGTACCGACGAGTTGCAGAAGCAGTTGCAGAACCGGCTCGGCCAATGCGTGCTGACCTCGCC
>JBARWP010000245.1:0-9428 GCA_049646905.1 Pseudaminobacter sp. | reverse complement strand
CCTTTCCGCCGGCCTGCCCGACGACCTGCAAGGCGTGTTCCTTCTGGTCACGCAAGCGGCGGTGACCGGTGCCGCCTGCCCTTCCGACGCCGCGCTGGCGCGCGCCTATGGCACCCATTCGACACGGCGTGCCCGCCGGCTGCTGACCTATTTCGAAGAACAGGGACTTTGCGTGCTGCGCACGGATTTTCACGGCAATCGCGTGGTCGCCTTCCCCGATCTCGGTTGCGAGACGGCGCCTGGCGACCCCAACCTGCCCGATATCGCTGCAGAAAATTCCGACGCGGCCGAGTAGGTCGCTTCCGTGCTGAAGCGGTGTCGGCGATCCACTCCTTCAGTCCAGCATGGGATTCACCCGAAAACCGGCTCCCACTGTTCGGTCCGATACCGATCGTTAAACTTTTCGTAATCGGATTAAAGCTTTAGTAAATCGGGGCGCCTTTGAGGCCGGAAACGTCGTGGCGGCGGCGGGCCGGATCGGAGTTGAAGACAGTGGTTGCTCGCCTGGCGGTCGTATGCCTGATTTCCGCATTGTTTGCCGGGACCTTTGCCGGCGTCGTGCATATCGCCGAAGGCGATCGCTTCCAGGCCGAATGTCGCGTCTCCAGCAATCCCGCCTGCTTTGGACCGAACCTCCGTTAGGGCTCGGATACCGGGCCTCGATAGCTAGAGCAACGGACATCCTGACGGATGTAGTACCATCGCTCCATCTGCTTGCTTTAGCCGCATTTATGTGACGCCAAGTGATTCCACTTGGCTGCAAAATGCTTTAGCGGCAAACGACTTTCACCCGCCCGCCAGTCGAGGTTTCGTTGCGGCAGATCAGCGATTTTGTCGGCACGGGCTGTGCCTGCGATACTGCGGCTGGAGGCGGTGTGGCCTTGCGAACCGTCCTGACCGCGGGAGGCCTTCTCCTGACGACCACCGGTTCGGCCGGTGGCTCGGGCGGTTGAGGGAACACTGCCTGCGCAGGGCTTTCAGCCTGCTTGGGCCGGATGCCGAACAGGCCCGGCATCATGGATTGCCGCTGGAATTCGATCGAGCCGTCCGAGGTCTTCGTGCAGCCGGCCGCGCCGAGCAGCCCGCAACAGGCAAAGCCGGTCAGCATCGTGCGCATCACACCACTCATCGCCCGCTCCCCTTCCACGCCGCATCGGCAGGCGTCGGGCAATCAGCCCGACTCACCGGAACGTGAGCATCCGATTCTGTCGCCCTTATGGCGAAACTCATGTGGGGGCAAGCCTTGCCCGGCTCGTCGGTGCGCTTTGTCTCCGCGCGGCACCAGGTTTTCACAGACCGGGTGGCCGCACTTCTCGGAGAGGGCTGCCAAAGATCAGTCGATGGCGACCATCACGTCGGACGACTTGATCACGGCATAGGCCTGCTTGCCCGCGGCCAATCCGAGATCGTCGACGGACTGGTTGGTGATCGAGGCGGTGACGATGACGCCGTCGACATCGATTTTCACATGCGCGGTGGTGGCCCCCTTGTTCACCTCGACGATCTTTCCCTTGAGCAGGTTGCGTGCGCTGATCTTCATGAAACAGGTCTCCTTGGTTGTGGAAGCGCCGGAGCGCAGACGTGATGCCCTGCGGCATCCAGATACTCCACGGCGACGTCCACGCCATAGAGGTTCCTCAGGCTGTCGGGAGTCACTACGTCGATCGGCGAACCGATCGCGACGAGCTTTCCCTTCTTCATCAGCGCGACCTTGTCTGCGCAGGCAAAGGCATGACCGGGATCGTGGGTCGAAAGCACCACGGCAAGGCCGCTCCTGGACAGCGAACGGATGCATTCCAGCACGCGCGCCTGGTTGCCGAAATCCAGGCTTGCCGTCGGCTCGTCCATGACGATCATCGCCGGCTCCTGCGCAAGGGCGCGCGCAATCAGCACCATCTGGCGTTCGCCGCCGCTGATGGCGGTGAAGGGCCGCTCGCTAAGATGGGCGATTTCCAGCATGTCGAGCGCCCGCGCCGTGGCCTGGCGATCGGTTGCACCGGGCGAGGCGAATGTCGCGACCCGGCTTGCCCTGCCCATAAGCACGACATCCTTCACGATGAAGGGAAAGAAGGCGGCGGTGGCCTGCGGAACATAGGCGACACGGCAGGCAAACTGCGCGCGCGACAGGCCGGCGATATCCTCGCCGTCAAGCTCGACCAGGCCATGCTGGCGCGGAAGCAGGCCAAGCAGCGTCTTGAACAGGGTCGTCTTGCCGCAGCCATTGGGACCGAGCAGGCACAACACCTCGCCATGCTCGACCGAGAGCGTGACATCGGAGCCCACCGCTGCCCGGCCATAGCCGAAGGCCAGTTCGCTGGTGCGCAGGATCACTGCCATCCGCGCCTCGCAGTCATCAGCAGATAGAGGAAGAACGGCGCGCCGATGGCCGCCGTCAGCACGCCGAGCGGTATTTCGATTGCGGCCATGCTGCGTGCGAGCGTATCGACGCCGACGAGATAGCCGCCGCCAAGGAGAAGCGATGCCGGAAGCAGACGGGAGAATTCCGGCCCGACCAACATGCGCGCTACATGCGGCACCAGCAGGCCGATCCAGCCGATGATACCCGAAACCGAGACGGCCGCCGCCGTCATCAGCGTTGCGGCAGCGACCAGCACGACCCGCAAGCGGCCCGTTTCTATGCCCAGCGAGCGGGCCTCCTCGTCGTCTAGCGTCATGAGGTTCATGCGCCAGCGCAGAAGAACCATGGGCAGAAGCCCGATCGCCATGGCGGGCAGGATCGACAGGAGATCACCACGCGTCACGCTGGAGAGGCTGCCGAGCAGCCAGAAGGTGATCGCAGGGAGCTGGTTGTAAGGATCGGCCAGCACCTTGAGCAGCGATATGACCGACCCCAACAGGGCGCCGATGGCGATGCCGGCGAGCACCAGCACCAGGATGGGGTCGCCCTGGCGTACCGCCGAGCCGACGGCATAGACCAGGAAAACGGCAGCCAGCCCCCCGGCGAAAGCCAGGCTCTGGATGGCAAGGACGGACAGCGACAGGAAAATCCCGGCCACCGCACCAAGACTGGCCCCGGCCGAGACGCCGAGGATGTCGGGCGAGACCAGCGGGTTGCGGAACAGCCCCTGATAGACGGCACCGGCGGCCGCCAGGGATGCGCCCACCAGCACTCCGGACAGCACACGCGGAAGGCGCACCTGCCAGATCACGGTTTCGATGGTCGGATCAAGGCCGCTCGCCACTCCGGCGAGCTTGGCTGTGATGACAATTGCGACCTCACGCGGGGAGACGCCATATTGGCCGGTGCCTAGCGAAATCAGCACGATCGCGACCAGAAGCAACGGTGCGGCGAAAGCGCGGAGCGGCCAGATACCGGCGCGTGCGGCTTTGCGGTTTTCGGCTGCGCCCTCGGCCACCCTCATCTGGTCATGGCATCTGCAAGCAGTGTGTCGAGCTGACGGTCATCCAGATCGACATGGTAGAACAGCTTGTAGAATGCACGCGTCTCCTCTGCCAGGTCCGTGTCTACCTTATCGGGATAAAGCACGGCGGCAAGCCAGGAAATGCCAATCACGCGGTTGATGCCGGGCGGGGCATCGAACCACCCGAAAGGGAGGGTCGGCGCGAGATAGACGCGGCCATTGGTGACGGCCGGAATGCCGGTCCAAAGCGGGTCGTTGCGGACCGAATCGTAGAAATGCCTGTCGGGCGTAAGGATCACCTCGGGCTTCCAGGCAAGGATCTGCTCGACCGAGACCGTGGTGAGACCGCCTGATCCGGCTGCCTCCGCGACATTGGTCGCGCCGACGGCCGAGAGCACCTCCATATTGATGGAGCCGGCGAGCCCGGTTTCCAACCCCTTCGGGCCACGGCCATAATAGACGCGCGGCCGTTCATCGGCCGGCAGTGCGGCGATCGCGGTATCGAGCCGACCGATCGCGGCCTCCGAATAGCTGGCAAGCGCCGCGCCGGCCGCCTCCTCGCCGATGAGATCGCCGACCTTGCGCAGCGTTTCGGCGGTGTTGGCGAAAGATCCGTCCAGCAGGACATAGGGTATGCCGGTCTGTTCCTGCACGCGGTCGGCAAGCGAGGCATAGGTCTGATCGACGGAGCCTACATCGAGGATGATGTCGGGCTTCATGGCCAGCACGGCCTCTATATTGGCGGTGCTTGCGCGCCCGGTCAGCCGTCCATGCGCAGGCAGGTCGCGATAGGGCTCGGCGATGAATTCCTTCTCCTCGGCGGTCAGCTCGCGGACCCAGCCCACCATCTTGTCCGGTGCGACGGCATAAAGAAGGATGGAGGCGGGCGGACCGGCGGCCATGACACGGTTGACCGTCTCCGGCAGCTTCACCTCGCGGCCTGCCGCATCGACGAAGGTTCGCGGCTCCGCGCCCGAATTTGCAAGGCCGATCCACAGACCGGCAAGAATTGCCATCAGGGCAAGAGAAACAGTGCGCAAACGCATCCCGGACCCCCTGTCATCATCAATCAACGGATTGTGCCGAGCACGATCGGCACCGGCGCCAAGGGTCACCGACGTTATATTGATAAGAGTATAGTGTATAGGAGATTTTCCGGAGATTTCTGCCGAAAATCCCTTGTCAGCGGACGCCATGGGCGCAACCGGCGACACCAGCTGACCGCATGTTTGGGATTGTGTTTCGGCCAGCCAGCGCCCCTCTCCTCCGTCGGACTGCGCAGGCATCAGAGGTTATGGTCTTTTTCGGGTTGCATTCATGGGCAACTGATATATTCAATTGAATATATCGATCCTTGCGGACTTTTACGAAGCAATCTCGGGACCTGCCGCGTGCTGACCACCTTGCTTGATAAAGGCAGCCATACAGTCCCCGAGCCGGGCTCTCGAACGCTTTCGATGCGCTCGCCGGCTTTCGATCCGCCATTGGCAAGCGCCGATGTCGATGAATTGGCGGCTTGGACGCGCAAGGTCAGCGACGTGCTGAAGGCCGCAGCACATGAAGGGCGCTTTCTGATCCTGAGCCTTCTGGCCGATGGCGAGAAATCCGTATCCGACCTGGAGGAGATCACGAACCTTCCCCAGTCCGTGGTTTCGCAGCATCTTGCGCGGCTGCGCTATGGCCAGTTGGTCAAGGCCAGGCGTGACGGTCGGCTCATCTATTACTCGATCGCCCATTCCGAAATCCCGGCGCTGATAAGCGTGTTGCACCACTTGGCGGCGCCGGAAGATCGCACCCGGTATGCCTGTTCGGCGCCGGTTTCCCTGAGCGCGCCGCAGCCTTGATCTGGAACTATCTTGCCCGCGATGGCCAGGCCGCGCGCAAAATATCCGAATGATCCGAGTTTTTGGCGTGCCCCTGCTTGACACAAACACGCACTCATGGAATTCGATATATTTATTTAAACATATCGAAGGAGGAGAGAATGAGCACTACGACTAAAGCTGTAGCCCTTACGAAGATGTGTGAGCTTCACGGTATCGCACTGCCGAAAGAGGGCGCACTGGTCGACCAGTTCAGCAAGGCGTTTCCTACTGCTGCATATGACGAGAGCGCGAAGGAGTGGCGGATGGTGTGGAAAAAGGGCACCTACGCGGAATCCAATGCGCGCCTTGAAGCGTTCTTTGCCGAAAACGGCGTCGACGTCACCCATATCGACAAATGCTAGAACGCCCGGCCGCTCCCGGCATTGCGGGCGGCCTGCGAGCCACTGCCAGGCGTGAGCAAGCCGTATTGGCGGCTCTGCTTGTGGCATTGGCCGTGCTGGCTGTGCTTTCCCTCGGAATGGGCCGGGTTTCGATCCCGGCCGACCGGGTGCTGGCGATTCTGCTCTCACGCATCATTCCTATCGAGCCGAACTGGACCTCGGCCGAAGAACTCATCGTGGTCAATGTCCGCCTGCCGCGCATCTGTGCGGCGATCCTGATCGGGGCGGCGCTGGCGGCAGCCGGTGCGGCCTACCAGAACCTGTTCCGCAACCCGATCGTTTCGCCGGACATTCTCGGCGTCTCGGCCGGAGCCGGTTTCGGTGCCTCACTTGCGGTGATGCTCAATCTCGGCGCGCTCAGCATCCAGATCTCCGCATTCGGCGTGGGCCTGCTGGCGGTGATCCTGTGCTTTTCCCTTGCGCAGGCTATCAACCGCCATTCGCTCATCGTCCTGGTGCTGGTGGGCGTCGTCATCGCCGCCTTCTTCCAGGCCATGATCTCCGTCCTCAAGATCATTGCAGACCCCATCGACGTGCTGCCGGTGATCACATTCTGGCTGCTGGGCGGCCTCAACAAGATCACACCGGCCGACCTGCCGGTGACGACCGTCGTGATCGGCTTCAGCCTGCTTCTGCTGCATGTACTGCGCTGGCAGATAAATGTGATGAGCGTGGGCGAGGAGGAAGCCCGCACCCTCGGCGTCAATGTCCGGCTGGTGCGCGTCCTCCTGGTGCTGGCGGCTACGCTGATGACGGCGGCGGCCGTCAGCATTTCCGGCATCGTCGGCTGGGTCGGGCTGGTGGTTCCCCACATGGCGCGCATGCTGGCGGGGCCGAGCTTCGAGCGCATGTATCCCGTCACCATCGTTGCGGGTGCGCTGTTCGTGCTCCTCGTCGACGACTTTGCCCGCGCCGCCAGTTCGATGGAATTGCCGCTCGGCATCGTGACGAGCGTGATCGGGGCGCCATTGTTCATCGTCCTGCTGTTGCGGACAAAGACGGCGTGGTCGTGATGCTGGAGGTTATGGACCTTGCCTTCAGCTTTCCGGATGGCGGCCGCAGCCTGGCCGGCATCGGCTTCGAGGTGAAGCGCGGCGATGTCGTCTGTGTGCTGGGGCCAAACGGCGCGGGCAAGACGACGCTGATAAGGTGTCTGCTGGGCGGCCTTTCGGCCTCCGGCAAGATCGTCGTCGACGGTGTTCCGGCGCGCGATCTCAATCCCCGCCAGTTCGCCACCAGGATCGCCCATGTGCCGCAAACGACCCATTCAGTGTTCGGACATATGGTGCGCGACATCGTGCTGATGGGCAGGTCCGCCCATCTCGGCATGATGGAAGCTCCCGGCGCCAGGGATCGTGGAATTGCCGAGGTCAGCCTGGAGCGTGTCGGCATAGCGCATCTGGCCGACCGGCAGTTCGCCACGGTCAGCGGCGGCGAGCGCCAGCTTTGCCTGCTTGCGCGCGCGCTGGCGCAGGAAGCACCCGTCCTTATCATGGACGAACCCGCGGCCAGCCTGGATTTTGGCAACCAGGTCAAGATACTCGAGATCGTGGGCTCGCTTGCCCGCAGCGGCTACGCCATCATGATGACGACCCACCACCCGGACCATGCGCTGCTCACGGGTACGCAGGTGCTGGCCTTGCGCGAAGGGCGGATTTTCGGCACCGGTGCGCCACACGCATTGCTCACATCGGAATTCCTGTCAGGCCTTTACGGGGTTGGTGTGCGCATACTCCAAGAAGACGACGGCACGCGCGCCTGCGTGCCGATCCTTTCCCAACATCATCAGGAGACACTGCATTATGCGTAAGCTAACGATCGGCCTGCTCACGACCCTGGGGGCAGCCATAGTCGCGACAAGCGTGTTTGCCCGCGACATCGTCGATATGACCGGCCGGACCATTGCGGTGCCGGACAAGATCGAGCGCATCATCACCATCGGCTCGGTCCCGGTGATCAACAGCTTCGTCTTTGCCGCCGGCAAGGCCGACGCGCTGGCGATGGGGCTGCCGTCGCGCTTCAACCCGAAGCGCTGGCAGTGGCAGTTCGTGTTCGCCCCGCAACTGGAAACCGGCCCGGAACTGCAGGACGCGAATTACGCGCCGGATGTCGAGAAGGTGTTGAGCACCGCGCCGGATGTCGCTCTGACCTTCGAACAGGCGACGACCGACACGCTCACGGCAAACGGGGTGCCCGCGGTGATGCTGCGCATCCAGACCCCCGATGACCTGAAGGCGGGTGTGAAGCTGGTCGGCGACCTGCTCGGCAATGCCGAGATCGGCAATCAATATGCCGAATATTTCGATGCAACGCTTTCGCGCATCGCGGCCAAGGTCGAGGCGATCCCTGCAGACAAGCGGCCGACCGCGCTCTACCTCAACCCCTCGACGATGACGCAGCCGCATCTGGTCGCCGAATGGTGGATAAGCGCTGGCGGCGGCCGCAGCGTGACCGATGACGGCCGCTCGGAAGAGGTGCTGACGCTATCCACGGAAACGGTGGTGGGTGCCAATCCCGATTTCATCATCGTCTTCGAGCCCGGCCACATTCAGAAGCTGCAGGAGGACCCGACCCTGTCCCAGCTCGACGCCGTCAAGAACGGCCGCATCCTGGTGACCCCGATGGGCGCGCATACCTGGGGCAACCGTACCGTCGAGCAGATACTGACGGTGCTGTGGGCGGCGAGCGAATTTCATCCCGACCAGTTTCCGCATGCCGAACTCGTGGCCGAGGTGAAGAGCTTCTATGCGACCTTCTTCAAGAAGGAACTCAGCGACGAGCAGGTCGAGGCCATTCTCGGCGGCGGCCGGGATCAGGCACTCTAGGAAAGATGGCGGGGGCAACGGGAAACCGCCCCCACCTGAACCCGACTGACTGACTGGAGAACGAGAGATGCATCACGCGAACTACCCGCACAAATACGACAAGCCGCCAAGCCATGCTTTCAGCCTGCCGCGCGAGGGCGACCTGACGACCCTGCTTCGCGAGGCGTTTCCCGAGGCCTATTTCAATGAGGAATACCAGGAGTGGCGGATCGACTGGGACGAGACCCAGTTTCCCGACCAGGGAAAACGGCTCGACGTCTTTTCCACCAAGCACAATCTGGAAATCTCGCACCGGTATTAGAGATTTTCCGCTTTTCTTCGAATCGTGGAAAGGCTCTATCTCATTGTTTTCGAGCAATTCTGGGCGGAAAACCGCGCGCACTTTTCCTGGAATTGCTCTAGCCGGGCAGTTCCAGACGCTCAAGCGGATGGTGTTCCATTCCGCTTGGGCGGAGCGAGTCTATGCACACCACGTCACACGGTGTTGGCGGGATCGCGGTTCTATTATCGGTGTGGAGAAACTGGTACGCCAGAGAGGGTGAAGATGAGAACTATCATCTTGTTGTTTCGACTGAGTAATATGAAATTTGGATAGGCGGAGGCGATATGGCGTCGGGATATTGGAATATCGATGACGTCGAGCAAACGGAAGACGCGATCCTGCAACGGCGTCATCTAATGCGGGTCCGGTGCTTTTTATTGGAACACAATGCCGAAGAGAAATTGGTTGAAACCATCGACACCGCACTTGCATACATTGAGTGGTGGATCAGTCGGAAGATCGAAACCGCATTGCAGAACGGGATACTCCAGTGCGGTGAGGCATAGTAGGCTTGCATTTTTCTTCACTCTTGGCGAATAGCCAAAACTGCCCTGTGCCTTGGGCGTAACGATCAGACTGCAGTCCATCGCCCAGAGCCGTTCAGTTTTTTGACGGAAACAGCCCCTCACCCT
>JBARWP010000244.1:0-34052 GCA_049646905.1 Pseudaminobacter sp. | reverse complement strand
GCCTTCGGCAGACCGCATCCCCATGATGTCGCCCCGAAGTGGAAAATCGATGATCAGCCGATCCCCATTGGCAAGATCACGGTAAACACAACCCCATCCTGAATTGACGAAGAAAATCCGGTGTTCGAACTCTCCCTGCCCTGTAATCAAAGTGTGTGGAGGGTAGTATTTTTGAGTGACGCTGATCGATTGGATGTTGGTGATCTCGGCGCTATTCAATTCAGCCCCAATCGGAAGGGATTGCAGGAAGAACTGAAATGTCTGAGCAGAGAATGTCATGAAACTATTCCACCTGCGCTACCTTCACTAAAAAAGGTAAATGCATTCTATCCAAGTTTCCTCCCCTCTCTATGAACAATGACACACTGGATATGGATTCAATTTACCTCCGACGGTAATCTCAAGACCGGCGTTGCAACGGCAGCCGAAAGTTTATCCAGGAGGTGGCCTATTCCTTTGCGCGCCTGTTCCAACTGACAGGCGTGAAGCGCCGGATCGATGCCATCGGCGATGGCGGCGGCAACACAGGCAGCAACGTCTCGCGGGCCGCAATCGCCCTGGATGAGAAATCGGTCGCGCCCGACCGATTTGAAGAATGACTCTACCTTGCTGTCCCAGCCAAGTCCCACGTGAGGTATCCGAAACGAATAGGCGATGATGCTGGCGTGAAGCCGATGGGCGACGACCGCCGACAATGGCTGGAGGAGGCTAAGCAATTCCAGCGGCTCGCGTGGGCGCGGCGCCGCCGTCAAAAGTCCGGAGCCGATCATCTCAGCACAGGCCGGATCCTGCATCACCAGGTCAAGGAAACTCTGGTCCTCGCGCGCTCCATTGTTGAAAAGCAGGACCGGATGGCCGAGCTTCACGAGTTCCCGGCACAGTTCGCTATAGGCCGAAACGCTGCGAACCGGCACCTGCGAAAACGCCATGCCTGCATGGCGCCGCAGGATAACCGGATGGGTGACGCAGATACCGACCGCCGGCTCCCGGGTCTGCAGGGGTTCACGCCGGCTTCCCATCATCTCGGCCGCCAGCAGCCCGGGGTCCGGGGAGATGCCGACATCGAAGGTTTCGCCGAAATAACTGCGCCAGTTCTGCCGCGACCTTTCATCCCGAACCGAGACGTGAACGATCCGGTTGCCCAGAAGTCGCGCGAACAACTCCCTTGCACGCAACGACCACTGGCGGCTGGCCCCGACGGCATGGACGGCAACAGGCAGCCCCGCATCGCGCAAAATATCGAGGACCGCCCCGATCTTGAGGGGAAAATTCAGATCGTCGTCCTGAAACAGGTTGCCGCCACCGATCACGGCGACATCGGACTGGTCGACGCGCTCCTTCCAGAACCGGCTCCAGCGCGGCATCGAACGGCTCAGCACAAAACTCACCGCGAGGCGCCGCAGGCGCGGCGGCATCAATTCCAGTAGGCGCAGCAGGGCTCTCCGCCCCTCCCTCGCCCCGCCGCCGAATGCCTGTCGGCCGGCAATGTCGACGGTCTCGACTTCGATGTCCGGCCGCGCCCGCATCAACGCGCGCTCAAGGCACATCGCCAAAACGCCATCGCCGAGATTCTCGCTGAATTTGACGTTGAAGATAAGAATCCTCATGTGCCTGCCCTTCTCGTTCCGGCAGAAAATCGACGGGCTGCAGAGCCACCCAGGACAGGCAATTGAGGGCTGGCGCGGACCAATACCTGATTGGCCGCGACCGCGCCGGCCAGCACATAGAACATCAGGCCAAGGTCGTAGACGGTGCCTGACGTCATGGCCTCCGCCATTCCCGCCAATACGCCGGCCTGGGCTGCCCGAAATACACCGCGCCCGAACTCGTCCACATGGTCATCCGGGCGAATGAAGATAATCGAGCCGAGGAACAGGCCAAACAGGATCAGCCCCGGAGCCCCGACATTGGACAGCAGGACCAGCAGGTAGCTCGATGCGCGCGCACTGCCGATGCCGGCCCCCAGCCATCCGGTGTCCTGGAAGGTCTGGTAGGCCACGGCATTCCACATCATGCGCTCCTGGCCCGACTGGCTGTCGAGTTTGTTGAACAGCATTTCATCGAGGAAGTCGGTGACCACATCAGCCACCCCCGGCAGCAGGACCATGCCTATGCCGAGCAGGACCGGAGTGGATACGATCAGGCTCACCAGCAGAACCGGCCGCTGCGCCTCGCGTCCGAAGACCGGCGCGCTCAGTGAACGCAACGTCAGGAACCCCAGCACCGAGATCAGGCCGACATAGGCGGTTGCCGAGGTGGAAAGGGCTAGCGTGAGCAGAAGGGCCAATGTGACCGGACCGGTGACCTGTGGCTTGACGCGGTCGAGCCACAGGCTGGCATTGACGGAAAACAAGGCCAAGGTGTAGCCGGCAAAGGCCGAGGCTTCAGGAAACGAGCCCGAAATCCGCTTCAATCCGCCCTTCTCGGCGGCAGTCAGGAAGGCGTAATTGGCGGTATGGACGAAGTCCAGCACGAACTCTGCGCCGATCGCCCAAGTGACGACATCGATCACCGCGAAGGAGAGATTGACGATGCTGACGATGATGACGGCCTTGTACAAATCCTCCAACGCACCAGGGCGCTGGTAATAGGCGACCGATGCGGCAAAGCAGGCGAGCCCACCCGCCGCATAGACCGATTGCGTGATGTTGTTGCCTGACGGCTCCAGCGGGATAAGCGAAATCGAACTCAGGCCGCCCACCAGCCGTGTCACGAGCATCGTATCGGTTATTCCCTCCATCAGGCGCGGGAAGAAAAATGCCCCGACCAACCCGTAGGTGGTCAAAAGCAGCAGCCAGAATCCAGCACCGAAGGGTTTGAGCGATCCGAAAATGGGACCCTCGCCCCAGGCCATGAAGACACGGAGCGCATAGAAGACAAGGAACATGCTGGGAACCAGGACGGATGCACCGCCCAGGCCAGGCACACTGAATGCCGCCGCCGCGCCGAACACCGTCGACGTCAGCATGAGCATCGCTGCCCATTTTGCCGGCAATAACAGGACGGCCAGACCCGCCACTATCGCAATTAGACCAAGCCCGCTGAGGCCCATAAGGAATTCCTTTTGCGTACTCCCGTACTGGGGTCGCTCCAGAAACGACCAGCTCTTATTCTTTGTGATTTTTTATATGTGTTTTTCTCTTTAGAATGATCTGGATGCCAACCAGGGTAAAGCTTGAATTTACCCTGGGTATATTGGTCATATTAAGGTATATCGGGAGTACAACACCATGAAACGTCTACGTCGTTTGCCCGGGACGATCATCCTGATGCTGTGCGCAGTCATCACAACGGGGGTGCTGGCTATCACTTTCGGCGTAGTCCCGGCTGCATTGGGCTTATTGTCGGCCCAATCGGCCTCGGCGGCGGGTCCGGAAGACAATCTCGACCTCAAGACGATGACATTGGTTTTCGAGGAGAATTTCGACACCCTCGACGTCTCGGCCTGGGGGCCGGGCACGAGGTGGATCGCCCACACGCCATGGTCGGGCGATTTCGGCGCTGCCCGCTTTGCCGATCCCACAAGCACCTACCCCTTTACCATCGACAACGGCGTCCTGAAGATCGAGGCAACGAAAGACGAGGAAGGCGACTGGCGATCCGGCCTGCTTGCCTCCATGGATCCCAAGGGCAACGGCTTTGCCCAGCAATATGGCTATTTCGAAATGCGGGCCCGGCTGCCGATCGGTGTCGGCGTCTGGCCGGCATTCTGGTTGATCGGCAAGGACCGGTCGACATCCACGGCCGAAATCGACATTCTGGAATATTATGGGCACAAGCCCGACGGCTATTCCTCCGGCGTACATGTCTGGCATCGTGACGGTCGCCACTATTCCACATTCAACCGGGTCGAGGTTTTCCCCGAGGCGGACCCGACGGAATTCCACACCTACGGCCTTGCCATCGACCACGACTGGATCCGATTCTATTTCGACCGCCGCTTCATCTGGAAGACACCGACCCAGCCCGAGCACCGCCAGCCGCTCTATGTCCTGCTCAACCTCGCCCTGGTCGAGGACCAGACGCAAGACACCCCTGACCCGTCCGAAATGTTCGTCGATTATGTCAGGGTCTATGCGCCCTGAACCGTTGCGGCCAACCCGGCCAGTAGCAGTCCACCATAGACGCGCTCAGACCATGCGCTGATTCAAGGCGTTACAGCACCTTTTGCACGCCCGGTCGAAGGCTTGGCACTGCAATGCCCTTCGAACGGCGTAGGCCGATCATACCTTGATGGTATCGGCTACCGAAGTTTTCCAACTCACGAAACGCGTAAAAGCGCGGTCTATTTCCATACATCCAAACGGCGCCCGGGGCTGTTTTCCGAGAAGACGCTCCAGACGTGTCTGCAGAAAATGCAGGAATGAGCGGTGCGAAACGGGTGGTGGCGCTAATGGAAATGCAAGCGACGGAGAACGGGATCTCGCAGGCGACATATGTTCAGGACCAGACATCAGGCACGGCAAAAAAGGCCGACCTGCGATATGACCGCGACCGACCGATCCACGAGCTTGTAGCCGAACTCGCCGCAATCCAGCCCGAAGCCACCGCCATATGCTTCGGCGAAAAGCGGCTCACCTATCGCAAGCTCGACACCATCTCCTCGGCACTGGCGCAGGAATTGATCCGGCAAGGCGTCGTCAAGGGCGATATCGTCGGGCTGTTTCTTCCCCGTTCGCTCAATACGATCATCGCGCAGTTGGCAATCCTCAAGGCGGGTGCCGCCTATGCCCCCTTCGATCCGACCTATCCGGTCGAGCATCTGCGCCACATGATCACGGACTGCACGCCGAAGCTCATCTTTGCAGAAGACGATTCCCTGGACAGGCTCGCCTCCATCGCGGGAACGACCAGCAAGCTGGTCAATCTGGACCGGACAGTAGCCCCGATAGACCAGGTCCGGGAAGCCAGCAAACCGGCATGCCGGGTTTCGGGCGGCGATGCCGCCTATGTCATGTACACCTCCGGCTCCACCGGGCGTCCGAAGGGCGTGGTCGTGCCCCACCGCGGCATCGCCCGCCTGGTACGCGAGCAGAACTACATCCGGTTCCGGCCCGACGACGTGGTGCTGCACACGGCGACGATCTCCTTCGACGCCTCGACATTTGAGATCTGGGGCGCACTGCTGAACGGTTGCCGCCTGGTAGGCATTGGCGATCGCCAGCTTTCGCTCGAGCAATTGACCCGCACCATCGCCAACAACCGGGTGACGGTGATGCTGCTGACCACCGGCCTGTTCCACCTGCTTGTGGACCATCGGCTGGAAGGGCTGCAGTCGCTGCGCCATGTGCTGTTCGGCGGTGATGTGGGGTCTGCCTCCCATGCCGCGCGTTTCCTGCGTTTTTATCCCGATTGCCTGCTGACCAACGCCTATGGGCCGACGGAAGTGACGGTGATGGCCTCCACCTACACCATCCCGCCCGGTTTCAACGGCAACACATTGCCGATCGGCAAATCGATCGCGCACAGCGCCGCGCACATCCTCGACGAGCAATTGCAGGAAGTGCCCACAGGGAAAGAAGGCCAGTTGTGCGTCTCGGGTGACGGATTGGCGATCGGCTATTTCAACCGGCCCGACCTTACCGCCGAGCGTTTCGTGACGGTCACGCTGGCTGACGGACGGCAGGTTCGCGTCTACTTGACAGGCGACATGGCGCGCATGGGCGCCGACGGAACGCTCGAATTCCTCGGGCGCCGCGATCGCCAGGTCAAGATCGACGGCAAGCGCATTGAACTAGACGAGATCGAGGCAACGCTGCGCCTTGACGAACGCCTGGCCGATGCCATCGTCATGTGCCATCAGGATGACACCGGCAAGCGCATCATCGCCTATCTGAAGCCGCTTCATCCCGATACCGAGGATCACGGCCGCCTTGCTGCAGACGTACTCGCAGCGCTGCGCAGCAGGTTGCCGGCACACATGATCCCCGGCCAGACAATGGTGCTCGACATTTTCCCGCTCACTGGCGCCGGAAAGGTCGACCGGGCGCAACTGCCGATCCCGTCGAGGGAAGCCGCTCTCGCGGCCGCAGACGAAACCGCCGCCCATGACGAAACGGAACGGCTGCTGGCCGCGCTGTGGGGCGAAGTGCTCGGCATCGAGAACGTCGACATAACCAAGAACTTCTTCGATCTCGGCGGCACGTCGCTGCAACTGATCAAGGTCCATGCGACGCTGCAGGAGAAGTACGACCGCCTGATCGACGTGGTCGCCCTGTTCCAGCACGCCAATATCCGCGACTTCGCTCGCTATCTGAATGGCGAGGCCGACGCATCCGACAAGGTCGCGCGGATCAATTCGCGTGCGCAACGCCAGCATCAGATGCTGGCGCAGATGCGCAGGAGGGCGATATGACCGAGACTCTCCTGCACACGGATGGCGATGCCGCCTTCAATGAGGACGACAGCCTTGGCCGGATCGCCATTGTGGGCATGTCCGGCCGTTTTCCCGGTGCACGCACCATCGCGCAATTCTGGAACAATATCCGACAAGGCAAGGATTCTTTTGTCACTTTCACACCCGACGAGATCGAGGATGCCTTCAGCGACGAAACGCGCGCAGCGCCCGACTATGTCGCGTCGCGGCCCTTCCTCGAAGACGTCGATAAATTCGATGCCGAGTTCTTCGGCATGTATCCCAGGGAAGCGGCCCTAACCGACCCGCAGTTCCGGGTGTTTCTCGAAATCTGCTGGGAAGCGCTGGAGGATGCGGGCTACGACCCGCAGAAAGTGAGCGGGCCGATCAGCGTTTTCGCCGGCAGCGCGATGGCGACATATCTCATCAACAACGTGCTGTCCGACCGCGAAAGGGTGGAGGAATTCACTTCCAACTATCAGATCGGCTGCTTTTCCGAACTCGTCGGCGCCATCAACGACACCCTGGCCACCCGCGTTGCCTACAAGCTCAATCTGCGCGGACCTGCCGTCACGGTGCAGTGCGCCTGCTCGACCTCCCTCGTGGCGGTGACGCAGGCCTGCCAGAGCCTGCTGACCTACCAGTCCGACATGGCGTTGGCCGGCGGTGTCTCCATCACCTTCCCGCAAAAGCGCGGCTACATCTATCAGGAGGGTGGCATGGCCTCGCCCGACGGGCGCTGCCTGCCTTTCGATGAGCAAGCAGCCGGGACCGTCTTCGGCAGTGGCGCCGGCGTCGTGCTTCTGAAGCGCCTGGAAGACGCCCTGGCGGAGGGTGACCATATCTATGCGGTCATTCGCGGCTACGGGCTGAACAATGACGGCTCGCAAAAGGCGGGCTACACGGCCCCGAGCGTCGATGGCCAGGCGGACGCCATCCGCACAGCCTATGCCAATGCCGGTATCGATGCCAGGACCATCGGCTATATCGAATGCCACGGCACCGCCACGCCTCTCGGCGACCCGATCGAATTCAGCGGATTGCTCAGCGCCTTCGGCAACCAGGACCGCAAGAGCCGTTGTGCGCTCGGTTCGGTCAAGGGCAATGTCGGCCACCTCGATGCGGCAGCAGGCGTCGCCGGCCTGATCAAGGCCGCCCTGGTGCTGCATCACGGTGAGATCCCGGCCCTGCCGAACTTCCGCACCCCCAACCCGCGCATCGATCTCGCCAACAGCCCATTCTTCATTCCGACCGACCTCATCGAATGGCCGCGTAGTGTCGAACCGAGGCGGGTCGGGGTCAGTTCCTTCGGTGTCGGAGGAACCAATGCCCATGTCGTCATGGAAGAGGCGCCCTCGGTGCCTGCTGTCAGTGACCGGGAGGAGCAGGAAGAAATCCACATCCTGCCGCTTTCGGCGCGAAGCGAAGCCGCATTGACGACGATGCGGTTCAACCTGGCCGCCTGGCTGAAGGAGCAGCCCGGCATCTCGCTTTCGAGGATGGCGCACACCCTTCAAGTAGGGCGCCGCGATTTTCCGCACCGGACGACGATCGCCTGCAGAAATGTCAATGAGGCGATCGCAAGACTGCAGCAAGATAGACTGGTCTCAGGCAACGCTGACAGCCAGCCGCCATCCGTCATTTTCATGTTCCCGGGACAGGGCGCCCAGTATGTCGGAATGGCCGGCGATCTCTATGCGGGAGAACCAGAATTCTCGCGCTGGATCGACCGCGGTGCGGACTTTTTACAACCGCTGATCGACGCGGATATCCGCGACTTCATATGCTGTGACCGCACCACCACCGATGAGGAGAAGGCGCGGATGCTTCGTGACACGAAGCTCGCCCAGCCCGCGCTTTACCTGATCGAATATGCCCTTGCACGGTTCTGGATGTCGCGTGGGCTTATGCCGGATGCCATGATCGGCCATAGCGTCGGTGAGTTCGTGGCGGCAACGCTCGCCAATACCATGTCGTTCGACGACGGCCTGCGCCTGGTCGCTGCGCGCGGCAAGCTGATGCAGCTGCAGCCGGCCGGCGCGATGATCTCGGTGCGCGCACCACTCGAAACCGCAATGAAATTCACAGGCGACGGCGTCGATCTTGCTGCCGTGAATGCGCCGAAGCTTTGCGTTCTTGCCGGCCCCTTCGAGGCGATAGAGGCGGTTTCGGCAAGGCTGACCCAGGAAGAGATCGCCTTCAGCCGCCTGCACACCTCGCACGCCTTCCATTCGGCCATGATGGACAACGCAGTTGTCGCGCTGCGCCGTGAGACCGAAATGGTGGCCTTCGGCAAGGCCACCATTCCCTATGTTTCCTGCGTGACCGGAGACTGGCAGGACACAGAATCCGGTGCCTCCCCCGAATATTGGGCGCAACACTGCCGGGCAGCGGTACGGTTCGCCGACGGCATCGCCAGGATTTGCGAAGGCCGCAAGCCGGTACTGGTCGAAGTCGGGCCGGGACAGACCTTGTCGGTGCTCGCCGCCCAGACGGTCAAGCGCGATGAGCTTGCCGCCGTCGTCCAGTCCCTGCCGCTGCACGACAGCGAGACCAGCGCCAGCGAAACAGTCGCCGAGACACATGGCCGTCTCTGGAGCGTCGGCGTCGACCTTTCCTGGCCGGTATCCCGCGCAGCCAGGCGCATCGCCCTGCCGACCTATCCCTTCCAGCGCGAAAGCCATTGGATCAAGGCGCCCGCCCCGATACGGCAGCAATCGGTTCCGGCCCCGGCACACCATCCTCCCGCAGATGCCAGCGCCGCCGATCCGATACCTGCCCTCCCATCCGTCGAAAATGGAATGTCCATCATGAATGCTTCTGCGCAGCCGTTCGTCGCAAGCCGGGTGCCGGCACTCGAGACCTCTCTCCTCTCGCTTCTGGCGGAGATGGCCGGCGACGATCTGGGACCGGATTCGGTTCAATCGACTTTCCTCGAACTCGGCTACGACTCGCTCTTCATCGGCCAGTTCGCCCAGCGCATCGAAAAGCAATACAAGACCAAGCTTTCGTTCCGGCAATTGCTGAGCAGCATCCCCACGATTGCCGCTCTGGCACAGCATCTGGATAGCGAACTGCCGCCCGAGCAGGCACAGGCCGCGCCGGTTGCGGCGGCTACGGCGCAGATGCCGGCTACTACGAGCCAGCCCCTCCCCGCCACTATGGCGGTCCAGCCAGTCGCGATGCCGGCGGCAAATGCCGCTTCGGGCGATCTCGGCACCCTGCTGCAGGTCCAGATGCAGACCATGCAGCAATTGTTCGCCCAACAGCTCCAGGCGGTCCAGAACATGACCGCCGCTCCCGCCCCGGTTCCGGCGCCTGCGGCGTCGGCATCGGTGGCCACCCCCGCAAGCCCCCCCAAGACCGAACCGACCGCCGCCAAGCCCGCCGATGATGCAGAGATCGGCGGCGGCCGCATCAAGCTCTATCGTCCTGGTGCGGCTGAAACGCAGCTTTCCCCGCAAAAGCAGCGTTTCATCGCCGACCTTGCCGAAAAATACAGCCAGCGAAATCGCAATTCGAAGGCCTTCACCGAGCAGCATCGGGGCCATTTGGCCGACCCGCGCGCCGCCTCGGGCTTCCGTTCGGACCTGAAGGAGATTGTGTTTCCGGTCGTCTCCGACAAGTCGAAGGGCTCGCGTATCTGGGACATCGACGGCAACGAATATATCGATCTGGTCAACGGCATGGGCCAGACGGCTTTCGGCCATGCGCCCGACTTCGTGCTGGATGCCGTGAGCACGCAGCTGAAAGCAGGTTTCGCCATTGGTCCGCAGACGCCGCTTGCCGGCGAAGTGGCGGCTCTGATCTCTGAACTGACCGGCCATGAGCGCGTGACCTTCTGCAACACAGGCTCGGAAGCCGTAATGGCGGCGATGCGCGTGGCGCGCGCCGTGACAGGACGCGACCGGGTGGTGGTGTTCGGCAACGACTATCACGGCCAGTTCGACGAGGTACTGGTAAAGGGTCGCAACAAATCCGGCACGCCGGTCGCGCTCCCCATCGCCGTGGGCATTCCGCAGGGCTCGGTCTCCAACATGACCGTGCTGCGCTATGGCGAGGCCGAAAGTCTCGAATGGATCCGCAACAACGCCGACGACATCGCCGCCGTCATCATCGAGCCGATCCAGAGCCGGCATCCGGAATTCCAGCCGGTGGAATTCGTGCGCTCGCTGCGCGAGATCGCGACCACCTCGGAATTCGCGCTGGTGTTCGACGAGGTGGTGACCGGTTTCCGCGTCCATCCCGGCGGCATCCAGGCCGTCTGGGGCATCCGTGGCGACATGGCCACTTATGGCAAGGTGCTGGGCGGTGGCATGCCGATCGGCGTGCTGGCCGGCGATGCACGCTTCATGGACGCGCTCGATGGCGGCCAGTGGCAATATGGCGATGCATCCGTGCCGATGGTCGCACCGACCTTCTTTGCCGGCACCTTCGTGCGCCACCCGGTAGTGCTTGCCGCGGTAAAGGCCGTACTCAACCATATCAAGGGTGACGGCCAGGCGCTCTACGAACGCGTGGCAGAGCACACCCAAAGCCTCGTCGCCGAGATCAACGAGCATCTGGACAGGCGTGGCGTGGCCGACAGGCTGGAGACCTACAAGAGCTGGTTCGTCACCAATTTCAGCCACAGCGATCCGCTTGGAACCCTGATCTATCCGCTACTGCGCATGCAGGGCATCCATATTCAGGACGGCTATCCCTGCTTCCTGACGACGGCACATTCGGAAGCCGATTTCAGGCAGATTGCCGATGCGTTCAAGTCGAGTGTGGACACGCTGCAGGCAGCCGGCATCCTGACGGCTGACGGCGAAAGTATCGACCCATCCACAGTCGCACCTGCCAGCGAACCCCCGACACAGGAAGCCCCCATACACGAAGCGCCGCTGACGGAGGCGCAAACCGAGATCTGGCTCTCCGCGCAGCTCGGCGACGAAGCGTCATGTGCCTTCAACGAATCCTTCCGGCTGACGCTCGATGGTGCCTTGGATGTGGACGCGTTCCGGGCAGCACTCGATGATGTCGTTGCCCGCCACGATGCGCTCCATATCCGCTTCGCACGCACCGGCGAGAGTTTCGAGATCATCCCCGATTTCGTGCTCGAACTGGAAAACCTCGATTTTTCCAGCGACGCCAACCGCGTTGCCAGGCTGGGCAAGCTGATCGTCGATGATGCCCGCCAGCCCTTCGATCTCGTCGAGGGACCGCTGGTGCGGGCGCGGCTGGTGCGCATGTCGCCGGAAAACCACGTCTTCGTGCTCAGCGCGCATCATATCGTCTGCGACGGCTGGTCGATGAACGTCATCCTCGAAGAGCTTTCAGCCTGTTATGCCGCGCGTGTGACCGGCTCCGGTTCGGACCTGGAACCGGCGATGTCGTTCGCCGCCTATGCGGCTGGCCTCGACACCGCCGTACCGTCAGCAGAGACGGAAACCTACTGGCTCGACCAGTTCCGGCAGATACCGGACCTGCCCGACCTTCCGCTAGATCGACCGCGGCCCGAGCGGCGCACGTTCAGCGGCGGCACCCAGACGGTTCATATCGAGCCTGAAATCTGCAAGGCGGTACGCACCGCCGGTGCCCGCAACGGTGCGACGCTGTTTTCCACCCTGCTTGCGACGCTGCAGATCATGATCTCACGCCTGTCGGGCAGTTCCGACATCGTCATAGCGGTGCCGTCTGCCGGCCAGAGCCTGGTGGAGGACAAGACCCTGGTCGGCCACTGCGTGAACCTGCTGCCGATCCGCCAGACGGTCAGCGCCGACACCAGTTTCAGTGACCATTTGAAGGAAACACAGAAGCTGGTGCTGCAGGCCTTCGAGCATCAGGACTACACCTACGGCACGCTGGTGCGCAAACTCGGCCAGCAGCGTGACCCGTCACGCCTGCCGCTGACGGAAATCCAGTTCAATCTGGAGCGGGTGGCGCGCAATCTCAGCTTCCCCGGCCTGAAGACTGCTGTGACGCCCAATCCCAAGGCGTTCTCCAATTTCGACATGTTCCTCAACATGATCGACGGCGACAACGGCATGCGCATCGATGTCGACTTCAACCGCGACGTCTTCGATCCCCACACCATCGAGCGCTGGCTGGACCATTTCCGGACCATGCTGATCTCGCTAGCCGCCGATACCGGGCAACAGGTCGTGGCAATCCCGCTGCTGAATACGCAGCAGTCCGACTGGCTCCTGCACGGCTTGAACGAGACCGTTGCGGACTATCCCCGCGACAAGTTCATGTTCGACCTCTTTGCCGAGCAAGCGAAGGCGCGCCCGGATGCCATCGCGGCCGAACACAATGGAACACGCTTAAGCTTCCGCGAGCTTGAGGAACAATCCAACCGGCTGGCACGCCATATCCGGATGCAACTGCCTGACCCCGGCCAGCGCGTCGCTATTGCCACGGATCGCTCGCTCGACATGCTGGTAACCCTGCTTGCCGTCATGAAGGCGGGGCATACCTATGTGCCGCTCGACGCCGGACACCCGGCAGCGCGCCTGCGCCAAGTGATGGAAACGGCCCGCATATCCGGCCTGGTCTGCAATTCGAGCGCGATCGCCGAAATAGCGATGGAGGGAACGAGCGTCATCCGCATGGATCTGGATGCGGACGCGATTGCCGCGATGGACGGCGGACCTCTCGACACACGGCCCACCAGCACCGAAATGGGCGCCTATGTGATCTTCACCTCCGGCTCCACCGGAACTCCGAAGGGTGTCGAGGTCTCGCACCGCGCTTTGGTCAACTTCCTGACATCGATGGCGGTAAAGCCGGGCTTCACGGCAGACGACACGATCGTGGCCGTGACGACGATCTCCTTCGACATCGCTGCTCTTGAACTCTATCTGCCGCTGATCGCCGGTGGCAGGACGATCATCGCCGACCGCATCGAAGTCCAGGACGGCTTTGCGCTGGTCAAGCGCATCGTCGAAAGCGGCGCGACCGTGGTCCAGGCGACACCGACGCTGTGGATGATGCTGCTTGAGGCCGGCCTCAAGGACCAGCCCCACCTCAAGATGCTGTGCGGTGGCGAGCCCCTGCCCCGCGATCTCGCCAACCGCATGCTTCAGGTCGGCGGTGAATTGTGGAACATGTACGGCCCGACCGAAACGACGATCTGGTCGTCGCTGGCCCAGGTAGAGGCAGGCGATGCCCCGATCTCCATCGGCGAACCCATCGCCAACACGCAGCTTCTCGTCCTCGATGAATCCGGACGGCTCGCTCCGGTCGGCGTCATCGGCGAACTGCATATCGGCGGCGACGGTCTGGCAAACGGCTATTTCGACCAGCCGGAACTGACCGCCAAGGCATTCGTCGAAATCGCCATAGGCGATGCGCCGCCGCAGCGTCTCTACAAGACCGGTGATGTCGGCCGGCGCCTGGCGGACGGCTCGCTGCAACTGCTCGGCCGGCGCGACCAGCAGATCAAGCTGCGTGGTTTCCGCATCGAACTGGGCGACATCGAATCCGTGATCCAGGCCGCGGCCGGCATAAAGAACTGTGCTGTGGCGCTGGCGACCGCGCGCAATGGCGACAAGCAGCTTGTCTGCTATTTCGTGCCGCTGGAAGGCGCGCAGCCGACACCGGCCGATCTGGCCGCCCATGCCGCAGCCAACCTGCCGACCCATATGGTTCCGGTTTCATGGATATCGCTCGAGGCGCTGCCGCAAACCGCCAACGGCAAGCTCGACCGCAAGGCGTTGACGAACCGGCCGGCCCCGCAAAGGGAGGCCGCGCCAGCCATCAAGATGCCTATGACGCCGATGGAAGAAAAGCTCGCCGGCATCTGGAAGGACGTGCTCAAGATCGATGACGTCGGCGTGCACGACAATCTCTATTCGCTGGGCGCGGACTCGCTGAGCATCTTCCGCATGGCGGCCCGGATGATGGACCAGGGGCTGGCGCTGGAGGCAAAGCACCTGCTGCGCTACCCGACGATCTCGGAACTGGCAGTCTATGCGCAGACGCAGAATATCGAGCTTCCTGCCGCCGTCCCCTCGCTAAGGGACTTCCGCAACGGCGCCCGGCGCGGCCTGGGGAGGCTGCCGCAATGAAGCAGGATCAGTTTCCCAATATTGTCGGTGACACGCCTGTGATCGTAGGCGAGTTCCCCTGCACGCATACGCAGCAGCGGTGCTGGTTCCTCGATCAGCTCAATCCGGGCAACCCGGCGCTCAACGTGGCGGTGCGATGGGAAATCCGCGGGCGCTTCAAGATCAAGAGCATCGAATCCGCCTTCCAGCAGATCATCGATCGGCACGAGATTCTGCGGACGCGCTTCATCGTCAGGGACGGGCAACCATTGCAGCAGGTGGTCGACAAGGTCGACTTCAAGATGTCGGTGATCGACCTGCGCAACGTGCCTGCCGAACAGCGCGACGAGCGGGTCCAGTCCATAGGCCGCGAGACGGCGAGCATGCCGTTCGACCTGCGCAATACCGGGCTCATCCGGGTTACTTTCCTGCAGGTCGAAAACGAGCGCGGCTTCATTCTGATCACCGCCCACCAGATTTGCTTCGACGGCTGGTCGATCCGCGTCCTGGGGCGCGAACTCGGAGAACTGGCTGCGGCCATCGATGAGCAGCGGCCCCCGAAGCTGGATCCCTTGCCGCTGCAATATGGCGACTACGCCCTGTGGCAGGACGAATACCTGACCAGTTACGGCTTCGAGGCCGAAAAGACCTTCTGGCGCGAACAACTCACGGATGCGCCTTATTTCGAAGTAGCCCCGGATCACCCCCGCGGCGAACGCAAGAGCTATCGCGGCGATATCGTCTCGCTGGTGCTGCCGAAGGATTTCGGCGAGCGCATCGACCGCGCCGCACGCGCACGGCAGATGTCGATTTACGGCTATGGCAGCGGCGTCATCAGCGCCATGTTGCACCGCTTCACCGATGAGCAGGAGGTCCTTTTCGGCACACAGATCGCCGGCCGCGACGATGTCGATCTGGAAAACCTCATCGGGGTGTTTATCAACAACCTCGTCCTGCGCTTCAACATCTCGGACGACACGACCTTGGATACCCATATCGGACAGGCCAATGAAGTTGTCTCCAAAGCGCTGAACCATCAGCGCATGCCCTTCAACAAGCTTGTCGAACTGGTGAATCCGCACCGCGATCCGTCGCGCAACCCGCTGATCTCGGTAAACTTCAACCTGCAGAAGGCATTTCTTGAAAACGCGCACTACGGCGATTTCGAACTGATCAGCGCCCCATCGCAATCACCGGGCGTGATCTATGACCTGAGTTTCATCATGATCGGCCGGCCGGATCATTGGCGCATGTCGGTCGAATACAACACCGATTTGTTCGACAAGAGCACGGCAGAGGAGTTCCTGCGGCTCTGGCAGGCCACATATGAACTGGCTTTGGAAAACCCATCGGCAAAACTGTCGTCCATCCCGATACGTCCCAGGCAGGCCCCCACGCCGGGCGTAGAGGAAAACCAATCCAGCCGCATCGAACGGCTGCTTTGTCAACATCCGGTAGTGGCGGAAGCGGTCACGGTTCCGTTCCCGGGCAAGCCCGGCAGGACCTACGCTTTCATCGTTCCCAGGAGAACTACAGCTGAGCGGCTCGAGGGCTTGCCGGCAAAGCTGCTTACCCACCTGAACGCCACTCTAGCCGGAAAGGATATGCCAATGGGCGTTAGCATACTCCTCGACTTGCCGAAAAACGAACGGGGCGAAATCGATCCTTCGAAACTGCCCATACCCGACGAGCCGGCCCCCGGCCACACCCCGCTGTTGCGGGGCTCGATCGACGAGATCGAGCAGCAGGTGGCACAGATCTGGGCCGAAATGCTGAGCCTTGATGCGGTCGGGCCTGAGGATGATTTCTTCGCCCTCGGCGGCCACTCGCTACTGGCGTTGCGCATGCTGTCGGCCGTCAACGAGAAATTCGGCGTCCGTCCGGACCTGGCACTGCTGTTCCGTGCCTCGACCTTGCGCAACTTCGTCGAAACCGCATTCGGCGGCGTCATGGCGCCGTCGGACCCGTATGAATCATCATCGCACTGGGACATGACGGTGTATCGACCGGGAAATGGCGGCACCACGATATACACGCTCAACCACCCCCTGCTTTACTACCAGATGGCAAGAGAAATGGGCAGCGAGACCGGCGTTTCGAACGTGCATATGTTCAACACCGCCATCACGGACGAGATGCGCAGCCTCTCGATGAAGGAAATCGCCGCCGAGCTGATCCAGTCCATGCGGATCGACAATCAGGACACGCCGATCGGCATTGTCGGCTTGTGCGTGAACGGCATCGTGGCGCTGGAGGTCGCGCACCAATTGAAAGCACTTGGCAAGGACGTGCGCTTCGTTGCCATGATCGACAGTTGGGCACCGGGCTATGTCAACTCGCTGAACCGCTTCACACGCTGGCGCTGGAATATGGAGAAGCGCATCAAGCGCGCCTTCTATTTCACGGGAAAGCTGCTGAGCGGCAGGATGCCGGTGACGGAATATCTCAAGGAGTTCCGGTTCAGCCTCAGCCTGTTCACCAGGATGGGCCTGATCGGCGCACCGACGCGCGAGGAAGTGCAAACCGTCGAGGTGACGGACTATCTGGTGGAAGCCTCACGCCGGTATCAGCCAGGCTCCTATCCTGAAGGCAGCCGGGTGCTTCTGTTCCGAAGCCAGGCGAACAATCCCCGCGCGGCGAAACTGCGCTTCGGGTGGGGCGAACTCCTGCCGGAGTCCACGGAGGTT
This sequence comes from Pseudaminobacter sp., assembly GCA_049646905.1. Lineage (GTDB taxonomy): Bacteria > Pseudomonadota > Alphaproteobacteria > Rhizobiales > Rhizobiaceae > Pseudaminobacter. The sequence continues at coordinate 16,977 of JBARWP010000244.1, read as the reverse complement.
TTCGACCTGCGCGGCTGGCACGAGGACTCGCTGTCGAGCATCGGCATCAAGCGCCTTGCCGGTGTGATCTCCGAAAGGCTCGATGGTTAAAGAAGCCTGCGGACAATCCATGGGAGCGGTAGCAACAAGATTGGTGGGACAGCCACGATGCATGATGGAACCGCTTCACTACGCATAGGAATACTGATCCGCGAGCATCATCGCTTTGAAAATTGGGAGCTCAGGCTCTTTGAAAAGCTGCTCGCGGATTCCAGCTTCCAACTAGCCACCTTCATCATCGAGGATCGCGCGCTTGCGGAGCCCGAGCCGACCAGGCTCTATGATGTCGTCTCCTATATCGACAAGCGCTTGTTCGCGCGGCAACCGCAATTCCACGCCCCGCTCTTTCAAAGCCGCGAGGCCGAGATCGAGCGCCTATCCGTGGCGGAAGCCGATGCGGATATGCTGCGGCGCCTGCAGCTCGATGTGGTCCTACGGCACGACCCCAGCCGGCTGCCGGATGAGATGCTTGCTGCGATTCCCTTTGGCGAATGGGCGCTGAGCTTTGCCGACACCCATTCCCGCAAGGCTGACTGGACCGGTTTTGCCGCCTCAAGCAGCCACGCCCCGGTAACCAACGTCTACCTGCGGGCACGGCGCAACGCCGGCAGCAAATCCGAAACGATCGCTTCTGCCGCCTACAACACCAAGTTCAGTGCCGCGCGCAATGCCGCTTTCGTCAAGGAAAAGGCCGTCATCCTGCTGATGCGCGAATTGCGCCGTCTGGCGGATACGCGAAGCCTGCGCCCGGAACCCGCCGGTGCCGTCGCACCCCGCATCGAAGCCCCGCATGCCGGCGAGATCGGCGCCTATATTCTCAGGACCGGCTGGTCGGCAGCGACACGGCTGGTCAAGAGCGTTCAGGCGAAACTGGGCTTGCGCTCGGCCATGTGGACGCTCTACAGCGGCTACGGCGGCGTGGACGACTTCGACCCGGCAAAGACGGTGGAAATCCCGCCGACGCCGGATTCCATCAAGGCTGATCCGTTTCTCTTTCAGCATGCCGGCGAGAACTACGTCTTCTACGAAAACTATACGACGCATGACAAACGGGCGCATATCGCAGTGGGCCGGCTTGAGGACAACCGCATCGTTCCTTTGGGCAAGGCGCTGGACTGCGACTACCATCTGTCGTTTCCCTTCGTATTTTCGCATGGCAACGACATCTTCATGATGCCGGAGTCGCATCAGGCACGCCGCCTGGAGATTTGGCGCTGCGTCGAATTTCCGCTGAAATGGACCCTCCATGCCACAGCGCTCGACGGCCTGTCCCCCGTAGACAGCACGATGTTCCAGCACCAGGGCAACTGGTGGCTGCTGACCAATCTCTCCGACCACCACGCCTTCGAGGATCACTGCAGCGAACTCTACGTGTTTCAGGTCGACGGGCCGGCACTGACCTCGGTGGTGCCGCATAAGGCGAATCCGGTCGTGATCGGCAGTGCGGTCGCACGCAATGCCGGCCGGGTGGTCAGCCGCAACGGCAGGCTCTACCGGCCCTCCCAGAATAATTCGCGGGGAATCTACGGTTTCGGGCTGAATATCATGGAGATCGAACAGCTCGACCCGGAAACCTATCGTGAGCGCCTGGTGCGGACATTCACGCCCGACTTCAAGCAGGGATTGTGCGGCTGCCATCATTTCGATGCCGCCGGCGGGCGCTTCATCCTCGATGCGCGAGTGAACCTCTGATCAGGCCGGCCAGGCAGCGGCCATCAGGGGCCGGCTATCTCCGGATATGACTCAGCCATATCGTGCAGGTCACAATATCTGAGCACTATCTCCGCACCGCCGGTGAATGCGGCAAGCGCACCGGCCAGATGGGGCCGGACATGCACATTCGCCAGGCGCCATTGCGCGGATGCCGTGGCATCGTCCCCCAACCGGAGCAGTCGCGGTGCCTCACCCTCCAACAGGCTGACATCGAAGCTTGCAAGATCCAGCGACAGGCCGGCGCCGTGCGCCTTCACGAAGGCCTCCTTGCGGGTCCAGCAGCGAAAGAAGGCCTCGACATAGTCCTGCCCCGAAAGCCCGCGCAGTGCACCGTATTCGGCTGCGGAAAAGAAGCGGCGGGCAATGTCCTCCTTCAGCGGCTTTTTTTCCTCGGCATCGATGCCGATTTCATGGCGGTCCGAAATCGCCAATGCGGCGACACCGCCGGCATGGCTGAGATTGAAGTGAAGCGAGGAGGCGTCGGCAAGACGCGGCTTTCCAAATTCATTGTAGCAAAACCGCAAGCCTGCCGCCTCCCGCGCCAGATAACGGCCCAGTATCCTGCGCAGGATCGCCCTGCCGGCAATGTAGCGATTGCTGTCCCGTTCGAACACGAAGCGGGCTGCGCGGTCTTGCTCGTCTTGCGACAGCAACGGGCGCAGGCCTGCCAGTTCGCCTTCCGGCCGATCCAGATCCCAGCACCAGACATCGACCGTATGAGCGTGCATGACGGTCAGTGCAGGCGATTGAAGCCGCTTAGCATGCGCTTGGCCAACACCGCCATCATCGGCAGCGGATATTGCTCGCCGAGCGTGATGCGGCAGGTCCGGCCCAGCAGATCAAGCGTCTTTGCGCATGAGTCTTCCGAATAGTCGATTTTGCGCGGAGCCCAGGAGAATGGATTCATATGCGGGTGCATTCCGCGCTGCTCGAGCACAGGCTGCCAATTCGTATAGACGTGCCGGCTGGAGTCGAGGATGCGGTAGACGCCGCGCCGGTTCTGCTTGGCAAAGGCGATCGCCTCGTCGGCCGTATCGAAGATGACATGCAGGCCGATGGCGTTCTCGACATCATTGTGCGGCCCGACCCGGAACTTCTTCGATGTCGAAAGAATGCTGGACATCTTGCGATAGCGCTTGCGCATCCGCTCGATCATCGGATCGAGCTTGGCGAGCTGGACATTGAGCATGGCCCCCTGCAACTGGCTGGCCTTGAGGTTGACACCGGGAAAATGCGGCTCGTTGTAATTATCGAGGTGGCCGCGGAATACGGCGCCGACATCGTGATACATGCGCGCACGGGCAAAATAGCGGTCGTCATTGGTCACAATGGCACCGCCCTCGCCTATGTTGATATTCTTGAACTGGTTGAAGCTGAAGGCCCCTGCATTACCGATCGCCCCGACACGCCGGCCCTTGTAAGTGGCGCCCACCGCCTGGCAGGCATCCTCGATGACGACAAGGTCGTGCTCCCTGGCGATGCGCGTGATGGCATCCATATCGCAGACCATGTTGGCCATGTGGACCGGGATGATCGCTTTCGTGTGCGGCGACAGCTTGCGGAGGATATCGGCCGGGTCCATCGTCAACGTTTCATCGACATCGACAAGCACCGGCACCGCTCCAACCGCCAACGGTGCGGCGGCGGTCGCAATCCAGGTATAGGCAGGAACCAGCACCTCGTCACCGGGGCCAACGCCGGCCGCAACCAGCGAGCAGATCAGTGCGCCGGTGCCGTTACCCACGGCAAGCGTATGCTTGACCCCGAACTTGGCTGCGAAATCATGCTCGAACTTCACCAGCGGTCCCGGCTTTTGGCCGCCATAGCGCGCCAGTTGCCCACTGGCGATGACCTTGCCAAGCGCCATCCATTCCGCGAAACCCACCCTTGCCATCTATGTGCTCCAGCTTGCCCGCCCTGGACCAAACCCGCCTGTCACAAGCTCGGAAGTCGAGGGAAATTTCTCCAGCAAATGACTGATAAATAGATGAAATATAGGCCCAACTATCCACCCCAACTTAGGGGGAGGAACATTGGTGCATTTGGGTAGGCCAAATGTACCTAATCCGGACTAGCCTTGACCTGTGACCGCCATTTCCAGTCATTCATAGTAAAAATACCAGGTGCACGGCGTGGAACGGCTCTACATCGCCGGCAGATCACCTGCAGACCCGATAGATCCGGTTCAATCCAGCCGGAGATAAAGGCCCATGCTCTGGCTGGCCCCGAGTTCGGGATGGGTGTCGATCACATGCGAAAGCGACGGAATGGTCCAGCTATCAACGACGCGGTAGCCAAGGCTGGCCAACTCCGCCATGAAATTCTGCCGGTTGCGTATCTGGTATGGCACCATGGCCTTGCCGATTCGCTCGAGCGTCACCACGGTTTCGCCATCGCGCACGGCAAGCTTGTTGATGAGCAAGTGGCGCGGAAGCGATGGCAGGCGCCGCAAGAGATCGCTCATGGGCACATCCAGATATTGCAGCAGGCCCGAGGCGAGGAAGAGATCGGCGCCTTCGACGGTCGCAAGGTCGTCGGTAAAACTTAGGCCGCTCAGCCCTTCCCTGGTGGCACGTGCCTTGCCGGCCCGCACGATCGCCGGCAGGTCGTAGACGATCCAGTCGATCTTCCCGTCGATCGGCAGAAGCGGGCGAAAAGCCCGAAACTTGGTGCCCATGTGGCCGCCCGCATCGACAAGGCAATCTATCTGCGGCAGCAGCCGCTCCAGCCAGAACAGCACCGGATAGTCCCACAGCACGACCTGGCACATCTTGTCGAAGGAGACTTCGGCGATTTCATCGTGATCATAGCCGGCCAGACGGCCGGCGGCCGGTGCGGACAGCGCTTGCGCATGTGAGGCATAGGCGCCGGAGAATCGCAGCGGCAGCGGTGACAGCAGCCGCAACCGCCCGATCGCCATGCGCGCCGGCATGAGGGCTGCACGTGCACCCCGTACCAGGCCTTTCAGGCCCGCCACAGCCTGGGGGCGGATGCCTGCACGCGATTTGAGTGCGTCCGCAGCACTATTGTTGCTCATCGCCTATCCTTTTCTCAGCAGCCAGAAGGAACGAACCGAGGCAGGTTTGAGAACGATCATCGCGCCGCAATAGATCACGACGCCGACGAGAATTTGCAGGGCCATGGTCGAGGCCGGCTTGAACTCACGCGTTAATGCAAAGGCGGTCAGCCCATAGACCGCCGCCACCATCGCAGCGATGGCAACCACGATGAAGGCGCTGTGCCGCAGGATCTGCAGCCAGTTCAGGCGGCCATAGCGGCTCTGGAGCCAGATAGTGGTGACCAGCGCCACAACTGCGGCCAAGCTCTGGCCCAGTGCAACCGCCAGCAGTCCGAACGGCGACAGGACCACGATGAGGATGACCGAAACCGCGCCGTTCAAAAGCGAGATCGGCGGAATATGGCGCACGTTGCCGGTGACCGACAGCAGGGGCTCGGTGACATAGCTTGGGATGAGCAGCAACTGCTTGATCGACAGGATGCAGATGACGATGACGGCGGGCTGCCATTCCGGGCCCAGGGCAAAATAGACCAGTCCGTCAGCAACCAGCGGAAGGCCGAGATAGACAGGCGCCGATATGGCCAGGAGAAGGGTCAGGATCATATTTCCGGCTTGGGAGAGCTGGCCCTTGTTGTCGACCTTTTCGCGTTCGATGGCGCGGCGGAAGACGATCCAGCCGATCATGCGGGCGGGATCGCCAAGAAGTTCGGAAAAGGCAGCGACGATCCGTTCGGCGGCACGGAAATAGCCGGCTTCCGCCATGCCGAGGAAACTGCCAACGGCGAGCGTGGCGGCATAGGACCGGAAGAAGGTAACCATGCGGCTGGCGAGTATATGGCGTGAAAATTCGAACAATTCGCGCGTGAACGGTTGCCGCAGGTTGAAGGACGGCAGCCACCGCACGACTATGGTGCAGCCGGCGAGATTGATGAGTTGCGTTGTCAACCGGGAGGCCACCAGCGAGAACACGCCATACCCTGCCAGCAGGCCGCCTATTGCCACGACGAGACCGAAGATCTCGCCTGTCATCCTGATGATAGCCTGATTGCGCAGCTTGTTTCTGTAGACGAGGATTCCGTCATAGGTGGTGACCAGGGCTGCGGGCAGGATCCAGGCGCTGAACATCGCCAGCAGGGCTGCCTCCATCGGCGCCCGGAAATACCATTGGAGAACCGCAGCAACCACCAGGGCGATAGCCGTGAAGGCGAGCCCGCTGACAAGCGAGGCCGATGCGACCTGATTGAGCGTCTCCGGCCTGTCATCCGTCTTCATGACGAATTCGGCCCAGCCAGCTTCGGCGAGCACGACAAGCAGGATCGCGACGGCGGATCCGAAGGCGAAATAGCCGAACTCCGTCGGCGACAGCATACTCGCCGCCGCCAGGAAGGCAGCCAATTGGGATGTCTGTGATACGACCTTCGATGCGGCATTCCATAAACCGCTTCCGGCCAGCGCCGAAAGCCGTTCCTTGGGGCCTTCTTTTCCGGACAAGGTGTCGTATGCCGCTCCGTCTAGCGTATCTGCCATGCTCTGCCCCGTTATTGCCCAATCAGGGCTGGAGCCGCACTGACGAGCCAAGGGCTCGTCAGGCTGCCCCGGTATCGATATCCATAAAATTCCAGCCAGGAGACGGCTCGACGCCCCCCGGAATTACGCTAGACTGCAACGAATTTGATCAATCCGTATTGGTCTCCCGTTCCTTTTCGCACTGATATTGGAACCACATGAGATCGCATGTATTTTAAGTCTGTCAGGTGGTGACATGCTGGATTTGCTTCGCTCGCGCAGGCCCTCCGCCCTCACGGAAAAAGGCGATCCCGGTCGCGCGACCACACCCACGCCACCCGGCAGCGTGATGTCGAAACTTGTGGGCCGCTGGGTCGTCATCGTATTTTGCCTGATCGTCTGGCTGGGCATCGTGATGGCTGTCGTGATGGCCTGACCAGCCGCTTCATCCGACATTTCTCGCAAACAGGACGATAGCGACCGTCCGCAGCATTATCTTGAGATCCAGAATGATCGAGCGCGCATGGAAATAGTCCACGTCGAAGTCGACGCGCTGCGCATAGGAGGTATCGCTACGGCGGCTGACCTGCCACAGGCCGGTGACGCCGGGCGCCATTGAAAGGTAGAAGACGAAGTTCTCGCCATAATGCGGCACCTCATCGGTGATGATCGGGCGGGGGCCGACAATGCTCATCTCACCGCGCAGCACGTTGAGGAACTGGGGGATCTCGTCCAGGCTAGTGTTGCGCAGGAACTGCCCGACGCGGTGGACCCTGGGGTCCCGCTTCAATTTCTGGTTTGTCGCCCATTCGCGACGAACATCCGCATCCCGCGCGAGCAGTTCAGCCAGCACCGCATCGGCATCACGGCGCATGGTTCGAAATTTCAGGCACCCGAACTCACGTCCGTCACGACCGATACGCCTGTGCCTGTAGAAGATCGGCCGGCCATCCTGGACCAGCAAGGCCAGGGCGATCACAGCAATTGCCGGAAGCAGGAAAACAAGAGCCGCCAACGAAAACAAAACGTCCATGAAGCGCTTTGCCGTTGCGTAGCCTGTACGACCCCGCTGCCTGGTCGAGCGGAGATCTGATCCATCAATGCGATCTGGAATAGCAAGCATCAAGCACCCCTGTCCACAAAGACTCAACCCTTATTACAGATAACAAAGCACTCGTGATCGGTAAACTTATCGTTCAGTCTAGTCGTTATGCCGTCAAAGCGAATAACTTATATTATTTGCCTTCATAATAATCATGAGGAATTAACCTGAATATTCCTACGGGATATTCACAAACCGCCAGATGACCTAACGCATTGCCCAAAAGGATTAGGCCCTACCCTCGCCATTTCATTAGCCCGAGCAGGCGAAACCGCCCCCTTCGGATCGCCCAGTATCCGGCAGTAGAGCGACATCAGGGCATCGCCCCACTGCTTGGGGCTGTTGCCAAGTTGTGGAGCCACACGAAACCCGTTCATGCTTATTTCACGCACCAGATCGTCGCTCGCCACCAGTTGCGACATTGCCGAGGCGAGCGAGGCGATATCCCCTGCCCGGAACGTCAATCCGGATCGGGTTTCCACGATGTCGCTGGCGATGAGGGCTTCAGCCGGCAGGATAACGGGGATTCCACTGCCGACCGCCTCGACCGCCGCCAGGCTGAAGGGTTCGGGCACACGCGAGGAGATGACGACCGCGCGTGCGTCGGTGACGATGCGCGCCAGTTCCGCCTTGGATTTCCAGCCGTGAATGACGACGGACGGATATTTTCGCGCCAGCAGTTCGCGGCCGGCGCCGTCGCCGATCACCTGCAAGCCGACGCCGGCACGCTCTGCAGCTTCGGCAGCATCTTCAAAGCCCTTTTCCGGTTCGAGCCGTCCGATGAAGAAGAAATCCCGCGACAGCCAGGGGCTTGCCTGATGGGCCAGCGGCGGTTCGAATGGATTGCGGATTGCCACGATGTCATCGCAAATCGCCCCTGCCCGCTCGAAATAGCGGATCATCTTCTCATGGACGACGACAATGTTGGCGGCCTGCTCTCGCAAGCCGAACAGGCGTTGACGCAGGGCATGCCGCGCCGACCGCCAAAGTTTCTGCGAATAGCCACGCTTGTCGCACTGTGTTGCAAGACACTTTGCCGACATCGGCGTCAGGTCGCAGACATGCCGATCCGGATAATGGGCAAAGCCGCCATTGGGGCAGACGAGGAAATAGTCGTGAGCATGCAGCACCACGCGCTGCCTGACACCCGCCAGCGCCCGGAAGATCGAGGGCGACAGGATTTTGGACCAGCCATGCAGGTGATAGACGGTCCTGTCGGTGTCGCGGCTGTCAATGAAGTCCGCAAGCAGGCGCAACGCCGCGCGGTTGTAGAGGCCGTTGGAGAATGCGGAGGCACGACTTTGCTGGAGGAGCGTTTCGCCGCCCGCGCCAAGGACCTCGAAGCGATGCTGGTCAGGCTCCGGCATGTCGCCGGCGATGAAGGTCACCGGCACGCCGCGCTCCTTGATCAGTCTTGCGGAAAGCTGCGAGAGGTGGGATGCGCCGCCCACCGGTGCGGACCGATCGTTGATGACGACGACACGATCGGGGCGCGGCGCGGCCATCAGCTATTCCAGCGTCATGATGTTCTGGGGCGCCAATCGCCCCCGCAGAAGATCAGTTACGGCCCGCAGATTGCCTTTCAGCCGCCCGCGCCGATCGACCCAGGATTCCGGTTGAGCCGCCTTCACGAGGTTGGCCACGACGTTGCGGAATATCTGGACCCCGGCATGCCGCACGCTCATCGTCCGCTTGCGCATCAGATAGAGCGGGTTGGCGATCTGCGAATAGCCGAGCTTGATCCCGGATGTGCGGCCGCGCTTGGTGCCGAGATGGACCCCCCGCAGCGCGCCCGAACGCACGATCTTGCCGAAACGTGCCATCTGGCGGCTGAAATCGACGTCCTCGAGCCATCCGTAAAGCGGCAGATTCTCATCGAATCTCAGCCCGACATGCCTGACGATGCGCATGCGCACCGCCATGTTGCAGCCATAGGCGTTGTAGATAGGCATGATCGGCGGCGAACTGTCCTGTCCGCGCGAGCGCACCACATCGATGATCCTTACCCCTTCCGAAACCGGAATGCCCGGGCCGGTAATGCCGTCCGCCTCCACCGTCCCGGTGCACATCACCACGTCCGGCGCATCGAGGAAAACACGTTCGACCTGCGACAGATAGGTCGGTGTCAGCAGGAAATCGTCGTCGAGGAAAAGCAGCACATCCGCGTCCGGGACATTGCCCATGATCGCATTGCGCTGCCGGCACAGGCCGCGTTCCGACTTGATGATGCGGATCGGCAGACCGAGACGCGAAACAGCCGTCTTGTCGATATCGGTATCGGCGGCAACGCAGATGACGATCGTCTCGGGCATCCGGCTCTGTGCCGCAAGATAGGGCAGAACCGCCTGGAGGATATCGCGACGGCCCGTCGTGGCAATGCCGATCGCCAAGTTCAGCCGTGGAACAAAACCGTTTCCCTGCCAATGATCGTTGGGAAGCTCGATCATTGCAGCATGCTCCGCTTCTGCTTGCCGCGCCGGAAAGCCGATCGTGCTTCGTCACAGCGGTTCAGCACCGCGCCGAGAATGCTCACCCGGGCCTTGCTATAGCCGACCAGGGCGCCGCTCAGCCGGTCGAGCGTCATTTTTCTGGCATTCCCCACCACCAGCAGAACAGCGTCGGTGTAGGAGGCCGCACTCTGCGCATCAGCCGATCCCTCGAAGGCCGCGAGATCGACGATGACGACCTTGTACTGCCGGCGCAGGCTTTCCAGGATCGACTTCAGTGCCGGCAGGTGGCCGTATTTGTGATGGGGATCGGCTGCGTTCCTGATCTGCCCGACGGTGACCAACGGCATCAGCGCGCAATTCGGTATGCTCTCAGTCACATCGCTCGTAACTTCCACCTGCTCGGCCTGCAATTCGCCACCTTCGGCCTCGCTGCGTTCGCCATGATACTGCGGATGACGCAGACGCTTGGCCGAAGCGGCCTGCAAGGACGGCGGAGGCGACGCCATCACCAGGTTCAGTTCACGGCTGCTGCGGGCAGCAAGGTTGCTCAGATGCGCATCCTGGAAGTTTGCATCAACCAGAACGGTCGCCATGCCTTCATTGAGATAAAGCTGCGCCAGATTGGTCGCGATTGTCGTCTTGCCCTCCCCTTTCATCACCGAAGTCACGCCGATGACCTTCACGTCGTTCGACAGAAAGACGGAATCGATCGCGTTCTTGATGCCCCGCAGGGACTCGGCAAAGTGTGAATAGGGAGCATCCAGCACACGGCGCAAAAGTTGCAATTCCGATGTGGCCGTGTTGAAAGCCGGCAGCTTGCCGACCGGCCGAAGCATGCTCGTGCCCTGGCGTGGCAGAAGGTTCACCCTGGGAACCTGCCCCAGCGGCGGCAGGCCGAGTTCCCGCCCCAGCCGGTTGCCCTCGCCGACACGGCGGTCCGTCAATTCGCGTGCACCGGCGGCGAGCAGGCCGAATATCAGGCCCACAGCGAGCGAAAACGGCATGACCACAGCGCTTTTCGGCCAGGTCTTGGTAAAGGGAGTCGTTGCAGCAGCCACGATGCGGGCATCGCCGACAGGAAAGGATTCCTTCTGCAAGGTCGACATAAGCTGCTGCAGCACGCTTTCATACATGCGTCTGTAGGTGCTGGCACGACTTTCCAGCTCCTCGAGTTCCACTCGCGCCAGGTTCTTTTCGGAGCCTGATTCCACGATTGTCCTGAAATCGATTTCCAGTAGCCGCTCGCGGGTCTTTGCGGTTTCGACATTGGCTTTATACACAGCCTGGATCCGCAAAAGCTCGTTGCTGATTTCCTGCTGGAAGGCAGCAATTTCCTGTTCTGCCGCCTGGACGGCCGCGCCACTTTCCCCATACCGGCTTTTCAAGACATTCAGTCGATTGGTGGCGGCCAGCGCATCGTCCCGCAGCTTGTATATGGAGGTGCTTTTCAGCGCATCGTCGACATAGCCGTCGGGGATTCCACCATCGAGCAGACGATTTATGGTCGAGAGTTTCGCGGCTTCCGCAGCAGTATTTGCCTTGGCCGCCAGCAATTGCGAATTGATCTCGGAGATTTGCTGCTGCTCCAGCGACGAGGTGGCGCCGACTTGGGGGATATTGTTGCGGGCGCGGAACTCCTCGACGGCGAGGGCTGCCGTTTTCGCCTGGCGGCCCACTTCGATCAGGCGACCCTCCAGCCAATCGGCGCCGCTGCGGGCGGCTTCCGACTTGGAATTCATGCCGGCCTTTATATAGGCGTTGGCGATTGCGTTGGCCGTACGTGCCGCCTTCGCCCCGTCATTGGAGGTGTAGCCGATTTCCAGGATGTAGGACTGGCCGACACGCCGCACTGAAACCCGCGACAGGAACCCGGCCATGGCTCTGCGCATTAGATCTTCCTCGTCGAGCACCTTGGCCGTTTCCGGCACCTCCTCGTCCGCTTCGAAAATGGACGCGATCCCGGTGCCCAGTTTGCGCAGGCTTGCCCGCCAGGACGTATTCTCGAAAATCTCGGGATCTTCGGTCAGGTTCAACTGCCGGATCACCGAAAGCGCGATCGCTTCGGATTTGACGATCTCCACCTTGCTCGCCACCACGGCGGCCTCGATGATGATCGTGCCGGTATAGGCGTCCTGGGAGGCAATACGCGCCTGCTCCGGATCGATCACAAGGCGCGCTATTGCCGTGTAGGACGGCACGGTCTTGAGCATATAGGCCACGCCGCAACCCAGGCCGACAAGGCTGACGATACCGATCAGCACCATGTGCCGGCGCAGGAACATCCAGATGTCGTGGAATGTCAGATATTGCCCGGCGTTCTGGCCAAGCGCCGCACGATCCGCCGCCGTCATCTTGCGTATGTCCTGCAGTACCATTCACGCCTCGCTCGATGCAGCCTCGGCCATGCCAAGCCCATTCATTGTGTCGATACGGATCGCGCCGGGTTGACGGACGAGGTCTCTTCCGGCGGCATCACCAGGTCGACCTTCAACACGTCGCCCGGCAGCAATTGCGCGGCCTCGGACGAAGCCAGTTCCTGCTTTCCGCTGTCACGGATGACGGTGAAGTTCAGCGGCACATCGTCCATCGCAGTGCCTTTCGACTGACGCAGGACCGCAGCCCCGGTCGCGATCAGGACGGCCTGGGTGTTCTGCCGCTTCAGGACCATCTGTTCGATCTCGGCCTGGGCCGTCTGGAGGTCCCTGGTGATCTCCGTCTTGCGCTGCCCCTTCAGCGTCACGGCCTCGCGTTCCGTCTCGCTGATCTTCTGGCTTGCGCGCATCGAGGCGAGCGCCAGATCGAGCCGGTCACCTTGCATGCCGGCCAGGAGCCGTTCCATTTCCGATTCCCGCGAGCGCGTGACCGTGCCCCTCTGGGCAAGCGTCGAGACGTCTTTCAGTTCGTCCTGCGCAATCTTGATCTGACGATCCATGCTGGCGATTTTCTCCGCCAGCACCTTGGTCTCGTTGGTGAGCAGAATGCGCAGGTCATCAAGGGAGTCCAACTGACGCTTGAACGCCTCCACCCGCGCGACGAAGATGCTCTTTTCCTCGTTGAGTATCTGCTTGACGTCGCCTTGGGCGGCCAGGAGCTCGGGCGGGAACACGATATCGGCCTGGTCGTTCAGTTCCGCCTGCAGCCGCGCGCGCCGCGCCTGCAGGCGCGGAAGATCGATCTCGGTTTTCTGCAACTCTCCATAGTAACGGATCTGGTCGACCTCGACATCCAGCCCGTTGCCGTCGCGCCGGCGTGCCCGCCCGCCGGCCAGTGCAATGGCCTGCAGGACGGTCAGGCCGGGCGTATAGGCATATTCACCGGGGCGCTCGACATGACCGGTGACGAAGATCGGTGGATAGGAGATGATCTGGACGGTGGCATCGGGGGCCTGCATCAACCCCGTGCGCGCCTTGAGGCCCTGGCCGATCTCCGTTGCGAGTTCCGATGGCGTGCGTCCTGCCGCGCGCAACGAGCCGATCAGCGGAACCGAGATCTCGCCGGCGTTGGATACGGTGTATTCTCCGTTGAGAACCGTCCATTCCTTGTAATCGCCGGTGGAAGCGATCCACTCCAGCACGACGACGCGGAGCCGGGTTTGCGGCAGCAGACGGAAATCTTCATCGGCGGGTGCCGCTTCAGCCATGGAAGCGACAGCCAGAAGCGTCAACGCAGCCAGGCAGGCAATGCGGCACGCAAAAACAAATGCTGTCTTAGAGCCAATGACCGGCATCTCGGCACCCCAAGTCTCACGTGGCCCACAAATATTCGCGCCGAGCGTAGGAGCGAGGTCCGGAAACGGTCAATTAGCCGCCTGCACCCAATAAGAGGTATCGGCTACCCCCATTCCAACCAAGGGAGGCATCCTCAAAACCAGGCAATGACTTGCGACGTGCCTGAGCCCGAGCACACAGCGACCCGACCGCACCCGGCGGGCGGGATTTGGAAGGCCGACAGCATTTGGCGTACCCAGTTTGGAGCAACAATTGCGCTGTCGATGCCAGCACGGCGCATTGGATACTGCATTGGAAGCAAATCCGGTTGCGCGCGGTAACCCCTCTCACCCTCAATAGGATGAGGCGGTTCGGTCGCTTGACCTTTCCATATGCTGTTTTCCCAGCTTTTCCTGGCGCCGACGCCCAACCTATGCTGCCCGCACTCAACGAGGGGTGGCGCAGTGAAAGTAGCTCTTGTCCATTATTGGCTGGTATCCATGCGCGGTGGAGAGCAGGTGCTGGAAGCACTGAGCGATCTTTATCCGCACGCCGACATCTTCACGCTCGTATATGATGAAAAGAAAGTATCCGAGAAGCTGAAGCGCCACAGGATAATACCCTCGCTCCTGCAGCGCATTCCCGGCGCCGCCGCTCATTACAAGAAACTGCTGCCGCTCATGCCCTTCGCGCTCGAGAGCTTCGACCTGTCGAGCTATGATCTGGTGATCTCCAGCGAGTCCGGTCCGGCAAAGGGCATCATCCCGGCGCCGGACGCGGTTCATATCTGCTATTGCCATTCGCCGATGCGCTATGTGTGGGATCACTACCATACCTACCGCGCGAACTCCGGCATGGTCTCACGGGCCCTTATGCCGTTCTTTGCTCCACGGCTTCGCCAATGGGATGTCTCGACGAGCGCGCGCGTGGATGTGTTCGTCGCAAACTCGCACCATGTGCAGCATCGGATCGCCAAATATTACCGGCGCAGTTCCAAGGTGGTCTGCCCGCCCGTCCAGGTCCAGAATTTCCTGCCAGCCGAGAGGACCGACGACTTCTACCTCTGTGCAGGACAATTGGTCCGGTACAAGCGCGTCGATCTCGCAGTCGAGGCCTTCAACCGCAACGGCAAGAAGCTGGTCGTCATCGGCGAAGGTGAGGAACTCCACCGGCTGAAGGCAACCGCCGGACCCAACATCACCTTCCTCGGCAGGGTCCCGTTCAATACGCTGAAGGAATTCCTGTCCAAATGCCGCGCCCTCGTTTTTCCGGGAGAGGAGGATTTCGGCATCACTCCGGTGGAAGCGATGGCCAGCGGCCGCCCGGTTATCGCCTATGGCCGCGGTGGCGTACTGGACACGGTAATACCCAACAAGACCGGCGTGTTGTTCGAGGACCAGTCGGTCGACGGGCTCCTGCAGGCGATCGACTATTTCGAAGCCATGGAAGCCCAGTTCGAGCCACTACTGATCAGGCAGCATGCCAAACAGTTCAGTGCTGAAGAATTCAAGGACAAGATGCGCACGATCATCGAGCTCGAGCTCGACAGGCGCGCCTCGCAAAAGGCGCGCAACAGTGCCTCGCTGACGGAATACTGGGCGCATGAACAATTCGAAAGCCTGTCGCCCGGCCCCAATCCTGCACTGGTCCAATGATGCCGCTATTCAATACATTGCCGATGTTTTTCGATTAACCAGCATGCCCGCGGTCAGCTTGATTACACCAGCGACCGCATCGGAGAAGTCCCGCCAGAATGTCCCATCCCTATTTCTTCTATTCCCGCGGCCGGATGAGCCGCTTCCTCTCAATATGCAGTTCCAGGAATGAGAACCGATTTCGGGTGGATTCCATGCGTCCGCCCAGCCCGTCACCAATTGCGCGACATGCCCCGGTTGCTCCGCCGTGATACGCAGCAGGTTTCTGCGATAGCCATTATTGTCATGAGTTTTATGAATGCGTGTCGAGATGCGGTCCCCCAATGACAATCGCTTCAGAGCTCCCGAAAGACGGCCGATCCTTTGACGTCTGCATCGCCGGGGCTGGCCCGGCGGGACTGGCGGTCGCACTTGAATGCGAGGCCAGAGGCCTTTCGATCATCCTGATCGAGGCTGGCGGCCTTCACCCAAGGTCGACCGGGCTCATGTCGGAAGCGACCGATATTCTCGACAAGCTTCGGCATGGGCAGATGGACGTCGTCACCAGGCAGGCCCTCGGGGGCACCACCTGGGCCTGGGGCGGCGAATGCATCCCATTCGACCGCATCGACTTCGAGCAGCGGGACTACGTCCCGCATTCGGGGTGGCCGATCAGCTATAGCGAGATCGCCATGTGGCACGAGAGTGCCGCAAAATTCCTCGCCTGCGGCAATCCGGATTTTTCCCGCGCCCTCGCCGGATGGAAAGGGTTCAAGTCCTGTAACGTCGACCACATGGGCCGCTTTTCCACCTCATCGAACCTTGCGAACCGCTACCGCAACCGCATCCGGCATTCCGCAAACATCCTGCTATGCGTCGGCCAGACCGTGACCGGCATCGAACTGGACATGCCGGAAAGGACAGTCACCGGCCTCAGCGTCAGGAACTCCCTGGGCGGCGCGACGGAAATACAGAAGGCGCGCTTTTACGTCCTGGCCGGCGGTGGCGTACGGACCACCCACCTGTTGCTGAACCTGCAACGATCGTTTCCACAACTGTTCGGCGGCAGCAATGGGCCCCTGGGCCGCTACTATATGGGCCATATAGCGGGCGAAATCTCTACAATCGTCTTCAACGACCCCAAGGATTCGAAGGATTTCCTGTTCCAGCCCGACACAAGGAAAGTCTATGCGCTGCGGCGCATCAAGATGAAGGAAGATGTCCAGAAGCAGGAGAACCTTCTGAACACCGCTTTCATGCTGCGCAATCCGGGCATCAGCGACCACCGGCACATGAATGGCGCGTTGTCGCTTATCAGCCTATGCCTTTCCAACCCGCTGACCGGGAAAAGGCACTTTTCACGGAGACTTTCGAGCTACTCGAGCACGCCGTGGCCATTGCAGCGGTGGAAGCATGTCAACAATACGATTCGTGCGCCGCTTCGCACGGTCAGGGACATGAAGACGATACTGCAGCAGTTCCTGCAGGAGACCAAGATTCCTGTCCTGATCGGCAACAATGGCGGGCGCTACACGCTGCGCTATCACGCTGAGCAGATCCCGAACCCCGACAGCCGCATCAGGCTGTCGGACCAATATGACCGCTTCGGCGACCCGACATTGAAGATCGATTTCCGCTTTACCGACCAGGATGCCCGCTCGGTGCTGCGCGCCCATGAAATCCTCGACCAGGAATTGCAAGCGACCGGGCGCGGCTACCTCGACTACTGGCATCCGGCAAAGGAGCGCCTTTCAGCGATCCTGGACATTGCTACCGATGGTTACCATCAGGCCGGAACGACGCGGAT
>JBARWP010000243.1:0-3612 GCA_049646905.1 Pseudaminobacter sp. | reverse complement strand
GAGAATGACATGAAAATCGCGAAATTCTTGCCTGCGTTGGCGGCGGGAGCGCTGCTTGCGCTTCCAGCCGCCGCCGCGGAACTGAAGATCGGTGTCGATTTACACTTCAATCTGGGACTCTGGCATTCTGCGCGCGAAAGTTACACTCCAATTGAGACTCGGGGCAGGGGAGTCTCAATTGGAGTGTAACGTCTGGCGGCTATGCGAACGCTGCTTCCTTTTCCAGGGCAGGCTTCCAGGATTCGATGCTTTCATCGGTGATGCGCTCGATACCGTCCTTGATCGCCTCGATTGCGAGTTCGTTTAATATCCCGAACACCCGAGCCGTGATGCCGTCACCGAGGCGAGAAAGATGGCGAAGGCTTTGGCTCGATAAACCCGATGGCACTCTGAGAGGCAGGCTGCGCAGGATCGCCGTCACCAATTCCTGGAATTCCTCATCTGCCTTCCACCTGGGCAGCACAAACTGATCCAGTCGCCGGGCCAGTTGGGTGTCGCCGGCAATTGCGTCGCGCGCTTCCGACACGCCAAGGCAGACGAGTGAAGCTTTGATCTCGTTACTGAGATATCGCAGAAGCTGCAGGATCACGCGCTGTTCCCTCGGGGTTCCAGCGAGAAGGTTATGGACCTCGTCAAACACCAGAACGCGCACATTGTTGCTCTTCAGCAAGAGGACGGTTCTGATCTCAAGTTCCATGAGGGTCAGACGTTCGTTGATGCTGGCTCCCATTGCCATCAGCAACTGCCCATATATCCGGCGCTCTGTTGGGCGCGACGTCAATGTAATTGCCAGCACCGGCATGCTCTCCACGCCGGTGCTGTGGTTCATGGTGGGCGGGTGATCGCGCTTGAACTTTTCCACGAGCATGGTCTTGCCCATACCGCTATGACCATAAATAGCGAGGCCGGGTGGGCGTGTTGTTGGCGGATGGTCGCATAACGCATCAAGATGCCGTAATACCCGACGAGCGCGATCAAAGCCGACCCATCGATCGGACCGAATGGCACGAATCCTTGTATGGTTTGGTCCATTTGCCAGTGCGGCGGCACCGGGTGCCAGGTGAGGGAATTCAATCATTGATCCCAATATTCCGTGTCGTCGTCAGAATGATTATGTTTTGTCAAATCGATAGATTGAACGGTACTGTGTCCTTCTCGGCTCGGTTCAGTTGGTCTTCTTGTAACATTCCGGCGTGCTTTTGCGCTTGAGGATGCTGCGATATCCTCGATCTGTCTCTGTTGTGCGATAGCCGCAAATATAACATCCTCATGCAATTCAAGCCGTCCCTGGTCTCGAAGGGCCTTCTTGGCGTGCTTCCACTCCCACCAGGAAACAGGCGGGAATGCGAGATTGCGGTACCGTGCTTCAATAAACCTGCCATCTGATTGGCGAACGAATATTCGGGACAGGTCTCGTGGATCATATTTGATCTCGAGTTCGGCGCCACGACCGACATCGCGTGATAATGCATCAGACCAGTACCGGATCTTTTCCAGATGGATACCGTCTTTCAGCAGGCGCCGCCTTTCGCCAGGCAGGAAGCTGGTCCAGAATGCCATTCGATCAGATGGCAGGTTGAAGTCGACTTCACCTTGCCGTTCGCGCCAGACCGCCAGGGGAGGGCGCAACAGCGAGGTATGTATCCGCTGGTGATATTTGCCGACGATTTCCAGCGCGATCCATTTTTCCAACTCGCGCAATGTAAGATTCGCGCGGCCCTCTGAATCGTAGCCGCCTCTGGTCTTCACATTACTGAACGTTGTGCCGGGCAGCAGATGAACTGCTCCCATCATTGTCCCGATCAGCCGTTCGATATGTCCGCCGAACCGGGGTGTGGCCGGCGGTCTGAACAGGAGTTTCATGCCGTACTCTTTGCAGGCATCGGCCAGCGCTCGTGATCTGAAATCTGCACCATTGTCGCAGTGAAGAACCTCGGGCAATCCGGCAACAGGCCAGAGGATGTCAATTCCTCGCTCATCCAGCCAGGCAGTCTTGTCGTACACCGCATGCAGGAGGCATAGGCCGACTGACGCACTCGATGGGGCTTCCAATGATAAATGGAAACCCGCTACCATTCTCGTGCAAACGTCGATGGCGATCGTCAGAACCGGTCGACCGATGGGCCGACGAAACTGTTCGTCAACAACAATGACGTCGACGATGGTATGATCGATTTGCCAAAGGGCGTTCGGCTTTGCGACATTGAACTGACCAGGGCTTGGCGTCGAGGCGGCTTCAATCTCGCGTTCCCCCCGTTTGCGGGCCGCTGCCATAGGGATACGTTCCGACACTCTACGCTGGACGGTGCTCCGGTGAGGAGGGGACAGACCTTCCGTCAGGCAGGCTTCCCGAATACGCCGCAAGAGTGCAGCAAAGCTTGGTTTTTCCTTTCTAAGCCAGAAGCCATCCACTTGCTCGGCGATGACACGCTCGGTTCTCGGGTCCAGCCGGACCGCACCTGCTTGTGTGCCGCGTTTTCTGGGGCAGAGACTGGATGTTCGTTGCGTCTTTCTGAACCGTGCAGCCAGCCGAAACAGCGTTGATCGCGGGATGCCAAATTTTTCACGTGCAGCCGCAACGATCTCAGCAGTTACCACACCGCCTGTACGGCGGAGCAGATATCGAAGGAATTCCTCCGGGCAATCGTCATGATCAGGGTAATCTGGGGATGAGATCATACGCGAGACTACGGTCGATCGACCGGTCGATCAATCTCATTTTGAGTGTAACGTATGCCCGATGGAGTCTCATTTGGAGCGTAAGGTGTTACACTTCAATCTCACACAAGCGATTGAAATCATTCACTGCTTGAGTCCCAATTTCAAACATAAATCGACAATGGCGAAGGCGAAATACTATCTTCTGACCGGCAAGCCGGTGACCGGCGAGGAAGCCGAGCGGATCGGTCTCGTCTCGATGTGCGTCGATGACGATGCGCTGCAGGCGGTTGCACTCGAAACCGCCACCTCGCTGGCAAACGGTGCGCAGAGCGCCATTCGCTGGACCAAATATTCGCTCAACAACTGGCTGCGCCAAGCAGGGCCGATCTTCGATACATCAACGGCGCTTGAGATGCTCGGCTTCATGGGAACCGACGTCCGCGAGGGCGTCGCGGCGCTGCGCGAGAAACGTGAGCCGTCCTACAACCCCGATTGCCCGGTCTGACACAAGGACCGAGCGGACAGGCGCGGCAATGCGCTTTCTCCTTGCTGAAGGCAGCCGGTCGATTTTGCGAAGTGGCGAGTGAATGGGCATAGATCCCGTATGGAAGGAGCTTGCAGCCGAATATGTGCGCGCGGCTGCAAAGGCTCCCGGCCTGAAACGGCGGTTCGACGATGCGGGCTTCGATCCGGCCTCGATCGATTCGATTGCCGCACTCACGCGGCTGCCTGTGCTGAAGAAGGACGAACTCGTCAGGCTGCAGCGCGACGCCCCGCCATTCGGAGGCTTTCTCGGAGTGGATGTTTCCGGGATCGAGCGCATTTATGTTTCGCCGGGGCCGATTTTCGAGCCTTCGCTGCCGGGCGAGAGCGGGCACAATCTGGACATGCTCTTTCGCGCTGCGGGAACCGGGCCGGGCGATATAGTTCTCAACACATGGTCCTATCACC